>NZ_LXYR01000017.1 GCF_001650195.1 Phormidesmis priestleyi BC1401 | reverse complement strand
TCAAGAACGGATCGTTAAAAACCTGAAGAAAAAGGCGCTAACTCTGGGGTTTGACCTTGTTCCTAAATCCACTGCTCCGGAGTGTGTTTCTTAGGAGGTATCTCAAATTTAGCGATCGTGTTCTCCATTGTGATTGCAAATGATTTCACTGAGCTTTCTAATCGCTTGAGAAAGTTTACTCTCATCATCGCAATCAGATAAAATTCACGATCGCTCTGCCTAAACAAAGACTGATCTTCATAGCGTTCTCGATGAGGTCCTAAAACATACTTAAACAGATTAAACAGCGATAGCTGATAGTCAGAAATTTCGTCATTAATTTTGTCAAACGACAGAAATCTCCCTCTCAAATCAATCTCTTCGACATAGACAGAGATTGACTTTTGCCGTTCAGGAAATCCCCCCAACTGCTCGATCGTATCTTTGTAATAGGTCTGAATATGTTTGCGCGATCGAGCGATCGTTAATTCATCCAGCAGCTTGAAAAACGAAGAACTCAGTTTCGCCAACAGCTCACTCGTTTTGCGCTCTCCCGAAACTTTTGCCCAATTCGTAAACGTCCGTTGCGCGACTTTGAGCGTCTCTTGCAAACTCCGAATCCCGATCGACCCCTGAAACGTCCCATCTTGCCCCTCCGTCAACAAATAAAGCTGATTTCGCAGATCCTTCAAATCGTTGTTCACCGGAGTTGCCGACAACAGCAAAACCTTCGTTCTCACGCCACCCTGAATGATCTCCTGCATCAAGCGATCGTAGCGACTCTGCCGAATCACATTCCCGTCTTCGTCGCGTCGCCCTTTAGTGTTGTTGCGAAAATTATGCGACTCATCAATCACCACCAAATCATAAGCACCCCAGTTAAACGTCTCCAGATTAATATCGCCAACTCGTCCCGAATCACGACTCAAATCCGCACACTCTCGCGCCACCCGCTTTTGCTGAAGCCGATTGCTCAACGACAATCCTTCATCTTCGATTTTGAACGACTTCTTATCGACTCGTTGGGGATCAAGCGATCGCACAAAACGCGGTTCACCAAACAAAAATTGCAGTTCGTCGATCGTCGTCAGTTGATCTTTCAGCGCCTCAAATGCATAGATCGTGGAATAAGCGACACGATCGAGAGTTTAGAACCCGACCGAATCTTGGCTTGCAAAAAGTCTCCGACCGTTCCTCGGCTGTGATTACCTCGAATTCCAGATTGCGATGTCATGCCCAACCTCATTAAAAATCTGACCTTTTACTTTAGTATCGGCACAGAGAATGAGTGAGTTTTATAGCACCTTCGATCGGGCGGTTCGCTGACCTACTTTCAACCTGTTGATAGAACGTCAAGTGACTCAACTCCTCGATCGCAGTCATCCCCAACTTTGGCGCACTCCCTCCGACCCACAATTGCTATAGAATAGTTAAGTCGGCATTCGCTTCCAGTCTTCAGAACCGAACATCGCGTCAACCCTTCAACCCATATCTGTCTGCCAAGACTGGTGCCGCTCACGGCAACAGACCGATGTTATCTCTGGAGTCTCATGTCTTTTTCCACCCTTGGTCTGTCTGACGAAATCGTTCGTGCGGTCACTGCACGCGGCTATACTGAGCCGACTCCGATTCAGATGCAGGCAATCCCCGCCATTCTGCGCGGCAGCGACTTATTAGCAGGTGCTCAAACAGGCACAGGCAAAACAGCAGGCTTTACACTTCCTCTTCTGCAACGGCTCTCTGAAAAACGCATTTCAGACTTGCCCAGCCATCCCCCGATCCGATCGCTGATCCTTACCCCTACCCGCGAACTCGCCGCCCAGGTCGAAGAAAGCGTGCGCGAGTATGGCAAACACCTCAATCTCACCTCAATGGCGATCTTTGGCGGAGTCAACATCAACCCCCAAATTCGCCGACTCAAAAGCCGAGTCGATATTCTCGTCGCCACCCCCGGACGGCTGCTTGACCACTTGCAGCAGCGCACCGTCGATTTGTCACACATCGAGATCCTCGTGCTAGATGAAGCCGATCGAATGCTCGATATGGGTTTCATTCGCGACATTCGCCGCATTATTACCAAGCTGCCCCAGCGACGACAAAATCTGCTGTTCTCCGCGACTTTCTCCAATGAGATCAAGTCACTGGCTCAAACGATTCTCAACAACCCCGTGCTGATCGAGGTGGCACCGCCCAAAGCGACCACCGAGCTAATCGACCAAAAAGTCTATCGAGTTGCCCGCGATCGTAAGTCCGAACTATTAACTCACCTGATCAAACAACACAATTGGTTTCAGGTGTTGGTATTTACGCGCACGAAGCACGGTGCAGATCGCTTGTGCAAACAACTCACCCAGGGAGGCATCACAGCCCTGGCGATTCACGGCAACAAAAGCCAAATGGTGCGAACTCAAACCCTGGCAAAATTTAAGGACGGCAAAGTGCAGGTGCTAGTCGCAACCGATATTGCTGCCCGTGGCATTGATATCAGTGAACTGCCGCAGGTCGTCAACTTTGACCTCCCCGACGTGCCCGAAGACTATGTGCACCGCATTGGGCGCACAGGTCGAGCCGGAACCGCCGGAGCCGCGCTATCTCTAGTGTGTGTCGACGAATACAAGCTGCTCGCAGACATCGAAAAGCAAATGAAGCGATCGCTGCCTCAAGAAGAGATCGCTGGTTTTGAGCCTGATCCCAACGCCAAACCTGAGCCGATTCAGCGTCGATCGCCGCGATCGCAGCAGCCTAAAGCAACCGTCACTCCTGGGCGATCGTCTTCCGGCAGACCGCGACAACGCTGAGGGATTAACTGTGCAGTAGTCGCAGCCGATCCAACACTTAGATCCCGCGACAGCACAAACCATTCTGAAAGCGTTATCGGAACGCGTTCGGAACGCGTATCTAGACCATGATGCTGAGATTGAATATCCCGTAGAGGCTGTTTTGGAGATGGCAAACACTTCGTGGAGCGGAGCTAGCGCCAGATTCCTCGACTCGGAAGCCCTCAGTTTTGTGGACTGCAAGCCAGATTCCTAGATCAATGAATGCAGCGATAGCAGATTCACCCAATGCCGTAGAGACGTTCTGGTGGAACGTCTCACCGTTTTTGCAACAACCCACAATCTCCCATTACCTCCAATCCTTCCAATCAAGATTCAAAATCGACGTGTTTGGAAACGCCGTCGGATTGCCATTCGCATTTAAGCGTTTTTGCAACCGCTCCAAATCAGCATTCGCTCTGGGCAGATTTTCGATTAACTGATACGGCATCGTTCCCGTTTCTAGCGCAAACGATGCAGTGGTTCCGGCAGCGGCTCCGGCTGACCACTCGATCGAGTGAACTCGATATGCCGAGGCGCTAATATGATCCACTGCAATGCTTTTGCCCGTCACCAATAAGTTATCGATTTTCGGCGGAATCATTGCCCGTAACGGAATCTGAAACGGGTAGGTTTCATCGGCTCCCTGTCGCTCTCCGGGGCGTTCTTGATTGCCTGGTTTTTCGGACGGCGACTCAACCATGCAGGGGTGAAAATCGAGATTATAGTGACCGATGCCCACACTGTCAGGGTAGATGTGCGCCCGCGATCGCCACTGCAATTCTTGTGGAGAAATCTTGCCGCGAATCACGTCGATCGTGCGTAACCCCGCCAGCGCTGTGGCTAAATTTCGGTAGGTGTCTTCAGGGAGATTTTGATAGTAAGGAGTATCGCGAAAGTCTTTTCGAGAGGCTGAGATTTCGTCGATCGCAAATCCATTTGGGTAGCCGTAAGCATATCGTCCGATCAGCCGCCTTGACTCGCGAATATAGGGATATTTTGACAGCCCATGAGCCGTGCCCATTGGTGAATCAAATCCTTTGAGAAATCGTACATTGGGAAACGGTTTCTTAGTCGCCAGTTTTGCATCGCTCGTGCCAGCCACAAACCAGTAGAAATAGCCCAACGCTTGTTCTTCGCCGCCTTGCAGACTGCTGACTCGCAGCCCTCCTTGCCACCCTCCGGGCGTAAGCTGCCCCGTTGAGGCAAGCTGCTGCCGCGTGTAGAGATAGTTATCTGCCGACGTGCCGGGAGCATAATCATTGCCCCAGTTCCAATTCTGCATTGAGATATCACCAGGCGCGATCGTTTTCGACCCCGCGCTAGATTGAGTGCTCAAAATTCGTCGATAGGTAAAGACTAATTCTGGAGCCTTGGCATACTGATCAGAGTTAAAACTGTAGGACTTAGCATATTGTGGATAAAACGTAGGCGGTTCAGCGGCTTGAGGCGTTGCCGTTGCCTCCATTGCGAAGGTATAAGTAAACGCTTGCGCGCAGTAAGGATCGCCACTAGCACTAGACGAAGACGGATTAGTATAAGACCGTCCATCTACGCCGAGACGATAGGGCAGATCGGCTAAAGCTAATAGCTCTCCGGTCTCGGTGGCTTCGACGACGTACCACTTTCCAGAGGGCGGCGGCACAAAGCGCACGATCGCCTTTTTGAATCGAGCCGAATCGTCTTCGCTGTAGGTGTCTGCAATCGTTTGAGACAACGGCTCACTATTTAGAGGCGGCGCACCCGATGCAGAACGATGCTGAATACTGCGAACAGATTGAATCTGTTGCCCTGTGCCCAAGGTGCCCACTTGCAAATCTTTCACCACCGTGTTGGGGAAAAATCGCAGTTTGCCGTGTCCCTGCTTTTCGGCTTCGCGCAACATCGTTTGCAAAGTTTCGTGCCCGTCTCTGGGTAAAAAACAGACCAGACTCACCCAACAATTTCCCGGCGATTTTTGATCTTTGTAGCGATCGACGAGTCGCTGTCGAAACTCGGTATAGCCCTGCGGAAAATAGAGCTGCGATCGCTGCGTTTTTTTCTCATCGAGCGCCGACGTGCCCTGAGACGAAACCTGTCCGCCTAGCCAATCAGTAATCTCGGTCAGGCAGACCGTATGACCCGATTTTAGAGCCTCATAAGCAGTCGCCACGCCCGCCAATCCACCCCCGACCACCAGCACATCGCAGGCAACATCTTGATCGACCGATCGCGCCTCAGCGTGGGGCATACGGGCAACCACTGCCGGAAGAAGAGACAGTCCTAAAGCCAAACGAACGTAAAATTTCATAGCAGCAAACTGAGTGAACTGGAATTGTAGAGCGAGTTAGGTCAAGCCGTCACCCATCATTCGACGGTTGTAGATGATGATGGATTCACCCGATGCTGTAGAGACGTTTCGGTGAAACGTCTCGCCGCTTTTGCCATGACCGATCGAGCGATCGCATCCAAAAACCGAATCAGTATGATCCCCAGAAACGTCGCAGCAATCCCTCAAAAAAGTGCCCGTTCCACAAGGATATCTCCTTACAAAACGGGCACTCATTTAGCGTCCTAAACGCTGCCTAGTCAACCAAACTCGGCTTTAGCTCCACCGTTGGTAGCTCACATTCATCAAGAGAAACAGGCACGGGCTGGACGTGCCAGATGCTCTTGCAATACTCGCTGATCGTGTAGTCGGACGAGAACTTGCCCATCCGCGCCACATTCAAAATCGACATCCGCGTCCAGTGAGTTTGATCTTGATATGCCAGACTCACCTTCTCTTGACAATCGGCATAAAACTGGTAGTCTGCCAGCAGCATATACTCATCTTTATATAAGAGTGAGTCTACGATCGACTTAAACAAACCCGGTTCTTTGGGCGAGAAGAACCCAGACGCAATCTGATCGATCACGGTTTTGAGTTCGGGATTGTTGCGGTAGTACGCCAAAGGATCATAGCCCTGAGTCTTCATCGCCATCACTTCTTGAGCATCTAACCCAAACAGGAAGAAGTTTTCTTCGCCTACTTCTTCACGAATCTCGACGTTGGCACCGTCTAGGGTTCCGATCGTCAGTGCCCCACTCAGAGCAAATTTCATGTTTCCGGTGCCAGAGGCTTCTTTGCCAGCCGTTGAAATCTGCTCAGATAGGTCAGCAGCCGGATAGGTAATCTGCCCCAGCGAGACCGAGAAGTTGCCCAAAAATGCGACCTTCAGCAACCCTTTAACATCGGGATCATTGTTGACGACTTCTGCGATCGAGTTGATCAGCTTGATCACCAGCTTTGCCATAAAGTAGCCAGGAGCCGCTTTGCCGCCAAAGATAAAGGTTCTGGGAACATCAGTAGAGTTAGCGCCGTGCTGTTTGATCCGATTATAGAGAGCGATAACGTGCAGTGCGTTCAGCAATTGCCGCTTATATTCGTGGATGCGTTTAACCTGCACATCAAACAGTGAATCGGGATCGATTTCGAGATCGTTGTTGCTTTGGATATAATCTGCAAGAACGCGCTTGTTGTGTTGCTTGATCTCACGCCATGTTTTTTGGAATTCAACGTCATCTACAAAGGCTTCTAGCTTTCTCAGTTCTGATAGATCTTTGACCCAGCGATCGCCAATCTTGCTCGTAATCAGAGCCGAGAGTTTGGGATTGCTCATCAACAGCCAGCGACGCGGAGTTACGCCATTTGTCTTGTTTTGAAACTTCTCTGGATACATCTCAAAGAAGTCGCGCATCACGTCATGCTTAAGCAACTCGGTGTGCAGTGCCGCCACGCCGTTTGTGGTGTGACTGCCCACAAATGCCAGATGCGCCATGCGAATGTGCTTGTCATCGCCTTCCTGAATCAGCGACATCCGCTCAAGTCGTGCCCGATCGCCCGGAAACTTCTGCCGAATCTCATCTAAAAAGCGGAAGTTAATTTCGTAAATAATCTCTAGATGTCGGGGCAGCAGCCGTCCAAACAAGCCGACTGACCAGCGCTCTAACGCCTCGATCAGCAGCGTGTGATTGGTGTAGGCAAACGTATGGCGGGTGATGTCCCACGCTTTATCCCAAGTGAGAGCGTGTTCGTCGATCAGCAGTCGCATCAGTTCAGCAACCCCGATCGAGGGGTGGGTGTCATTTAACTGAATCGCCACTTTTTCTGGGAACACATCGAAATTATCGTGGTTGCGGAGATAAGATCGAATAATGTCTTGCAGCGAACAGGACACAAAGAAATATTGCTGCTGAAGCCGCAGTTCTTTTCCTTGAGGCGTATTGTCGTTGGGATAGAGAACTTTCGAGATGTTTTCTGAGAAGGTTTTTTCGGAAACTGCTTGCGTATATTCGCCCGCGTCAAACACCTGGAAGTTAAAGTCTTCACTGGCTTTGGCACTCCAGAGGCGCAGGGTATTGACGGTGTTGTTACGATATCCCGGTATAGGCGTGTCGTAGGGCACACCATAGACCGTCGCTTGCGGAACCCACTGGACTCGGTAGCCGCCCTGAGCGTCGGTGACTGCCTCAGTATGACCGCCCAGCTTGATCTCGACGGTGTAATCGTTGCGGGCGATCTCCCAGGGGTTGCCATAGCGTAGCCAGTTATCGGGACGCTCGCGCTGCCAGCCATCGACAATCAGTTGGTCAAAAATGCCAAATTGGTAGCGAATTCCATATCCCATCGCGGGGATTTCCAGGGTCGCCAGCGAGTCGAGGAAACAGGCGGCGAGTCGTCCGAGTCCACCATTGCCTAAGCCAGGTTCTTCCTCCCGCTCTAGCAGGTCGTCCAAGTTTAGCCCCATCTCTTTGGCGGCTTCTTTCATCTGATCGTAAATGCCCAGGTTAATTAAGTTGTGAGATGAAAGTCGCCCAACTAGAAACTCGGCAGAGAGATAATAGACAATTTTGGTATCTTTCTTAAAATAAGTTTGTGCGGTTTTAATGCGGCGATCGGTCAGGCGATCGCGCACGCTGTAAGCCAACGCCATGTAGTAGTCATTGAGCGTAGCAAACTGCTCATCTCTGCCCTGAATGTAGTAGAGGTTGTCTTTCAGGGCTTGCTTGAGGTTTTCCAGGGTCATTCCTGTGCGATCGTTCTTACCAGACATAGGCTGTTTGCTGTTCCCTACAAATTGGCTAATTTTATTCGCATTGGGCACCCTACAACTGGCGATTGCCCAGAAGAAGTAGCCAATATTACACTAAACTATGATCTTAACTAAACTTGGGAGAAGTTAAGCAAAATAGCAGAAAGGCGATCGTTTGATTAGACCTCCTGCACGAATCCTTCGCCCTCTCCCTGGCAGGGCTAATTTAAGGTCGAGAAAGAAAATCTGTACCCTTTATCTTGCGTTAAGGCATCATTCTGATGCTGAACGAAGACTCAAGCTTGTGAATTTTATCTGGTGACAACTAATCAGCCCTGCTCTCCCTGGGGAGAAGGGAGCTAGAACCTCTTGTTCCCTCTCCTTGGGGCTACCGTGTACACACAAGTCCAGCTAGACCGGGTTTGTGACTAAACGACAACATGAAAAAATAAGCAATCCCATCTTGATTCACGCAAAACAAGTCGGGAGAAAAGCCTTTGGAGATCCTAGACTGGTAAAAAAGGGGCAGCATTATATGAGTCTATGCAAAACCATCAGACCATCGTCATCCAGCAAATTAGCCGTAATCGGTCAGAGCAAATAGCTTACTACCGCTACTTGGAGAATGAGCAGGTGAGCGTACCGGAATTAGTGAGAAGTTTGGCAGACCATTGCCAAGAACAAGGATCGGGGAGACCTGTCCTAGCCATTAGCGACACGAGTGGAATCAACTTGGATGCGCATCGGGGTCGGTTGAAAGAGGAAGGAGTCGGGGTCGTCGGAAATAATCGAGATTTAGGATTTTTCATTCATCCCACGCTCGTTTTGGATGCTCAAGATGGGTTTCCACTGGGCTGAGCCATGTGCAACTGTGGACTAGAGCCATCAGGCATGGGGATAAACAGGAAAGACGTTGCCAAAAACTGCCGATTGAAGCGAAGGAATCCTACAAATGGTTGGTTCCAGCCGAGCGTAGCCAAAGATGCTTTCAAGCAGGCGATGCCCAATAAACCCTCTCTCAGTCCCTTGAGTGGACTTTGCACCGTTAGACCGTGATTTTCAATCACGGGCGGGTGAATGCCAGAAACGAGAGAGTTTTAGTTCAGGTGCAAGATCTCAGTTAAGGCTAAACTCAATTTCCCCAGTTGATTGAAGGCAGTCTTGCCAGAGCACAAAGGACACATACAAGCGGCTGGAGCCTGTGAAAGCGGCTACATTCTAGAAGTCGAGGCAACGGTTGAGGTGAGTCCGCCTGTAACGATCGCATCTGAGGCATTAGGAGGCGCGATCGCCACCGGAGCCGCCGCTTGCCAACCGCCCGAACTGTAAGTGTAGTAAGCACCACCCACTAAAAACTTCAGGGAGCCATTTGCACCATAGTAGTTTTGCAGTTGGATAGAGCCAGAGGAACCTAGCCCGATCGTTAAATTGCTGCCACTCACGGCGGTGGTCAAATTTGACAAGGTATATCCTGCAAGCTCTACCACATCGGCAGCACTGCCAGACTCAATCACGTCGTTCCCTGTGAACGTGCCAAATGTATAGCCCTTAAAGATATTGCTGGCAGCGTTGGCGATGATGTCATCATTTCCGGGTGAATTGATCAGATTCTCAATCACGGTGCCGTAAGCGATCGTGGTGCCAAAGTTAGAGGTGGCATATTGCGGACCCTGTGGAATTCCGTCTGTCGGCTGACTATCTTGGCTATAGTCATAATAAGTTGACCCGTTATAAGACGATTGAGTGGTTAAAATGCCGCCTGGGTTAAGATCAAATCGATAGTTTGACGCAGTCGACAACCCAGAAAAGTCTAAGGTATCTACTCCACCAGCGTCCCAAATGCTTTGTTTCAACTCAGTGGTTGTGCTGCCAAAAAACTGATTCCCTACAGCATAGCCATAGACAGTTTTAAACGTGTAAGTCGTAGAATTCGCATTGTTATCTCTAGCGCCATAGAGATATTGTAGTGCTCGAATGTCGTAAGGCATAAGCGTGACTGATTTACTTCCGGTGTATTTTGTGTCACTCGTCCCATTGTTATAGGTCATCACGGTGTTTGTGAGATTATCGTCGCCAGGTGATAGATAAGGTCCCTCTGTCGTGCCTCCTCCCACGTTGTAATTTCCGGAGTGTTTTAAGCCTAGCGTGTGCAGCGTTTCGTGCAGAAGTGCCGTATAGCCGTAGCTTCCGGCTCCCTCTTCAAAACTTGCGGCTTGGTTGGGGTTGAGGTGAACATCACTGCCAATGCCATCGCCTGGGTAGTAGCCATAGGCATAAAAACTGTAGGCAGCACTGTTTGCACTTGACCTGCCATCAGAGTATAGATAGCGAATGACCCCACAACTCGTAGCGGTATCTGCTACTTCGACAAACCGGACGTTGATGTAAGACTCGATCGAAGACAAAATCGATCGCACATTATTCTTGATCAGGCTGCTGACTTCTGAGACGGTCTCATTCCCCGTGTAAGCACCTGACCCATTTGTGTAGAAACTATAGGGAATCACTCCTCCATTCGCACTCGTATTCCAGTAGGCGTGGTTTGCGTTCCAAAGAGCATCGATCGAGGGGCTGCCAGACGCTGCGCCATAGTTCACCACGGGATTAGTGATCGCAGTAGCGTTGGCGATCGTGTTTCCAACCGCGTCATTGGTGAGAGATTGATCAAATTGCTTGGAAATTGAGACGAGTTGCCAATTGGGATCGGGGATTTTGAGAAGCCAGACTGCCGAATCGATCGCGTTACCTTTCATTTGCCAGACTGCATTCTCGCCAGTGGCATAATTTCGCCAAATTAAATCAGCCTGTCCGTCATTATTGAAGTCTGCAACCCCTGCTAGTTTCCAGTTCAGGTCAGGCACTTTAGTGAGATAGACTGCCGACTGGATGGCGTTGCCGTTCATCTGCCAAACTGCATTCTCGCCAGTGGCATAATTTCGCCAAATTAAATCAGCCTGTCCGTCATTATTGAAGTCTGCAACCCCTGCTAGTTTCCAGTTCGGGTCAGTTACTTTGGTGAAATAGACTACTGAATCAATGGCGTTGCCCTTCATCTGCCAAACCGCGTTTTCGCCAGTAGTGTAATTTCGCCAAAAAAGATCAGGCTGTCCATCGTGATTGAAGTCTGCGGTAGTCTCTAGCTTCCAATTTGGATCAGTTACTTTGGTGAGAAAAACAGCCGAGGCGATGGCGTTATCTTTCATCTGCCAAGATGCGTTTTCGCCAGTGGCATAATTTCGCCAAACTAAATCGGTTTTGAGATCACTCGTAGCAGACAAATCAAGGCTGTAGCGATCGCTGTCTTGACTTGTAGAAACCCGGAGATAGTAAGTTCCAGGAGCAAGAGTTGTGTTGATGAGTTCATCGATCGCGCCGCTATTATTGGAGGCAGAAAGGACTTCGCTGCTGCTAACCACTCCGTTACGATCGCGGTCTTGAATTAGCTCAAGGTTGACATCTCCATTTAAGTGATTGAGAACTGCACTGAGACTGCTATAACTCTTGAACTGAAATCGGTAATAGTCGGTTGAATCAACGCGGCTAATTGAGTTTGTAAACGTCTGCGCGCTAGAAGACAGGCTAACGTCTTTAGCTGTCTCCAAAGTGTCGTATGCCACAAGGTTGCCTCTACAAGAATCTGAGTTCTTGGCTAAGGGTTCCTTTTAGACTATGAAGATCTATGTATTTATCAAAACTTTATATAACAAAGATTACTCCGTATATACCGAAGTTGTACTGAGAGCAATACTTAGATGAATCCTTTAAGAAATTGGCTCAAACACCATTTGAGGAACCAGAAGTCTGTTTGTGTCGGCTTTAAGCACTTGAGCGATACCCAGAAAGCGACCGTCTTCGTGATAAATTCGGACGATCGTACCATCTGCTAGCGTGTCATTCGCTACTACTTTTTGCCCCCATCGCCAGCGTTTTGCGGGTTCTTCGGGCAGGGTGATGATCGGCAAGTGAGATAACGCGACATCAGGCGCGATCGGCAAAAAGAGATCGTCTTGCAGTTGCAGAGCAAATTCATCGAGCGTCAGGCTATCCCCGATCGTAAATCCACTGCTATCGGTGCGAATCAGCTTGGCTAACGTGCCTCCCGTCGCCAACATCGCTCCCAAATCACGAGCGATCGAGCGAATATAAGTCCCGGAGCCGCAGTCGATCGCCAACTCTAATTCTGGAAACTCGCTTGATCGCCAATCTAAAACCTCTAATGAATAGATTTCTACAGACCGCGAGGGAACCTCGATAGATTCACCCGATCGCGCTAAATCATACAGCCGTTTTCCCTGCACCTGAATGGCACTATAGTTAGGCGGCACCTGCTGAATCTTGCCCTCAAATAAAGGGAGTTTCGCCGTTACAGCCTCTAAAGTGAGCCACGGCACAGGCTGACTTGACAGCACATTGCCCTCTAAGTCATCGGTCGCCGTCGTCAACCCAAACCGAATCGTTGCGTGATATGCCTTATCTTGCGGCAAATATTGCAGCAGCCGCGTTGCCCGACCTAGCGCGATCGGCAACACTCCCGTCGCTGCGGGATCGAGGGTTCCGGCGTGCCCGACTCGCTTGAGATTCAACAATCGCCGCACTTTGGCGACGCAATCATGAGACGTAAATCCTACCGATTTGTTGAGATTCAAAAACCCGTTATTCACCCGGCACCTTTATTTTTTCAGTTGGTCTGCACTCAGCGATCGCACCAAACTCAGCCGCAGCGGGTCTTGGCTGATTCGTTGAGCATAGCTAGCCGAGAGATACGATCGATAGCTGGGCTGATTGGCAATGTAGGTTTGAAAGAATGCCAAACTCAGGGCGTTCATATAGCGACGGGCAATCACGGGCGTAGGACCTGCTACTTCTGGAGGAAGCGGAACTGAATCATTGGTTTCCTCTAGCGTCGAAAAATGAGTGCCGCGATCCATTAGCACGAGATAGCGATCGGGAGTCTTTAACCAGGTAAAGGGCTGAATCTGTTCGGGGAGCGCTGGGGCAACGGTGTCTGCGCTTCCTGCCACCAACATGGTTGGAATCGAGATTTGCTCAAATCCAGCTTGACCTAACACCGCGCTATCGACCGGGTTAATCGCGATGATCGCTTTAACCCGCGGATCTTGTAAGTTGTAGCTGAGGCGCGGTAGAGCATTTGCCCGACACTGCAACAGCACCGATAAATTGAGAGTGCTATCCAACGCTTGAACGCCACAGTCTTTTTGCAGTTGCTCAAAATTAATCGCAGCACCTGCCAGCGCTAAGACCGTGTAGCCTCCAAAGGATTGCCCTAAAACGCCAACTTGCTCTAAGTTAAGGCGACTGTAGCGAGGGTCAGACTGGGCGCGTCGCGTCAGATCATCCAACAAATATTTAATATCAAGCGGACGATCGACAAACTCGCTCGGTGCTGCGACCTCGCTGACGGTGCCTGAAATTAAGGCTTGAAACTGTTGAGCATTGCTGCCGGGGTGTTCGGGCACGGCGACTGCAAACCCGTGAGAGGCGAGGTGTTCTGCCAAATATCGAAACGTGGTGCGATCGGAACCCAAGCCGTGAGAAATTACCACTACTGGAATTTTGCGCGTTTGGCGACTCGTTCTGACCTGTGGCAGGTAGACATCGACCGGGAACACGCGATCGCTTCCTAATGCGGTGACAAAACTGCGAGTCCGATAGACCATCCGAATCGTTTCTTTTTGCCAGCGAATCGAGCCTCGATTTGCCAGATCGGGGAGAGGAGTCGGGCTAGTAATTGGGGTGGCAAGGGCTTCTAGCTGAGCCAGTTGAGTGAGGGTTGTCGTAGCTTGATTAGTGCGAGTGATGACCTGCTCTAAGTCTCCAGCAATTTGCAGGGCAGTCTGTAAATCGATTCGCAGCCCACGGGTCGGAAATTTGCGAAACACATTCAGAGGAGTTAACCCTTGAGGATCGCTGGATGCCAAAATCAGCGCTGCCCGAATTGCATAAAATCCGGTGTCTCTCGATTCGGGCTGAATCACCTGCCCCAAGCGTCGCAGCAAGATTTCTCCTTGCGGCGTGTAGAGAAATTGAGAGACCGCGATCGGGGTCACGTCTGCCCTGATTACTAATGCCTTTTGCAAAGCTGCCAATCGCTGGGCATCGGCATATTGAGCGTAGACGCTCAGATCGTTATCTAATTTTCCGGTTTTGGCATAGGTTTCGAGAGCAGCCACCGAGATCGATCGCTCCAGCACGCCGTAGGATAGATAGAGCCGCTCGGCACTCAACGCGGGGCGAGTCAGCAAGGCAGCCGGAATCAGACTCCAGCCAATCAGCGTCAGGCTTTTTTGAATCCAGTTCGATCGAGGTTTAGAGTGGTTGAGTGGGAGACGATCGTGCATAAAGAACCTTGCTCTGATTAAAGGGCAAGTGCAGATATTATTTTTGGTCAAGCGTAATAACTCATTGTGACGCACCGGGGCGATCGCTCACAACTTGATTTTGCGACACACCGCAGAGGTGGTCAGGTACAATGATTCTCTAATCTTGCGTCTGCGCCATGTCTCCCAACTACCTTGAAAAAATTCTGACGGCTCGTGTTTACGATGTCGCTCACGAGACGGCTCTAGAGATTGCCCCAAATCTATCGGCGCGGCTTGATAACAAAGTGCTGCTCAAGCGCGAAGATATGCAGTCTGTGTTTTCGTTTAAGCTGCGGGGCGCATATAACAAAATGGCGCAACTGCCGCCCGATGTCCTCGCGCTGGGCGTGATTGCTGCTTCTGCCGGAAATCATGCTCAAGGTGTTGCGCTCGGTGCCCGTCAACTTGGAACGACTGCGATCGTAGTGATGCCGATGACGACTCCGCAAGTGAAGATTGATGCGGTGAAAGCCCGTGGCGGCGAAGTGATTTTGCATGGCGACACTTACGATGATGCTTATGCTTATGCCCGACTGCTAGAAGTTGAGAAAGGATTGACGTTCATCCATCCGTTTGATGATCCTGATGTGATTGCGGGACAAGGCACGATCGCGATGGAGATTTTGCGTCAGCATCAACAGCCGATTCATGCAATTTTTGTGGCGATCGGCGGTGGCGGATTGATTTCTGGAATTGCCGCTTACGTGAAGCGATTGCGTCCTGAAATTAAGATTATTGGCGTTGAGCCTGTCGATGCCGATGCGATGTATCAATCGTTAAAAGCCGGACATCGCATCAAGCTGCCGCGAGTCGGTTTGTTTGCCGATGGCGTGGCTGTCAGCGAAGTCGGAGTCGAAACGTTTCGCCTCTGTCAAGAATATGTCGATGAAGTGCTGTTAGTAGACACCGATCACATTTGTGCCGCGATTAAAGATGTGTTTGAAGACACGCGATCGATTCTAGAACCTGCCGGAGCGTTGGCGATCGCAGGCGCAAAAGCCTATGTCGAACGCGAACAGATTCAAGGACAGACGCTCGTGGCGATCGCGTGTGGTGCCAATATGAACTTCGATCGGCTTCGATTTGTCGCAGAACGCGCCGAATTTGGCGAACGTCGAGAAGCGATTTTTGCGGTGACCATTCCTGAACAAAATGGTAGCTTAAAGAAGTTTTGTGAGTGCATTGGCAAACGCAGTTTAACAGAGTTTAACTATCGAATTGCTGACGATAAAGAAGCGCATATCTTTGTCGGCATTCAAATCCAAAATCGGGCAGATGCGACCCAAATTGCAGCAACCTTTGAGGCAAATGGATTTAGCACGATCGACTTAACCGATGACGAACTCACCAAACTGCATCTTAGACACATGGTCGGCGGACGATCGCCATTAGCTCATAATGAATTGCTCTATCGCTTCGAGTTTCCTGAGCGTCCGGGGGCACTGATCAAGTTTCTCGCCTGCATGAGTCCCGATTGGAATATCAGCCTTTTTCACTATCGCAATCACGGAGCAGATTATGGTCGAATTGTGGTCGGAATGCAGGTTCCACCTCACGAGATGGCAGACTGGCAAGCCTTTCTCGACACGCTCGGCTATCGCTATTGGGATGAAAGCCAAAACAACGCTTACAAACTGTTTTTAGGATGAGTCAATTGCTTTCAACTTGAATCGATCCATATTGACAGGTCAACAAGCTCAACTGAGAAAACCATAAGCTCAATCAAGGAAGTCATAAGCTCAACTAAGGAAGCCATAAGCTCAACTGAGGAAGCCATAAGCTCAATCAAGGAAGCCATAAGCTCAGCTAAGAAAACCATAAGCTCAATCAAGGAAGCCATAAGCTCAACTAAGGAAGTCATAAGCTCAACTAAGGAAGCAACACGTTTTATCAAGGAAGCTACAAGCTCGATCGAGAATGTCTGCTCATAACTCTTGTCTCCACAACTATTAAACTCGCCCCGGAAGGATCAGGAGAGGCGCGATCGAACTTCTACTCGTGGGTACAGAAGGTCTAGCCCGATCGCATTCGTCGCGCTGAGGCAGGATCTCTTGCTTTAAGCTAGGCATTAGGCAGAAACATTCCGTCTAACTACCTCGATTCGGAATATTAGACCGATAATTTTCTGCCTAATTACCGATTTTGGGATTTTGAACTGACAAGATTCTGCTTAAATACTCTAGTTTAGGCAGACAGTTACTCACACATTTATTTGCGTCGGTTTGTGGACAATCATCTATCTCATTGAGCGTCTCAGCAAACAATCCAGCAGTAAAGCTCTACGATCGCTTCGGGTTTGAGGTCGTAAGCAGAACCGATGAGTCTCTTTTAGTCAACAACCCCACCCACAAGGGGATGGGGCTTGCCCTTCCAAGTCCCTCTAGCCATCTAGAAGTCGGAGCACAATAGGCTGATTGACCGCAGCCCGAAGTATTTAATTCTTTCGCAAGGAGCCGTTTAATGCTCATCCCTCTCTCCCAAAAAGCCGAAGCTTCTGAAACTGTATCCCCTGTAGTGCGTAGCCTTGCAGGTCGTGCCTTTATTAAAGGAGTGGGCTTGTCACAAGTTCGATTGTACCAGAAAACAGCCTGTCATTTGCAGAGATTATTGCTTGCTTCCTTGCTGTTGAACCCCATCAGCAAGCGCACCTATCCCTCTCAACCCACAAGGGGATTGGGTTTCCCGGTGACACAGATGAAACGGAAACGAGACTACAGATAGCCGATATAAGGCTAAAAATCGGTCTAAACAGACAGTGATACAGTAATTTTTATGCGGTTTAAATGGAATGAAAGCAAAGCAGCGCGCAATGTATCGAAACATAGAGCTTCATTTGAGGAAGCAAAAACTATTTTTGATGATCCCCTCTATGTTGACTTCTATGATCCAGACTACTCTGACGACGAGGAGAGGTATCTTATTGTTGGAGAGTCGAATCAAGGGCGATTATTGATCGTTTCTTATACCGAAAGAGGAGATGCGATTCGTATCATCAGTGCAAGAGAAGTAACACGAATTGAGCGAGAGGTTTATGAAGAGAGATAATTCAGAAATGGAAGATGATTTATGTACAGAGTATGACTTGAAGAGCCTACGGGTGAGAAGGTTAGGTTCTGCAAGAAGAAGTTTTGGTGAAGCAACTGTCCGTTTAGAACCTGATGTTGCAGCGATTTTTCCCAATGCTGATGCAGTCAATGAGGCGTTACGATTTTTAATTAGAGTGATGCGAGACAATCAAGCTCCTGATCCAACCGCGCAGGCTAACAATTCAAATGCAGC
Organism: Phormidesmis priestleyi BC1401; assembly: GCF_001650195.1. GTDB lineage: Bacteria > Cyanobacteriota > Cyanobacteriia > Leptolyngbyales > Leptolyngbyaceae > Phormidesmis_A > Phormidesmis_A priestleyi_B. The sequence continues at coordinate 83,968 of NZ_LXYR01000017.1, read as the reverse complement.
GGACAGTTGAAAATTGTTGGTGCTGAGTTCGAGGTTATCTGCCGCCGCTGATTTAAGCCGTTATCGTTAAATCTATTTTCTGGTGCCCTCCTAAACGCTCGCAGAAATCCTTGCCGCAAGCTCCGCTTTTCCATACAAGTTGTGATTGCTCGACGAGGAAATGCGGATTTGAAAAGATTACTCAATGGTGATGTAGTCCAATTCTTTCCGTAGTTGTGACAGTTGGGCTACGATTAGCGCGAAGCGCAACTCTGAAAGAATCACACTTCAAAGTCCCCCAAATTTGGGGAATTTAGGGGCACAAACTCCCCGCAACGAAGCGATTGGGAGTTTTGAACCGCAGCCTAGCATTCACTGATTCTCAAATCACCGCAATGCAGTCAATCTCGACGCGCACATCTTTGGGCAATCGCGAGACTTCCACACAGGCACGAGCGGGAGCCGTCGCCTCATCAAAATATTGAGCGTAAACTGCATTCATGGCAGAAAAATCATTCATGTCTGCCAAAAAAACCGTGGTCTTCACCACATCTTGCAGCGTTGCGCCAGCCGCTTCGAGAATGGCTTTGAGACTGGTCAGCGATCGCTCGGTCTGAGCCGCGACATCGCCTTCACCCACGATCGCCCCCGTCGCCGGATCGAGGGCAATCTGTCCCGCGACAAAGATCATCTGACCCGACGCTAAGATTGCCTGATTATAAGGTCCAACCGGAGCCGGAGCCGCATTAGTCTGAATGATGGTTCGAGTCATAAATTATTTCTGAGCAGTGGGAGGAACGAGTTCGGTGTTGACTTCATTGACAGAGCGACGTTTAAGAGCCGTAGACTGCGATCGAGGCAACAAGTCAAACACGGTGCGAAACACATCATCGACGTTCTCGTAGGCAACGTTGCCTTTGCCGTCAAACACGACTTTACCAGACTGGTCAAATACGACCGTCTGCGGCACATAGCCTTTGTAGTAATAGCCCGGTTCGGTCGGGTCAAACGTTTCTTTAACGGGCAAAGAGTCTACGCGGATGGGCATAAAATCAGCCGCTCGACCGTAAAAAGCCTGAAGCTGAGACACCACCGCTGAAAACGCTTTACAATCGCTGCTGTCATCGTTGTAAAACACCAGCAGAACAGGTTTGTGTAAGTTAAACGAGTCTTTTAGCTTGATTTTTGGAGGCACCAGCGAGCCATTGCCTGCATAAAGCGCAAAGATTTCGCCATCGTAGCGATCGTCGGTCAAGCCAGCCAGCGCAGGATTGCCAAGGGTCAAACTTGCGATCGTCATCACCAGCGACAAGATAAGCACCGAGACGTTACGCCACCAAGCAGACCGAGAAAAAAAGCGTGAACGAACAAAAGACATAAGCAGGATGACAGATTCAAAACATCGCTATTTCTATTGTCGGCTGTGATGGGAAGATGCTCAACTTAACTTTACGATTTGCGTGGTTAGAGAGCCGCTTGACTGTGAACCACCAGCCGAGAGACTGAGAACTTTGCAGTTTCCCGGAGGGGTAATCGACGACTCCCTAACGCCCAACTTCCTAGAGTTGAATGGTGATTTTGTGGTGCAATTCCTCCACTTGAATCAGTGAACCATTACCCAGGACAATGTTGAACTTGACTAGAACTCCTGCACGAATACTTCGCCCTCACCCTAGCCCTCTCCCTAGGGAGAGGGAACAAGAGATTCCGGCTCCCTTCTCCCCAGGGAGAAGGGTTGGCGAGGGCTTGCCCCACTTCGTGAGGAGGGCTGTCTCCAAGCAGGAGGTCTACTAACGATCGTTCAACTTGATATCCCGACAACACTCGAACGATTTGATACTCAGTCGTTAAATCACTCGTGCTATCCCATTTGAGCAATGCCAGTTGATTTGACGCAATCTCACTCAGTTGTGAAACAAAGTCTTCAATCACATTGCTAATGTTTGGAATAACACCAGACGATATAAAGATATAACTCTCTTGCAAATCTAACGTCACGCTAACTCGATAACGTCGTTCGGTTGAGCAATGCAACTCAACCGTGAACAAAATTGAGCTAGGAATCACAGTCCTAACTCCCATGTTTTTTGTCCTCTCGATTAGTTCAAAGAGGACAAAAATGCTGATCTCTCAGACATTCTGTAGGGGTGAAAAATGGTTGCAGGATCTTGATTCCAGCCTTTCAAGATCCCATCGCAAAGCCGACGGTGTACAATCGTGAGCGTCTCCTGAGTTAGTTGGTGTAACTAGGGATGGAAGTCCTCGGAGTCTGATGGTCTAGATCAGATTTCGGGGCACAACTTCATCACTGCGATGTGTTCTACAAGAGTTTTTGGGTTTTGGAATCCTGGAGATTTTAATCCTGATCGCGGCTCCAGCGTCAAAGTCCAAAATTCTTCCGCGATCGTCGGTCTAAAATTGCTAAGATAACTAGACCGAACCTAGTCAATTAAAGCCGCCATGCAAGCCCGTCGAATTGCCCGTGAATTGGCTCTTTTGAGCATCAGCCAGCTACCTGCTAAACAGGAGCGATTGACCACTCAAAAGCTTCAAGACATTGTTGTGGCGGCGATTCGCACGTTGTCAACCGATGCCCGCGACACGCTAGAAACCGCCGTCGCCGAGCTGCAACGCGGCAACAGCCGACTTTTGAGCAGTGAAACTCGCGCCAGTGATGTGGACAGCGCCAGAGACATGGTGAGAGAAGCGATCGACTTAACCGAAACCGCCATTAATCGAGTCGGCAGAACCTTTGAGATTCCTGAATTTCTTCAGTTGGCTAACCAGCCCGACGTGCGATCGTATGCCCTAGAAATCATCACTCGCTTTCACGAAGAGCGGGAAGCCGTCGATGCAGCTTTGACCAATGCGCTCGTTGGCTGGCAGCTTGATCGGTTGGCACGGGTCGATCGAGACATTCTTCGCATTGCTGTCACCGAAATCATGTATCTGGGTCTGCGCGTCGAATTTGCCATCAATGAAGCCGTTGAACTCGCCAAACGCTACAGCGACGAAGAAGGATATAAGTTCATCAACGGCGTTTTGCGGCGAGTCACCGAGCAACTCAAAGCCAAAGCAAAGCCTTCGTGATTGGTCGAGAACTTCAACTACATTGATTGAGAGACGCTTTAGGTACTTGCAATGACGTTCAATTGGTTCAATCGTAAATTCGATCAAAAGGCTGAAGAATCAAAGGCAGAAGACCCTGTTCAACCTGAGCCTGAACCAGCGCCTGCGGCAGATTTGCCTGCCGTAGACGAGAACTATCTGAGCTTTGCAAAAGCGGCTTATGAGAACATCAAAAAGCGTCAGCAGCAAGAAGCCTCGACAGAAGCATCCGAAACGCTCGAGCCTCCTAACGCTGCAGTCTCTGAGCAGCCAGTCGTTTTGACAGACGTTTCTGAAGTCCCTGACGCTTTGGTTGATCCGATCGACGAAGATCTTTTTGAGCCGATGCCCAACGGGATTTCTGTTGAGTCAATCAACCAATTTTTGGAGACGTTAGAGACCGTTAAAGCAGATTTAGAAACGGCGATCGCACCGTCTGAATCTCTTGAACCTTCCTCTGAAGTAGCGCCTCTTGCTGAAGTGCCCGAACCAGCGATGCCATTTTGGGCGCAGTCTGAGGCAGATCGAGAAGCCCGTTTAGAACGACTTCGAGCTACGGCGATCGAAGAAGCTCCCGTTGCCGCCATTCCAACTCTCTCGATCGAGACCGAAGAGGCTCCAGCCTTTGCCCTAGATGAAGGCTTTCTGTGGTCAACCGAGGTTTTGGCGGCTCAAGGTCGTCGCGCTGAAGACATCACCCTCGAAGAAATCACCTGGCTAAAACGGTTGAGACAGGGCTTAGACAAAACGCGTCGAGGGCTGATCAATCAACTCAAAGCGATCGTCGGTCAAGGTCCACTCAATCAGGACGCGGTGACTGAAATCGAGTCGCTGCTGCTGCAAGCCGATGCAGGGGTAGACGCGACTGACAAAATTATTGCGGCGCTGCAAGCAAAACTGCGCGAAGAAGTGCTGCCCCCAGAACAAGCGATCGCCTATTTGAAAAAACTGTTGCGCGATCTGCTCGACAGTCCGCTTCAGTCTCATAATCCGGTGTTTGCGCCCGAAAAAGACATGCTGAATATCTGGCTGATCACGGGGGTGAACGGGGCAGGGAAAACGACGACGATCGGTAAACTTTCTCATATCGCTCAAAAGTCTGGCTATCGCTGTTTGATCGCTGCTGCTGACACGTTTCGCGCTGCCGCTGTCGAACAAGTCAAAGTTTGGGGACAGCGCAGTGGCGTAGACGTAATCTCTAACCCAGGGCAAAACACCGATCCCGCAGCCGTCGTGTTTGATGGCATCGCTGCCGCTCAAGCGCGAGGCACGGAGTTATTGCTCGTAGACACCGCAGGGCGACTGCAAAACAAAAAAAACCTGATGGATGAACTCAGCAAAATTCGTCGCATCATCGACAAAAAAGCAGGGAACGCCAGAGTTGAGTCTCTGCTCGTTTTAGATGCCACATTGGGACAAAACGGTCTGAGACAGGCGCGAGTTTTTTCAGAAGCGGCTCAACTCAGTGGGGTGGTGCTGACCAAGCTCGACGGCACGGCTAAAGGAGGCGTTGCCCTAGCAGTCGTTGAAGAATTGGGGTTGCCCATCCGCTTTATTGGGGCAGGAGAAGGCATTGAAGATTTGCGCCCCTTCTCTAGCTACGAATTTGTTGAAGCGCTGATTAGTGGTTAATAGATTGGCATGAATCCTTCGCCCTCACCCTAGCCCTCTCCCCAAGGAGAGGGGACAAGAGGTTTTAGCTCCCTTCTCCTTGGGGATGAGGGTTGTCCAGATTCGTGCAGCAGGTCTGACGAAGTGCGATCGAGTCAAGATTTCTCTATCTGTCAGAAAATTGGGGCACTCTAAGACCGATCGTGATCGCCAGTTAGGTTAGGACAAAGAGCTTATGCCGCTTGAGCAAGCGGCAGGTATTTTGCGAGCCATGTCCTAATCCAGTTGGCTATAGCCATAACAAGGCTTGCCCCCGCTTTTAATGAGAGACACAATCCGCTAAATTTCATCTTTATGTTCAGTCTCGCTCCGCTGCGACTACAATTGCTTGAAATTACGGAGATCCGTCTGTAATTTTGCAGCAGGTTAAGTCGTGAGCGATGATCCCCTAAAAGATGATCCCTTAAAAATAGATGCCCCGCTTTGCACCTCATTCGCTAACATTGATGTTCACAACTGAGGCAAAGCACAACACGGCTAATCATGGCTAACTTCTCTGTTTTTGGCTTGTATTCTCTAGCACGGATGTTGAAATCCCTTATTTGCCCTAATGACTGCTGTGCCCCTTCCTAGACAGCCCTCTCAGCCACCCGATCGCAACAGTGTCTCAGACGTAACGCCCGTGCTTGCCCTCAAGGAGCTAGTGGCACGGCTGAGTCGTGAGCAGCACAAAATTCAAGATCTGTTGAGTTCACTAGGATTTGCGCTTCGCAGTTTTAACAACCTCAATCAGTTTCTAGAGTTGATTCCTCTCATGGTGAGTCGCGTCACCGATGCTGATGGCGGTGCGCTGATCATGTTTCGCCCAAATGGACAAGTCAAATTAGAGCGCTTGCACTGCCAGGATAATCACTGGGGGCAAGAGATTCGCAAAGCTTTAGAAGCCGCAACCAAGCAAATCACCGCTTCTTTTGCGGGGTTGCCTCCTGCCGAAGGGTTGACTAAATCCCCTCAAGCGATCGCCAAGCTTGATCATCAAGTCAGCCGTTTTCTCGGATCAGACATTCAGATTTTTGGCACCGCAATTTTGGTCAGAAACATCGAACGAGGTCGGCTCTACGTGTTTAGTCGTGATCCTGACTATGGTTGGACAGAGACTCGGCAAAAGCTAGTCCGATTAGTGGCAGATCAGACGGCGGTAGCGATCGAGAACGATGAGCTAACGGTCGAGCTTCGCAAAAAAGAACGGCTCGATCGAGAGTTAGAAATCGGTGCCGATATTCAGCTGCGGCTCTTGCCTCGACACTGCCCCAAAATCGAAGGAGTGGAATTAGCCGCGCTGTGTAAAACGGCGAATCGAGTCGGCGGTGACTACTATGACTTTATTCCGGCAGACTATGGACAGATTCGGAAGCCAGACAGCGACAATGAGTCGGGGCGTTGGAGTCTGACGATCGGCGATGTCATGGGCAAAGGCGTTCCCGCAGGTCTGATTATGACGATGACGCGAGGAATGTTACGCGCAGAAGTCCTAAACGGACACTCTCCGGCTCGCATTTTGCAGCATCTCAATCAAGTCATGTATGCCGATTTGGAAAACTCTAATCGATTTGTGACGCTGTTCTATTCGGAGTACGATCCTAAAACTCGCATTCTGTCTTACAGCAATGCAGCTCATAACCCGCCTTTGTTGTGGCAGGCGAGCACCGATACGATCGAGCGGTTAGACACTCTCGGAATGCTGATCGGACTGGATGCCGAAACGGAATATCAGGACGCTCAGGTGCAGCTATCTCCCGGTGACACCATTATCTATTACACCGATGGGTTTACCGATGCGGCAAACCAATATGGGCGACGGTTTGACGAAGAGAACTTAACCAAAGCTTTTCGGTTGGCGTGCCGTAATTATGATGATCCGCAGATGATTTTGAAATATCTGTTTGAGTGTGTGCAAAAGTTTATCGGAGTCGATAAGCACAATGCAGACGACATGACGCTGGTTGTGATGCGACTCTCACGCGAAAGTTAAGCGACCTGCTGAATAGATGTATAGATTTGCCCTCCTCACGAAGTGGGGCAAGCCCTCCCCAACCCTTCTCCCCAAGGAGAAGGGAGCTAAAACTCTGGTTCCCTCTCCTTTTGGGAGAGGGCTAGGGTGAGGGCAAATCTAGGAATTCATACCCGAATTCAGCAGCGCTAATTAAACATTTATTACAAGCAAGGAAGGCTCGATCGCTCACTCACGATCAAGTCTTCCTCATTCTCAATAATCGAAACTTTAGATCAACTTGATTGCCCGAAAGCCAAAAAATAAAGCCAGCGCTAACCCAAAGGCACCACCCATAATGGCTAAATAAGCAATTACTGCGGACATAACGGCATACTCCAAATAAATCCCTCTCTTAACTATACGGAACTATTGAGCCAGTAAAGAAAGAGTTGCTTCTGCAGCAAGCGCTTTCACCAATTCAGATAAGATAGCCAGTAAGGTTTTACTGCGTCACATCATGCAATCTGTTATTTCGGTTCCGTTGCCCCAAAACGCTTATGCGATCGCCATCGCTCCGGGCAGTCTCGATCACATCGGCTCCTGGATCACAGGAGAAACGCTGACCCTTAAGTCGCACAAGATCCTCGTCGTGTCAAATCCGATGATTTTTAAGGCGTATGGGCAACGGGCGATCGAGTCACTGACTCAGGCAGGATTTGAGGTTGCAAGCTGCATTCTGCCCGCCGGAGAACGCTACAAAACGCCTGCAACGGTGCAAAAAATCTATGATGCGGCGTTAGACAATCGACTAGAGCGATCGTCCACGATGGTGGCGCTGGGCGGTGGTGTGATTGGCGACATGACCGGATTCGCCGCGTCAACTTGGCTCCGAGGCATCAACGTTGTTCAGGTGCCCACAACTCTATTGGCAATGGTCGATGCGGCGATCGGGGGCAAAACCGGAGTCAATCATCCCAGAGGCAAAAACTTAATTGGTGCCTTTCATCAACCGCGACTCGTGTTGATCGATCCGCAAGTTCTCAAAACTCTGCCGATGCGAGAGTTTCGTGCCGGACTTGCAGAAGTGATTAAATACGGCGTTATTTGGGATGCAGAACTGTTTGAGACGATGGAACACGCTAAACGCCTCGATCAATTACGCTACGTCGATGATCAATTGCTGCAAGAAATTCTGACTCGATCGTGTCAGGCAAAAGCGCACGTCGTCAGCAAAGACGAAAAAGAATCGGGACTGCGCGAAATTCTCAACTATGGACACACGATCGGGCACGCGGTCGAAAGTCTCACAGGTTATCGCGTCATCAATCACGGGGAAGGGGTCGCGATCGGGATGGTGGCAGCAGGACAAATCGCCGTCGAGATGGGGCTATGGGATCAGGAAAGCTGCGATCGCCAATTCGCCCTGATCGAAAAAGCGGGTTTGCCGACTCAACTACCTGATGGGATGGACATCGAAGCCATTCTCACGGCGCTGCAACGCGACAAAAAAGTCCAGTCGGGAAAGGTGCGGTTTGTGTTGCCAACCGCGATCGGAGTTGCGATCACCACCGACCAAGTGACCTCCGATATGATTCGGAACGTGCTGCAAAAAATGTAATACAAATAGTCTGTTAAGGTTAACTCAGATCTTGCACCCGTCTATTCGCTGCGGTTCTGTCCCGCCCGTGAATGGAATTCCGGGCTAGCCTTGCGAAGTCCGTTGAAACAGACTGAACCTCAAACCCTCTCTCAGTCCCTTTAGTGGACTTCGCACCGTTAGACCGTGATTTTCAATCACGGGCGGGTGAATGCCAGAAACGAGAGAGTTTTAGCTCAGGTGCAAGATCTCAGTTAAATCAATGGTTTTTCTGGAGCCTTTGTCGTCATGGTGTCCCAAACAAAAGCCGAAGTTTTTTACCCGGAACGCGACGGGCAACCAATGGCTGATAACACCCAACAGTTTCGTTAGATTGTCACGATTAAAGAAAACTTAGAGTCGCTGTTTGCAGACGATCCTCACGTCTTTGTGGCAGGCGACCTGCTGTGGTATCCCGTCGAAGGCAATAACACGATTCGGCAAGCACCCGATGCGATGGTGGCATTTGGGCGACCCAAGGGCGATCGTGGCTCTTATCAACAATGGCGAGAAGACACCATTCCGCCCCAAGTCGTGTTTAAGATTTTGTCACCGGGAAATCGACTGGCAGAAACCGCTCGAAAGTACAAATTCTATAACCAGTACGGGGTTGAAGAATATTATGTCTATGATCCAGACGATCACGAATTGATTGGGTGGCTGCGATCGGACAGCTATTTAGACATAATCGAGAATATGTCTGGCTGGGTGAGTCCTCGCTTGCAAATCCGGTTTGAGGTCACGGCTGACACCCTGGAAATCTATCGTCCCAACGGAGAGCGATTTTTGAGCTTTACAGAGCTGATGCAGTCGAGAGATCGAGAGCGCCAGCGTGCCGATCAGGAACGCCAACGTGTTGACCAAGAGCGGCAGCGTGCTGACCAAGAACGCCAACGTGCCGATCGACTAGCCGATCGGTTACGAGAGATGGGGATCGATCCCGATGGCGTGCAGTCAGTGACCCCAGTTCGAGAATGACACTACTCTTCGACTCGATAGCCCAACTCAGCGAGACGAGTGCGAGACTGTCGCCACTTGGGTTGAACCTTCACAAACAATTCTAGATAAACCTTGCCATCGATCAGTTTTTGCATCTGCTGACGCGCTGCCGTGCCAATTTCTCTCAGCATCGTGCCGCCTTTGCCGATGATGATCCCCTTTTGAGACGGACGCTCGACAAACACCGTCGCCCACACGCGAGTAATCGTGTCTTCTTCCTGGACTCGCTCAATGCCGATCGCGACTGAATGGGGCACTTCTTCACGAGTCAGCAGCAAAATTTGCTCTCGAATCAACTCGCCCATGATGAAGCGTTCGGGCTGATCGGTTACGAGATCGGGCGGGTAGTAGTAAGGACCTGGATCTAGATTTTGAATTAAACTTTGCAGCAGAGACTCTAACCCGTCTTCGGTGAGGGCAGAAAATTTAGCAACCATCCAGTTGTGTTCGGTGGCGATCGCGCGATAGCTGTTGTCTAAAAATAAATCGTCTTCAGACTGCTGGTCAGCTTTGTTGAGTCCCAAAATCACAGGGGTTTTGATGTCTTTGAGCAAGTCGGCAATGTAGCGATCGCCTCCACCCAACTCGACCGAGCAATCGACCATAAACAGCAGCACATCGACCGAGTGAATCGCAATCTGAGCATTTTTGACCAGAACGTTGCCCAACTCATGATGGGGTTTGTGAATTCCAGGCGTATCGACGAAGATAATCTGCGCCTCTGGTGTCGTCAAAATCCCTCTCAGGCGATTGCGCGTCGTTTGCGCCACTGGTGATGTGATGGCGATCTTCTGCCCCACCAAATCATTCATCAGCGTAGACTTGCCCACGTTGGGGCGACCAATGATGCCCACAAATCCGGACTTAAACCCAGCGGGTGACGCGGGAATCGTGTTAAAGCTTTCTTGCCCGATCGTGATGTCATCGTTTTTCGACATAGTGGAATCAATGATGGGATCTTGGATATTGCTCAAAAAATGCCTCAGAAGTCGATCAAGTCAGACTGAAAATTAGTGCGTGACGAGTAGAAGCCTGCTGTGTCACCGACAGCTTACTTAGTGTAAGAGATGATGAAAAATAATGCATGATCACGCTGTTCTATGCCTGAGCATTCTCACGGTGAGCGAGGGCAATTATTTGCCTCCTACGATCGTATCAACATCTTACAATGGTCAGGAACTCAATCAATTTCCTGACGAATCGACTCTAATCTTTTAGACATGATCATTCTGGTGATGGGCGTTTCTGGCTCTGGCAAAACTACTGTAGGGAAACTGCTGGCAGACTCTCTAGACTGGGAGTTTAGAGATGCCGATGATTTTCACTCACTGAGAAATGTTGAAAAAATGCGACACGGAATTCCGCTCACTGAAGCAGATAGAATCCCTTGGCTACACAATTTGCAAACCGCTCTCAAACGCTGGCTGCACGAAAATAGGAATGTGATTCTAGCGTGTTCGGCATTAAAAAATAGCTATCGTCAATTACTTCTCATCGATCACGATCGCATTAAGCTAGTTTATTTCAAAGGATCGTATTCGCTAATACAAAAGCGATTGCAAGAGAGAACCAATCACTACATGCCAGCACAATTATTAGAAAGCCAATTTGATGCTTTAGAAGAACCTCTAGAGGCGCTGATTGTCGGCATCGAACAGCCGCCGCAGATGATTGTACAGACCATCCGATCGGCGTTAAAGATCTAGTTTAAGTCTATTGATATCCGGCAGCTTGAAGGGCAAATAAATGGGCATATCGTCCTTCAGCTTTGACGAGATCTTCGTGGCTTCCCTGCTCTAACACGGTGCCTGTTGACAGCACCAAAATTCGGTCTGCCATGCGGACGGTGGAGAAGCGGTGAGAAATCAAAATCGCCATCTGATTAGAGGTCATCTCACGGAAGCGATCGAAGATTTGCACTTCTGATTCGGCATCCATTGCAGAAGTTGGCTCATCTAAGACGAGAATGTCGGCTTTAGTTCGCATAAAGGCGCGAGAAAGAGCGATTTTTTGCCACTGCCCGCCCGACAATTCTCGACCGCTCTTAAACCAGCGACCTAAGCGAGTTTCAAACCCTTCAGGCATCTGCTCAATAAACGGCAGCGCGTTGCCTTTTTCAGCCGCCTCAAACCAGCGATCGTGATCGTCTAAATAGTTCACGTCGCCAACGCCCACGTTTTCACCCACTTTGAACTGATACTGCATAAAGTTCTGAAAAATCACTCCAATTCGCTGCTGCAACACCTCTAAATTCCACAGTTGCAGGTCTAAGCCGTCGAGTAAAATGCGTCCAGAATTAGGCGTATAGAGTCGAGTCAGCAGCTTGATCAGCGTCGTTTTGCCCGACCCGTTTTCGCCGACGATCGCCAGTTTCTCCCCAGGTTTGAGATGAAATGAGACATGATTTAGAGCGAGGTTATCGTTGCCGGGATATTGAAAGGAGACTTCCTCAAAGCGCAAGCCATCACCCGGAATCGTGCCGCGATCGGCATATCCTTTAGGCTGGGGAATCTCCTGTTCTAGAAACTCGTAGAGATTAGAGAGATAGAGACTGTCTTCATACATGCCGCCGATCGAACTGAGAATTGACGCAAACGCATTTTGTCCCTGACGAAACACAACGAGATACATCGTCAACTCACCTAGAGTAATGGCACCGACAATGGTTTCGACTACGATCCAGATATAGGCGAGATAAAACGCGGCAGTGCTGACTAGACTGAGCAAATAGCTCCAAGTGCCGCGACGAATAGTGAGGTTACGATCTTCGCCGTAGAGCCGATTAAAAATCGTGGTGTAGCGATCGAGCAACGTCTGTCCTAACTGATAAAGCTTGACCTCCATCGCGGGGGCTTCATTGGCGATCAAAAACTCTAGATAATTTTGTTCTCGACTTTCAGGCGTGCGCCAGCGAAAGAGCCGAAATGCCTCGCCTGCAAAGCGCGTCTCCGCCACAAACGCCGGAACCGCCGCCACCATCAACACAATCACCGCCCACACTGAAAAATGAATCAGCAAGCCGCCATAGGTGATCAGGGTGAGGGTGTCTTGCACGAGTCCAAAGGTGCGCCCCACGAGACTAAGCGGACGGCTCGACGCTTCTCGTCTCGCCCGCGTCATCTTGTCATAAAACTCAGAATCCTCGAAGTGAGTCAGGTCGAGCGTTAATGCTTTTTCTAAAATCAGGACGTTGACTTTTTGCCCCAACAGCACCCGCAACAGCGATTGACACAGCGCTAATCCTTGTTTGCTGCCTGCCAAGATTGCGACAACGAAGGCTTCTAATGCTAAATAATTTAGAGCAGTCCATTGGTCAGACGGTAGCTTCGATCGAGAGGCGATGACCACGCCATCGACAATCAGTTTCCCCGCATAGGCAACAACCGCAGGTAATAACCCTGCAATCAGCGTCAAAAGTGCCAGAAATAGGGTGAGACGACGATCGGTGCTCCACACTAGGGCGATCGCCCGTCCGCAATATTGAAAAATCGAGAGAGACTGAGAAATGCCTCGCAAAGAGCGTTTGATCGGTGATGTCTGATTCATCCTTTAACGATAGCGTTTTGCTTGGGCGCGTTGATGCCTACTTAGCTGGACTTTAGGCGTTGCTGAATGCAAGTATAAATTGCCCTCCTCACGAAGTGGGGCAAAGCCCTCGCTAACCCTTCTCCCCAAGGAAAAGGGAGCTAAAGATCTTGCCCCCTCTCCTTTTGGGAGAGGGCTAGGGTGAGGGTCAATCTGGAAATTCATACATTAATTCAGCAACGCCAACTTTAATCTGCATGGATAAAGTTAAGCTTAAGCACCGATCGCAGATTGATAAGCGATTACCTGCAAATCAATGCCCGTAATTGCGGTGCCGACGACGACGGTGCTTGCACCCAACTCGATCGCTCGACGCGCCATGTCTGGAGACGCGATTCCCCCTTCACAAATCACCGGAACGGTTAGGGTTGTCACCATTTGAGTCAGCAGGTCAAACCCTGGTGGCGAAAGGTGTTGAGTATCAGCCGTATAGCCGTAGAGCGTTGTTCCGACACAATCGGCTCCTGCTTCAACTGCCGCGATCGCTGCCTCCAACGAATCGACATCTGCCATCACAGGCTTGTTTAAATCGGTGTGAATTTGTGCAATCAGATCAGCAACGGTTAATTTATCAGGACGATTACGCAGCGTGGCATCGATCGCGATAACATCAGCCCCCGCTTGAGCAATCTTCGTCGCGTGGTGAAACTGCGGCGTAATATAAACGTCAAACCCTGGAATCTGCTGCTTCCATAGCCCAATGATTGGCTTATCGAGGCGCGATCGGGCGGCGGCTACATGGGGTGGCGTATCGATTCTGACTCCGGCGGCTCCTTGATTGACGGCGGCTTGTGCCATTGCTGCGATCACGGCTGGCTCGTGCAATGGTGAGTCTACCGGAGCCTGACACGAGACCACTAGCCCTCGCAAACTCCGAATTACTTGAGCAAAATCAGTCATGCTAAAACTCTATTCTCCGCACAGGCATGATACCAGGCTAGAGAATCTCTGGCTCCGAATCCTGATTGAGAGAAGCTGATCAGCTTTTTGCTGCCTTGACGTTGCCTAACGCAGATTGACTAATCGCTCTCCAGTCGGTTTGCTCGTCGTAGCTGCTTCTCACCAATTCTGATCCGACAAACATCCGACAAAACAGGACGCTTTCGTCACTGCCGGGTTGAGGCGCGATCGTGATCGGCATCCGAAGCTGCTGCGGGGTCAACATCGCGACCGATGACAGCAGCCCTTTTGAGAAGTGAGAATCATAGCCCGACTCGACGCAATAGGGACGATCGCCCTTGATAAATGCCTGAAGTTTGATCACTTCTTTACCACGCCGCTCGACTTTCTCAAATTTGAGTTCTTCGAGATAGCCTGTGAGCGCAGACTGCTGAACGGGTGACACTTCTCCGTCTCGAATGGTGTACCACGGGCAATTATTAGAGCGGTTGGCGTAAATCCACAAAGTGCTGGGGGTTTCGACGAGTCCAAGTTTGGGCTGCTTGAGTTGGTCGAGAATTTGACTTAAAAGTTGATTTTGTTGAGCGAGGGCGGTGAGCAGTTGGGCAGTTTCGGAGATGGTTTGCATGACGAACTCCTTCCTTGAGTAGAACGTGTGTTCTGCTATTCTATGGTTTTTATTTGTCGATCGTCATCCCCTTTAGGCTCGATCGTGCCTAAAAAGTCTGGGCACATTTAATTTCTAAGTAGCGATCGACCTTCTTAGTTGATGTTAGGGAGCCGCGTAAACCAGCCAGGTAAAGAACTTCACCCAGTTAATCACCGACTCCCTAACGTCCTAGAGTTGAATGATTATTTTGTCGTGCAGTTCCTCCAGGTGAATCAGTGAACCATTGCCGATCACGATATTGAACTTCGCTAAAGAACGCTCAATTTGATATCCCGGCAACACTCGAACGATCTGATATTCAGTCGTTAAATCACTCGTGCCATCCCATTTAAGGAATGCTAGTTGATTAGACGCTATCTCACTTAGTTGTGAAACAAAGTCTTCAATCGCATCACTAATGTTTGGGATAATGCCAGAAGACATAAAGATATAACGCTCTTGTAAATCCAATGTAACGCTAACTCGATAACGCCGTTCCGTTGAGCAACGCAACTCAACGGTAAACGAAATCGAGCTAGGTACGATCGTCCTAACTCCCATAGTTTTTGTCCTCTCGATTAATTCAAAGAGGACAAAAACACTGATGTCTCAGATATTTCGTGTGGGTAAAAAACGTATGCAGGATCTTGATTCCAGCCTTCCAAGATCCCATAGCAAAGCTGACGGTGTACAATCATGAACGCCTCCTGAGTTACTAACGCTAACTAGGGATGGAAGTCCTCGGAGTCTGATTTGGCGATCAGATTTCCGGGGCATAACTCCATCACTGCGAAGTATTCTACAGGAGTTTATTGCTTTTTGGAAGGCTGAATTTTTGAGTTGGGGAAGTGCGATCGCGCATTCAACAATAGCCCTGTGCTTGCTAATGCTTAAGAAGTCCCCGTAAGTCGCTGGAGATAGGTGAAAAGGTTCTGCCGATCCATCTGGGTCGGTGTAATATACAGAAAGTTTCCGTCGATCCATCCGATTGAGCGTGATAGACGGAAGGGTTCTGCCGATCCACCCGTTTTGGGATGGATATGCGGAAAGTTTCTCTCTAAAAAGAAGTTGGGCTGCTTCACATTGTGAGGGCTGTATACCAAAACTGTCGTTTGATGTCAGAGGTTGAGCTGTGTAAGACAGCGTTGATTTAAGAGTGTCAGTGAAGCGATCGCACAAACCAAAATTACGCTGTAAAATTAGAAGCGTAGTTTCATACCGTGGATATGTTAAGAACGCTTTGGGCTACAGTTCGACAGGGCAAAATTGAGCTGTTGGAATCAGCAGAACTGTCAGAAGGAGTGAGGGTGTTGGTAACACTCCTACCTGACGACGAAGATGAGTTTTGGTCGCGAGCTAGCCAGGTATCGCTTGATGCAGCCTGGGATAACACCGAGGATGATGTATATGCCGAGCTACTCCAAGCATGATGTTATCTTGGTACGCTATCCCTTCTCAGATCTGTCGAGTTCAAAAGTAAGACCTGCTGTTATTGTGAGTACATCGCACCCATCTCAAGACATTATGATTACTCCCTTAACAAGCAAGACAAGTTCATTGCTGAAGGGAGAATTTATTCTATCTGAATGGGCAGGAGTAGGCTTGAATGTATCTACTGCGGTTAAAAGAGGCATTTACACAGTGCATGAAAGTCTGGTAATAAAAGTACTTGGTCAGTTAATTGATATTGATGCCCAACAACTTGAGCAGTCTTTGCAAGGCTGGTTAGGATTGTAATCTGAGCTATATTGCCAACATGAGCCGCAAAAGCATCGCAACAAATATTGCTCGTAAGCTCTGGGCACAGTGTGGTGGCTTCTGTCAAAATCCGAGTTGCAATAAGTATCTCTTTGCGGAGGTTGAGGATGATGTAGTCAGTCTTGCAAACGTAGCTCACATTATTGGTCATGGTAAGAGCGGACCTCGAAGTGAGCATGAATTAGCCGATTACATTGATAAGGATGGCATAGACAATTTGATAATGCTTTGCCTGGAATGCCATAAGGTTGTTGATGAGCTAGAGAATAAATTTTCCGTTGAGCGAATGCAGGCGTGGGAGACGGCTCATGAGACGAAAATAAATTCACTCTTTGCTTTTCCTCAAATTCATAATGAAAGAGAACTGCTTGAGCAAGTTAATGAGCTTTTGACCGAGAACAGATTTATTTTTGAAGAGTACGGTCCTTTCTCGAAGAAGGTATTACAGGGTGGTTCTGGCGATGCAATAACTATCTGGCGACGACGATGCCTTGACACAATTCTTCCAAATAACCAAAGAATTGTTGGACTAATTGAGGCTAACAAAAGGAACTTTCCTTATCCGTGGGAAGTTTATAGACAAATGATGGGTTATAAGCTTCATGCTGATTCTTTTCGAGATAACTGCCTGCTGGAGAAAAAGGTCAATGACTATAAGCTATTTCCAAGAGAATTTGATGACTTCATCAAGCAGAGGCTTGGTCTGCCTGTAGAAAACAGAGAGATTAACTACCAAGAGGAAATTGAATTCAGAACGGCGACTATCTCAAAATATATTGAAGATTTTTTGGCAACCCATTCTTTTATTACTCGAATGGAAAAGCTCAATATAGCTATGTTCGACGTTGAGTTGAAGGATGGACGCAATCTTCGAGTCTTTGCGACAAACACTTATTTCTTCACTGAATATACATTTGACCAGATCATGGGGATTGATCCAGCAGTTGATGTCATCATCTGCTCCAACCCCAGTGGAGCTTACACGCGAGAAGCCAAAGCTCTCTGCATCGCTCATAAGATTGGTTTATTCACAATTAGTAAGTTCATGGGTGCCATCCGTAAAGATGGCGATGAGTTCTTGAACTATCTCTTACAAGCTGAAAGATCCAGTCGTATTAGTTTTTCAAAATCTCTGCTTAATAAAGCCTCAGTCCCTCCACGTTTTCAAGTGTATATATTTGGCTCATATTTGAGACGAGAACTTTACAACGATATCGATCTCATCCTGGTTTATCCAATTGAAACAGGTCAAGAATTGATCTCCTCAGCATTAGAGAGCATCCATCAAGTGTTTGAAGAACGAGCCTCACAGCTTGACATAACAGTATGCTCGGAAGCAGAGTACACAACTCTAAGTTTTGAAGATGACAACCGCACTAGAATTAGGTAATTAGCAGTATCTACAACGTAGCCCAACAATCCCAATGCAGCGGACGAGCAAAGTTCTTCGCGCTACGTTTCAGTCATCTCTGTCGCCGCTGATTGGGAGCGTTAGCTTACGTTGAGAGGTACTGCAAGGAGTTTTTGTACTCCATTGCTCAACTATTTGCAGCTTATCAGAGCTTCAATATCTGCTGCTACGATTTTTTCTAGGTTGCGCGTAATCTTCTCGATATCCCAATTCCACCAGGCAACTTGAAGCAACGATCGAATCACTTCATCATCAAATCGTTGCCGAATACACTTAGCTGGATTGCCTCCAAAAATCGTATAGGGAGCAACATCATTGACCACCACAGATTTTGCCGCAATGATGGCTCCGTCACCGACTTTCACCCCTGGCATAATCACCACTTCGTAGCCAATCCATACATCATTTCCAATGACTGTATCGCCTTTATAAGGAAGTTTCCCAGCATGAGGAGTCACTTTTTCCCAGCTACTGCCGAAGATTTGAAATGGATAAGTTGAAAAACCATCTAACTTGTGATTTGCCCCGTTCATGATGAACGTTACGCCTCTTGCCAAAGCACAAAACTTTCCAATAATTAGCCGATCGCCAATAAATGGAAAGTGATAGAGGACATTGCGCTCAAAGTCTTCTGAATCTTCAGGATCATCATAATAGGTGTAATCTCCAATGATGATATTGGGATTTGATACTGTGTTTTTTATAAAGCAGATTTGTGGAAATCCCTTCATCGGATGCTTATCGTCTGGGTTGGCTCCGTACAAAGTAACCTCCAGTTCTCAGCAATACTTTAGCTCTTTTAATGTCATTGATTGTGCCAAAAAAAGGGGCACGTTGCCGCACCCCTGAAGAATTAATGACCTCTCAATTAAACTTTTGCATCTTTCACCAATTTGCCCCAGCCGAGGTCTTTGAGAGAATTGTTGCGGCGCAGCGGACGAGTTACTAACTCTAAAACGTCACGAGCATTCGTAAAGCCGTGAATCTGAGCAAAGGTAAACTCCACCGACCACTTGGTATTGATGCCCCGTGCTTCTAGAGGATTTGCGTGAGCCATCCCCGTGATTACGAGGTCAATATCTTGGGCGTAGATGCGCTGAATCTGGTTGTAGTTGTCGGGCTTCTCGACGATCGTGGGAGTCGGCACGCCCATTTCTCTACAAGTTTTGGACAACAGTTCTAGTTCGGCGGCTTGATAGCGCTTGTCCATATAAGGAATGCCGATTTCGGGACAGGTCATGCCGCAGCGAATCAGGAATCGAGCTAGAGAGATTTCGAGCAGGTTGTCGCCCATAAAGAAGACTGACTTGCCGCGCAGCAGTTTCACATAGTCTTCGACGCTTTCCCAAATTTGTGCTTCCCGTTCGGCGAGTCCTTTTGGCTCAACGCCGAGCGCAGAGCAGAGTTTCTCAATCCAAGCGCGGGTGCCATCGGGTCCGATCGGGAACGGTGCCCCAATCAATTTAGTTTTACGACGACGCATTAACGTTGTTGCCGTTCGCGATAAGAACGGGTTGATGCCCGATACAAAATAGCCTTCTTCAATCACAGGCAGTTCGGTATAGCGCTTTGAAGGCAACCAACCCGACACTTTGATGCCCTGCTTTTTGAGTTCTAGCGTTAGTTGAGTCACCACGGGATCGGGCAGAGATCCAAATAGCACGAGCGGCGTGTGCTTGGCATATTCGGATTCTGTAACCGCAACTTCTTCTTTTTTGCGTCCAAAGTTCAGCAGTTTGGAGATTGAGTTGCGCTCTTCTTTCTCGACTTCGCCCACGGGTTTATCGGGGCAACGCTGCACCATTGCAGCTAAAACGGTGTCTTCGCCCTGAGTGAATGCGTAGTCTAACCCGTTGGCGCGAGCCGTGACGATCGGAATCCCCAATTCGGCTTCTAGTTTAGGTGCCAGCCCTTCCAAGTCCATTTTGATGATCTCGGTCGTGCAGGTGCCAATCCAGACAATGACGCTGGGGTTGCGATCGCGCTTAATCTGCGTACACAGCCGCTTCAGTTCTTCATAGTCGTTGAGTTGAGCAGAGATATCGCCTTCTTCGAGTTCCGCCATTGCATAGCGGGGTTCGGCGAAGATCATCACACCCATTGCGTTTTGCAGAAAATAGCCACAGGTTTTGGTGCCAATGACCAGAAAGAAACTATCTTCAATTTTTTGGTAGAGCCACGCGACGCAGCTAATCGGGCAAAACGTATGATAGTTGCCCGTTTCGCACTCAAAATTTAGCGCTTGAGGTTGAGTATCGGCAAGAGTCATGGGATGAATAGTCCTCTCAGGGATCAAGGATTAGAAGAAATCGAACGTGAGACCAAGACTATTTGCGACCTGACCCTCCACAGTCTTCGTCTCGTTTGGCATAGACGCGGCTGGCAGAGCCAGGAATCACTGGTTTAGACCCGGCGGGGAGCAGTTTGACCTCTTCATCGATTTTGTTAAGTGAGTCGAGGGCACGATCGGGGTTAAAGTTTAGACCCAACGCGATTACGATGCGATCGGGGCTGCTGTTGAGATCGACGACTAAAGGCAGAATGACAGTCAATTCTGGCTCTAAGACAGAAAGGGTTGCCAAAATAAAGCTCGAAGAGGGTCGTCTCTGCCCGTTGCAGTTGACCCAGACCGCTAGACGAGCTAGCCAGGGGCGGTTGTCTCGATAATAGTCTAGCCACTTGTCTTTAAGCGATTGACGGAGGTTCTCAATATTCACAAGTTACCTGAGTGTTAAGGGCTGAATTTTGAGTTCTAAACTATCTTCTAACAACTCAGCACTCAACCCTCGAAACTCACAACTCTCTTTAGACCATCATCAGATCGACTTTTTCGCCCTCAGCTTTGGGAGGTGTCGGGTTGAGATAGAAATCAGACAACAGCGAGAACAACTCACGATCGGGCGAGTCGTTGGGCACAACTCCTTCGGGATTCGCTAAAATCTGGTCTGCAATGTTGAGATAGTAATCGCAGACGTAGTTCAATGACGGATCTGTTTCTGCCATCTCAAACAGGGTTTTGCCTTTGACACGAGAGACGCGGATGTCTTCAATCAGAGGCAGCACTTCTAACACAGGCATCGGCACGGTATCGATATATTTATCGATCAAGTCGCGCTTAGAGGTGCGGTTGCCGATCAGACCTGCTAAACGGAGCGGGTGAGTCCGGGCTTTTTCACGCACGGAGGCAGCAATCCGATTGGCGGCAAACAGGGCATCAAAGCCGTTGTCTGTGACGATTAGGCAATAGTCAGCATAGTTGAGCGGGGCAGCAAACCCACCGCACACTACGTCGCCCAACACGTCGAATAGAATCACGTCATATTCGTCGAAGGCATTCAGTTCTTTGAGCAGCTTGACGGTTTCGCCCACGACATAGCCGCCGCAGCCTGCCCCAGCCGGAGGTCCGCCTGCTTCTACGCAGTCAACACCACCATAGCCCTTGTAGATCACGTCTTCGGGCCAGACATCTTCGTAGTGATAGTCTTTTTCTTGCAGCGTGTCGATAATCGTCGGAATCAGGAAGCCCGTGAGGGTAAATGTGCTGTCGTGCTTGGGGTCACAGCCGATTTGCAGAACCTTTTTACCGCGCCGCGCCAGGGCAACGGAGATGTTGCAACTGGTGGTCGATTTACCGATTCCACCTTTTCCGTAAACTGCAAGTTTCACTAATTGTTTCTCCTAATCTTTTCTCAAAAGGGGTGAGCGTTGGGAGCTTAAAACAGGCGATCAGCCTTGGTTTCTATGACTTCCGATCGAAGCCAGCCCTATGTCTCTCGTCTCTGACTGCATTATTGACCATGTTGCAGACGATTGGAAGAGGTGTTTTAAATGAGTTGGGTAGTAAAACGATGAGAAAAATTGAGATAAGTAGCTAAAGCAGGTTGAGGTAGCCAGAATCGCTATCAACTGAAATTGAAGGTGTTTAGAAGCTTTTATAGTCCAGTTTTTATAAAAATAAGAACAATAGACAAACCAAGATAGAACTTCAATTCTGTGCGAGTCCTCGTATTTAGTGTTCAATCTCCTGAACCAAGGGGTTCGATCGGCTTGAATTCTCGATCGAATCTGTTTAAAAGCAGTGGATTCTAGAGATTGATAGCGATTGACCCTCGATTTGCTGGGTGGTTAGGTTGGAGAGAAGGAGCAGCGATCGAGCCAACCAACTTCTTTATTAAGAATGGTGAAACTTTTCGAGTGAGACACTTCTCCCAACAAAAAAGGCACCTTTCGAGGTGCCTAAAGAGTTTATAGAGTTTGTCTGCTATTGAGCGGGTTTAGCGCGGCGCTGGCTCTTGTATTGCTGCATTTGGCTGCGCTGCTCTGGAGTCAACACGCCATCCATTTGAGCACGAGACGCTTGTCTGATCGCCTTGATTCTGGCTTTTTGGTCGTCGGTCAAATTGAGAGACTTCCAGTTTTGACCCCGCTTCATGCCTTGACCGCGATCGGCTTGAAGTTTTGCTCGCTGCTCAGAGGTGAGAACGCCTTCAACTTGCTGGCGAGTGCTGTCGCGAATGGTCTTGAGGCTCGCTTTTTGAGCGTCGGTCAAATTGAGTCGATTCTGCTTCTGCATTCTCTGACTCGTCGGTGCAGTCGGTGTCGACTGAGCATGAGCCACCAAAACAGGAGCCGCCGAGAGCAATAGCGCGATCGCGCCGGGTAGTAATAGAGAAAGTTTTTTCATGGAGATTGAGATTCCTAGAGTGTCAACAAGCCAACTGAGTAGCTTTGAAGATTAGACAGCGGCTCGATCGAGAAGGTTCAATTCAATCTGACAAAGTTTACTGCCGATCGAGGGCTGACTTGTCATATTCGATCGCACCATAGTCGAGTTTGATCATCCGATCGGCAACGTGAAAATAATGATCGTCGTGACTAATCACAAAAATGGTTTTTCCCTGGTGTTTTAGTTTCGGCAAAAACTCAGTGTAAAAAAGCTCTCGAAACGCGGGATCTTGATCAGATGCCCATTCGTCAAATAAATAAATGGGACGGTCTTCTAAATAGGCGGTGAGAAGACTTAACCGTTTGCGCTGTCCTTGAGAAAGTTCTGTAGTCGAAAGTCTGCCGTTGGTAATGGTGACTTTATGATCGAGGTGCAGTTGTTTGAGATACGCCTGAGCCTGAGAATCCAAATCTGGATTGTTGATGCCGAGAAGCCGATCGAACAAATAGAAATCGGCGTAAATCGCAGAAAAGTGTTGCCGATACCATTCTCGATTTTCTGATGTAATCATCTGTCCGTCTAACCAAATTTCACCCGCATCAGGAATGTAAAGTCCCGTCATCAGCTTCGACAGCGTAGACTTGCCACTGCCATTCCCTCCGACAATAAACACCAATTCGCCTGGACGAAAGGCAAGATTAATCGGACCTAAAACAAAATTACTCTCTTCTCCCGGTCTGTAATAGTGATGGGCAACGTCTCGAAACTCTAAGCGCTGCCAGTGAGGATCGATCGCCGCCGGAACGCTGCTAGACTCCGATCGACTGCGAAGCGACAACCCCAATAGGTCAATTTTTTCGAGAGAGACACTCGCTTGACTCAGCACAGGCAACTTTGCGACGAGTTTCTCTAAGGGCAACGTTGCATAAGTGAAAATCAGGACGTAACCCGAAAGCGTCTGCAACGGGACAGCCAACACTTGAGGCAACGCAAACAGCACAAACCCGATCGCAAAGAAAAAGATCAGCCGACCCCAGCTACTCGCCATCGAAAACAAAATCAACGCACTGACATTGTGGCGACGATACCGGGCAGAAGCGGCTTCCAGGTCATCGGATAAGAAGGCTTGGCGACGATCGTAGTGCAGCTTGAGTTCTTTAATGCCGTCGGTGATGGTGCGAAAGTGCTTAAACAACTGGTCTTGATCGTCACGAGCCAGCCTTAGAAATTGATAACCCCGTTTGAGCAGCAACTGCGTGGTGATTACGGCTAACGCAAACAGTCCCATCACCATTGCAAATCCTTGCCACGAGAGCCAGCAGATATAGGCAAACGACCCGACGATCGTCGCCAAATCAATACACAAATAAGGAAAAAGGGCGACTGCACTGGCAACCGCATTCACATCCTCAGTCAGCGTCGCTAGAGTGCGAGCGCTACCCAACTGTTCTAAATGGCTCAACTCTGAAGAGAGAATTTGCCGACTTAGCCCCAATCGCAAATTAAAAACTGCATTCTGCGACAACTGCACCAGCGCCACCTGCGAGATCACACTCGTCACCAACGAGACCACCGCTAGCGTGATAAAGATGCCTGCGATCGCGCTTACCGCACCCCCTCCAATGGCTCGACTCGCCAGCGCAATCAGAGCCGCACTGCTGCCCCCACTAATAAACCCTGTGAGAATCGCGATCGCCACCATGCCGCGCGAAGACTGGAGTAGAAAAGAAAGTAATTTCATTCGAGGGACAGGGAACAGGGAACAGGAAACAGGAGTCAGGGATAGCTTTGAGACCTAAAGCCCGAAACCTCTCTGTATTATGAGCAAACACGGGCAAATTTGGGCAATCTAAAGTCTGACAATTGCAATCTAGACAAGTGCCTTTGTGTTTTCCAAACCCGTCAATGACGCTCACTTGAGCCTGATGCCGCCCATTCTCTTAGAAGGAAGCACTCAAGCGTTAACCCTTGAATCTACCCTGCAAGAGCTGCCTCTCTATCAGTTTCAGGCAGATTTGAGCTGCTTAGGAATTGAAATGGCGCGGGTGTTTGAGCAACATCCTCTGCTGCCGGGAGTGATATTCGTCGAGCAAGAGCGGTTTGTCGGCATGATTTCGCGGCAGCAATTGCTGGAGTATTTGCTGCGTCCTCACGGCGTGGAGTTATTTCTAAGTCTGCCGCTGCAGGTTTTGTCAAGCTATGCGCCCAAATCTTGGCTGATGTTGGCAAACACCACATCCATTTTGAGCGCGGCACAGCAGGCATTGCAACGATCGCCCGAATGTTTGGCAGACCCGATCGTGGTTCAACATTCGTCAGGTTATCACCTGCTCGACGTTCACACGCTCAACATCGCTTACTGGCAGATTCGCGGCATTGAGACGCAGGTGAGATATGAGCGGCTTCAGTTGCAAATGCTGCAAAGTGAGAAAATGGCAAGCTTGGGGCGTTTGGTCGATGGAGTCGCTCACGAGATTTTAGATCCAGTCAGTTTTATCTGGGGCAACCTCAGTCATGTGTCTGACTATAGTCAAAATCTATTAGCACTGGTGGCTGCTTACCAAAAAGCTCTACCGCAGCCGACTCCTGAAATCGCCCACATTCAGAACGCGATCGAGCTTGACTATCTGCGCGACGATCTCCCAAAAACCCTAGACAGCATCAAAACGGGTGCAGAACGCTTATCTAAGCTGGTCAACGGTCTCCAAAACTTCTGTCACATCGACGAAGTGTATCCCAAACCCGCCGATTTGAATGAGTGTCTCAACGGCGTGCTGCTGCTGCTCAAGAGCCGCATGAGCAGCGAGATTGAGATTGTTAAACACTACGGTCAACTGCCGCCTGTTCCCTGCTTTGTTGGGCAACTGAGTCAGGTGTTTATGAACCTTCTCAGCCGCTCGATCGATGGGTTGCTCAATCAGGCAGTCGGCGATCGTCTTAGCTCGGAGTCAACGCGCGATCGTTCCTCTAAGATTCGTCCTCGCATTACGGTTACAACGGATCTGTGTACATTACGCGAGAGTGACACTCGTTGGGTTTCGATTCGCATCTCTGACAATGGTGGCATCACATCAGAGACTCAACACCAACTAATTGAGGCGTTTGCGAATGATCAGCCTTTTGCCAAAGAAACCAGCCTCACGACTAGCTATCGCATCATCACTGCCAGACACGGCGGAAAGTTCAGGGTGTTTTCTCGCATTCATGCTTGTGGCACGGGTACCCAGGAGCCAACCAGCACAGAGTTTGAGATTTTGCTGCCTGTTGCTTAACTCTCTAAATATTCGTCATCGAGCAGGAATGAGCCTTTAGCAAACCGCACGCCCCAATAGCCACCGGGACGACGATCGAGCACAATTCCTTCTTCGCCAATGTGAATCACGTCGGGAGGGCGCAACATCGGCATCGGGTCAGCCGTTTTCACATAGGGCGGCAGTGCAACCACGCGGACTTTGGAACCGATCGCAAATTCTTTAGGCATCTGTCAATCTTAATCGCAGTCGTCAATTGCGAACAACTGTAACAGTTCGGTTCGTGAGGTAAACCCTCGGTGATAGGATGCCTAAAACGTTTAGAGCGAGACACTTATGTCAGACACTCTTACTGGACAGGCTCCTTTGTTTGGTGGCAGTACAGGTGGACTGTTGACCAAAGCCTTAGTAGAAGAGAAGTACGCAATCACCTGGACTAGTCCAAAAGAACAGGTGTTTGAAATGCCCACTGGCGGCGCTGCCAAGATGCGCGAAGGCGATAACCTCCTGTATCTTGCTCGCAAGGAACAGGCGATCGCGTTAGGCGGTCAACAGCTTCGTGCCAAGTTCAAAATCACCAACTACAAGATCTACCGAGTCTTTCCTAACGGCGAGATTCAATATCTTCACCCGGCTGATGGTGTGTTCCCCGAAAAGGTCAATCCTGGTCGGGTAGCGGTCAATAGCGTTCCGCGCAATATTGGCTCTAACCCAGATGCCGCTAAAATTAAGTTCAGCAGTCGCAAAGCCTTTGATCCTTAGTCTGAGGGTTACGATTTCTGTCTAATTTTTACGATCGTTCAGGAGTCAAATTTCAGTCATTCGTGCCTGATGTTTGGCTCCTGAATTTTTGGATTTCCTGACCTTCTCTCTCCTTGTACAATTGAGAACATGATTTTCCCAGACTTTTCTCAATTTTCACAACTCGTTCAGCAGGGTAACTTCATCCCGGTCTATCAGGAATGGGTTGCCGATTTAGACACGCCTGTCTCTGCCTGGTATCGGGTGTGTGCAGGGCAACCCTATAGCTTTTTGTTAGAGTCGGTTGAAGGGGGAGAGACGCTTGCTCGCTATAGCTTTTTGGGCTGTGACCCGCTTTGGATTTTAGAGGCGAGAGGCAACAAAACGACTCAAACGCATCGAGACGGCTCTCAGAAAGTGTTTGAAGGCGACCCGTTTGAGACATTATCCCAATGTATTACGCCCTTTCAGCCTGTCAAGCTGCCTCAGCTACCGCCAGGAATTGGCGGACTGTTTGGCTTTTGGGGCTATGAATTGATTAACTGGATTGAGCCGCGCGTCCCAATTTATCCGGCAACTCAGGCGGATCTCCCTGACGGTTTGTGGATGCAGGTCGATCAGGTATTGATCTTTGACCAGGTGAAACGCAAAATTTGGGCAGTTGCTTACGCCGATCTGCGAGATCCAAACGTCGATCCACTAGAGGCATATCAGCAAGCCTGCGATCGCGTTACTCAACTCGTCCATAAGCTTCAATCTCCCCTGTCTGAGCAAGCCACCCTGTTATCCTGGAACTCTCCAGAATCGGGGAATCGCGATCAGATCACGTCGCTCACTAGCAACACGACTAAAGAAGAGTTTTGCACCAACGTTGAAACGGCAAAAGCCCACATCAAAGCGGGGGATATTTTTCAAGTCGTCATTTCTCAACGCCTCTCGGCAGAGTATGGCGGCGACCCGTTTGGGTTGTATCGATCGCTGCGACTAATCAATCCGTCGCCCTACATGGCATATTTTAACTTTGGCGACTGGCAGATTATCGGCTCTAGCCCAGAGGTGATGGTCAAGGCAGAACGGCTGGAGCCAGGTGCGCCCAAAATTGCGACGGTGCGCCCGATCGCTGGAACGCGTCGTCGGGGCAAAACGCTTCAAGAAGATGACGCTTTGGCGCACGACCTGCTGCAAGACCCGAAAGAAGTCGCCGAACACGTCATGCTCGTAGATCTCGGACGCAATGACCTGGGGCGAGTCTGCGTCAACGGCACCGTCAAAGTAGACGAACTGATGGTGATTGAGCGCTACTCTCATGTGATGCACATCGTCAGCAACGTCATCGGCGAACTTGCCCCCACCAAAACCGCTTGGGACTTGCTAAAAGCCTCCTTTCCGGCTGGAACGGTGAGCGGGGCACCCAAGATTCGGGCGATGCAAATTATTCATGACTTAGAATCGTGTCGTCGAGGAGTCTACTCTGGGGCGTATGGCTACTATGACTTTGAGGGGCAGTTGAATACCGCGATCGCCATTCGCACGATGGTAGTACGATCACAAGGCAACGGCAAACACACCGTCAGCGTTCAAGCCGGAGCCGGATTGGTTGCCGATTCTGAACCCGAAAAGGAGTATGAGGAAACCCTCAATAAAGCGAGAGGCTTACTAGAAGCCATCCGGTGTTTAACCGAGTAATCCTCTCAGAAACGTGGATTTATTAAGGTGCCACTTCTCGCCCTCACCCTAGCCCTCTCCCCAAGGAGAGGGAACAAGGATTCTAGCTCCCTTCTCCCCAAGGAGAAGGGTTGGGGATGAGGGCAAGTTCTACAGTTTATTTAATCCACGTTCCTTAGCGTCTCTTTGACAGCCACTTTGCGGCTAAGATGCCTCCCACAAAACCAAAGAGATGCCCCTCCCAGGAGATGCCGACGTGGGAGGGCAACACTCCCCAAATCAGTCCACCATACAGGAGAGCAACGGCTAGAGATAGGGCAACCGCTAAAGCACTGCGTTCAAAATAAGCGCGTGACAGCAGAAAGCCAAAGTAGCCAAAAATCACGCCACTTGCGCCCAGGTGCACCCCCGGAGCGCCAAATATCCAGACTCCGATGCCACTCGCGAGGGCGACGATCGTCGAAACTAGAAAAAAGTCACTCGTTTCGCGCAGCATCACAAACCACCCCAGCGTCACAAACGGGATGGTGTTGCTAATCAAGTGGGCAAAGTTGGCGTGCAAAAAAGGTGCAAACAAAATCCCCCGTAGCCCAATGCTGGTGCGAGGAATGATGCCATAAAAATTGAGTCTGCCGCCCAGGAAGACATCAACAATTTCAATCAGCCAGAGCAGCCCTACAATTCCACCCAATACGACCACATGAGTTTTAATTTCACGAGCAATAGAGCTTGGATCGTTTGGATCGGTGCGGCGCATGAGGAAACGACTCCAAAATAGGGAGATTCATTCCTTTCTAGCATAGTCTTTTCGATTCATTCAAATTGCCCAATTCGAGCAGATGATTTAAGCAGCTACCGGAGATTGCTGCTGTGCCATTTCTAACAGACGACGAATTCGTTCTTCGGTGGATGGATGAGTGCGAAACAGAGACTGCAACCCTCCGGCAGGTAATGGATTAACGATCAGCAAAGGTGACATTGCCGG
The DNA here is from genome assembly GCF_001650195.1 of Phormidesmis priestleyi BC1401. Taxonomy (GTDB): domain Bacteria; phylum Cyanobacteriota; class Cyanobacteriia; order Leptolyngbyales; family Leptolyngbyaceae; genus Phormidesmis_A; species Phormidesmis_A priestleyi_B. The sequence continues at coordinate 55,031 of NZ_LXYR01000017.1, read as the reverse complement.
ATTACCATTCATTGGAATCTGATGACCGACTTCTTCTAATTTTCGCAACGCACTCGCTAACGCCTGCGGATTGTGCGTGATTTGCGCCGAACCCTGATCGGCTGAAAACTCACGAGTTCGAGAAATGGCTAATTGAATGATGGCGGCGGACAGGGGAGCAAGAACGATCAGAAAGAGTAGACCAAACGGATTTGTGCCGCGCCGATCGTCGCGATAAACCGGACCATACAACGCTCCAAACGTTAGTATTCGTCCGAGAAATGTAATGGCACCTGCGATCGTGCCTACAACCGCCTGAGTCAGCGTATCGCGATTTTTAACGTGGGTCAGTTCGTGAGCTAAAACCCCTTCTAACTCTTCAGGAGTCAGCAAGTCTACAATCCCCTGAGTAACCGCAACCGCCGCATGGTCGGGGTCGCGTCCGGTCGCAAAGGCATTGGGCGACTTGGTAGGCACAAAAAACAGCTTTGGCATGGGGATACCTGCGCATTGGCTTAACTTAGCTACCATGTCGAATAGTTCAGGAGCTTCATCTCGCTCGATCGGTTGGGCTGCATAGGCGGCGAGGGCGGCTTTATCAGAGTAATACCAGGAGCCGATGCTCGTCATGGCAGCAAACGCCAACCCCAAATAAAGACCCTGTTCGTTGCCGATTAAATAATATCCGCCCAACACCAGCACACCACTCAGCAACCCTAGCAGTGCGACCGTTTTAATTTCGTTGATCCCCAGCATGGCTTTTTCTGAAGGCTTTTACTACCTCCTCAAATTCTCAGATTTGTGACAGTTTGAAATCTATCGGACGAGTGAAATTAACCCCAAGCGAGAGGCTGATTGTAATTAAGCTTGCGATCTTGAGTAAGGGCAGCTTACAAAATGCCTTTGGACTAACTTTATGCGGATGAAAGGACTTGAACCTTCACTTCTTGCGAAACCAGAACCTAAATCTGGCGCGTCTACCAATTCCGCCACATCCGCGTTTTTCTGCTTCACCATCATAGCAAAGCTTTGAGTTGTTTTGAGTTTTGAATTTGATGTATTGATTCAAAACTCAAAACGCTCATCTCATGACAGACTGCCTAGACTGAGCGGAATTAGATTTCCTTCGGCGGTGAACCCTAGCATCATTGCGTCGCCCGATCGAATCACCGTTCCCGTCAGGGCGCAATGTTCTTCTTGTTGAGCGGTTGCAGCGATCGTGGCTCGAAAATCAGACGCAGCGATGGTCGGCGTATAGTCACCCGATTTTTGCTGAACATAGTTCCAAAGAATATCTCGAATCAATGCCTGATAGCCCTGATTGCCCGAAAGCGATTTTAACTGTTCCTTTAACTCTCGTTCCAGACGAATGCTGGTGACTTCCATGTCGGTGGTGGTGGTGCGAGTTAAGGTGTGCATGGTCTTCCTCCAAAGTAGCTGGACACTTTTATATTACAAGTGTAGTATGTTGGCTGTAGACCGCAAGTTAAGTCCTCTAAATCTTCTGCAATGAAATCTCTACGGCTCTTATTTACATCGTTCTGGCTGGGGTACCGTGTCGGCGACCACTCCTGCGGGGCGGGCAGAGTCGTAGTTTTGCTGTTTGTGGGCACGTTCTCAGAGATTATCCCAAGTAGTCAGCACCCATCACTCCGAAGCGGGAGGGTCAGGCGCGTTCCTGTCCCGGTCTAGTCAGAAAACGCTCAAGTAGTTTTCTAGCCTCCGCTTCACACTGATTAGAAGCGGAGGTTTTTAGTTGTCGATTCATTTTGTAAACCCTTGAAACGCTGTAAACCCTGGAACAGAGGAGCAACCAGGAATGCTGAAGTTTACCTATACCGAAACGGGAATCACGATCGAGCGGGTCAACCACTCTCTCGAAGAGCTGGTGATGCTGCGGGTTGTGTTGGCAATGCGAGTCGGGCAACGGCTGATTGTCGAACCGGGCACTGCAACTTTCTTGCTGTCTGCAAATTTGCAGGCTTGGAACCTGCTGGATGCAGTGGTGCAGCGATCGCTCAACGACACGATCGCGCTTTGTCAATGTGATGCAGACTCGATCGAGGTCAGCCTGCGAGGAACCTGGATCGCGCAAACTACGAGCAGTGAGGAGGGCATCTTTTTAGCCGAACTGGGCGACGCGCTTCCCGGAACGCTGTGCGAACGGGCGGAATTTATTGTGTTCAAGCTTTGGCAAGAATCATCGGCGTGTCAGTCTTCGCTGCGATAATTTGCCTGAGCTGTGGCTGATTGATTTTCCCTTGAGAATTTCGAGGCAGGTTTTCGAGTGAGATCCAATATTTGGGACGCTTGACTTTGCTGAGAGTTTTCTCAAGGGATGCGATTAATGTTTGGTCAGAAACGTCTGGATTTTGAGGGACATAGACGGCAGTGATGGCTTGCCCCCAAGTACGATCGCAGATGCCCAACACGCAGACATCTTTGACGAGTTTGGTTGCCATAATTGCCGCCTCAACTTCTGCCGGAAAGACGTTTTCGCCTCCGGTAATAATCTTGTTGCTGTCGCGTCCGACGATTTGCAAAAAGCCCTGCGAGTCAAAAAATCCCAAATCATCAGGTTGATAAATGGGTTGCTGCAAAAAATTGGGATAGTAGCCCAACATCAATGAGTCGGATTGAATCGTGATTTTTCCGGTTTTGCCGATCGCTAACGGTTCGCCTATCTCGCTTGTAATGGTGATTTGAGCGTGGGGCAAGACTTGACCAGAGCCGACTTTTGCGGCTAGAAAATCCTTTGGTTTGAGGGTGACAATCTGGGAAGCAGTTTCGGTCATGCCGTAAGTAGGCGCGATCGGAAGTCGACACGATCGGGCTTCATCCAGCAAATCTGACCAGGCAGGCGCACCGCCCAAAAAAATCGTTTCAAATTGGGACAGCCAGGAAACAGTTTGACGTTGAGGTAACAGTTTCTGAAGTTGGGTAGGAACGAGGGAGAGAAAGAAGTTGCGGGGATTGATGGACTGTGTTTCTCCAGCTTCTAGCGCTTTCCAAGGGAGAATTGCTAATTGCCCGTCTGAGAGAAACGATCGCATAAATTGCATCAAGCCACTCACATGATAGAGAGGCAACACGCAAAAAGAATGGACGCGATCGACTCCAAAATATTGTCGAAACCCTTGCACAGATGCGGTTAACGTCTCCCAGGTGTGCATCACAAATCGAATCTGACCCGACGTGCCGCCAGTCGGAATCATAATCAGAGGCGAAGCGTGAAGGATGACAGGTGATTCTGGTAAAACTTTCTCTGGAACGTCTCCCCAAATTAAATCTGGCGTAACTAACTTAAACACTTGCTGCCATTCAGCATCGACCCAATCGGGGTTGCCTAAAAAAATCGAGCAGTTTGCCGAACACGCCGCGATGAATCCCGCAAGAAACTCGATCGGGTTCCGTTCGGCTAACAAAATAGTCGGAGGCGTTGCATAGCGTTTGAGTGCCTGATATCGCTGCTCTGCTAAGTCGGTGAGGTCTTGACTGCTGTAACCGATCAACCAATTTTCTTGTCGTCGATGCTGAATCAAAGGTGCCATCGTCGATCGCCCTCCTCCATTTAATCAAACCAGTGAGAGGTGCCATATCCAACCGCGCGATGTTTGAGCGACAATTCTGCGGCTAATCGCAGTCCGGCTTGCTGCCCGATCGCGGTTTCAAACACCGATGAAAAGACGGCATCGATCGCGGTTTCTTGGCAAAACTTGCGTAATTGCGACGGAGATCCCACGATCGCAGGTTTGATCACGAAAATTCCTCGCCAGCCTTGTTGATAGCATTCGCGCAACTGATTTAAAGTGGCAACTGATTCGTCGATCGCCAATGGCGTTGAGTAGATTTGGCTCAGTGTTTGCATCTGCTCAAATTGGCTGACTGCAAGCGGTTGCTCTAAAAATTCCAGGATCGGGTTGCTAATTGAATCGCAGCGTTGCAGCCATCTTTCAGCCTGTGAGACCGTCAGTCCAGCATTGGCATCTAATCTCAAAAACGCTTCAGCCGGGAGTATTTGGACGAGGTGATTGAAGATTTGAATTTCATCCTCAATGTCAGCAACGCCAATCTTCCATTTAAAGGTGCGATATCCTTGCTCCCAAAGGTCTTTCCAGCCATTCAGGGCAGCGTGTCCAGTTGGCAAAAGAGCGCTGTGAGTCAATGCAGATGATTGAGTGAATTCTGTCGCTAACATTTCTTGTGCAGATTCAAACCCAAATTGACACGCTGATAAATGAGTCGGAATGGTGGCGATCGTCTCACCGTCGATCTCATTAGGCAACTGCTGACAGAACTCGATCGCGTCCTCAAACGTTTCTGAACCAAACCAAGCCAGCGGCGAAATCTCACCAAAGCCAACGCATCCAGCATCATCAATGAGACGCAAAATGATTCCTTCTCGCACCGTCCAGATTCCATGACTGGTCTGCAACGGCTGTCGAAACGATCGACGATAAGGACGATACTCAAATCGCATTGCTAAACCAGTTGCGCCAACATGAACCCTAACCCTAAAAGCAATCCGCTCCAGAAATGGAGTTCGACCGCAATCAGGCGGCAGAAGGTGAGTTTGTGAGGTTGATCATGCTGCGACCCGATGAATTTGCAAAGCTTTCGGGCGACGGGCACACTCAGGAAGATCATCAACGTCCAAACCGGGAAAATGTGCAGCATCACAAAAAGAGTGGTCAGCACATAGAGACTGCCGCAGACCCATGGCAAAAGCTGTGCCGATCTCTTCGTTCCTAACCGCACAACTGGAGATTTTTTGCCGATCGCGGCATCATCTTTCACCTGATTGAAGTGAGAGCAAAACAAAATCAGGCTAGTGGCAATGCCGACCACGATCGACGCTGCCAAACTTGTATTCGACCAGGCTTTTGTCTGACTGTAATAGGTCGCCGCAAACGCCAATGGACCAAACGCAAAAAAGCAGAGGATTTCTCCAAGCCCTTTATAGCTGAGGCGAAACGGCGGACCTTGATAGATATAGCCGATGCCACAGCACAGCAGAATTAGCCCAATCACGGTGAAATCTTGCTGCCTTGCGGCGATCGTGCTGATGCCCAACAGTCCTGCCGCGAGACAAAGATTACTGATCCAAAAAATCAGGGACTTATTGCCCGTCATATTCACGAGAGAATTCTTCTTATTGACATCGACCCCAGTTTCTGAGTCAAACACGTCATTACTGAAATTCTCCCAAGCCAAAATCAAAATGGCAGAGACCAAAAACGTGAAGAAAATTGATGTATCAAACCGACTGGTTTCAGCAAATGCAACGGCTGAACCGACCCAAATCGGCATGATTGCTACGCTATACATCGGTGGCTTAATGGCGGCAAACCAGAGTTTTTTACTCGCCCGCTCGATCGTCCTGGTCGTCATCCACAAAACTCCTCTAGCTGCCAGAAGACTGAATCATGCTGTATTTCTTAGTCTCCCATTTGGGTTGAGGCATTGGAGAGGTGTTATAGAAACGTTACATCTACGGAAGCAAGGAGGACTCATCCCTTATCCTTTGCTTCTAGACTAGATCACAGACGCTCGATAGAAATGCCTTGATGAAACTGCCTGCTGGATCTCGGTTGCCGTCGCTGCTGCAAACCCTTGCGATCGTGGCTCAACCGATTAACTTCCTCGATCGCTGTGCCCAACAATATGGGGACACGTTTACGCTGCGGGTGTTGGGGGTTAATTCTCCACCTGTCGTCTTCTTCAGCAATCCTGACTCGATTCAGGCGATCTTTACGACGCTGGCAGACTCGTTTGAGTTTGGTAAAGTGACTCACATTTTTCGTCCGTTAGTGGGCGATCAGTCGGTGATCATGCAAGAAGGACACCGCCATCAGCGACAGCGACAGTTGCTCATGCCTGCGCTGCATCGAGAACAGCTTTATGGTCAGGGGCGCGTTATCTGTGACCTGACTCGACAACAGATGTCAGACTGGCAAATCGGGCGATCGCTGACCATTCGCGAAGAGATGTCAGAAATCTCGCTTCAGGTAATTTTGCAGGTTGTGTTTGGCATGGTGCCCGGAGCGCGGTATGAACGCCTCAAACAGTTGCTGAGTCATCTACTCGAAGCCATTACGTCACCGCTTTACTCAACGCAGTTCTTCTTTCCAATGCTTCAGCAAAACTTGGGGCGCTGGAGTCCGTGGGGCGGCTTTTTGGCTCAACAGCAGGAGATTGACGCGCTGATTTATAACGAAATTCACGATCGCCGTTCTCAATCTCTAGCGGGTCGAACTGATATCCTTTCAGTGTTGATGACCGCCACCGATGATCAGGGCGAATCGATGAGCGATGTCGAACTGCGCGATCAGTTGATGACCTTATTGCTGCTCGGACACGAAACCACTGCGTCGGGGTTAGCCTGGGCATTTTACTGGATTCATCGCCATCCCGACTGTCTCGATCGCTTGCTCACCGAGATTCAAACTTTAGGCGAAAACCCCGATCCGACGGCGCTGTCTCAGTTGCCTTATCTGACCGCCGTTTGCAAAGAAGCCCTGCGCGTGTATCCGATCGCCCTGATCTCTCAGCCGCGAAGAGTCAAACAAACCGTTCAGATTGAGGGCTATGAATTTGAGCCGGGGGCGATTTTGGTGCCCTGCATTTATTTGGCGCACCATCGAGCCGACACTTACGCAGAGCCAGAGCGGTTTAACCCAGAGCGCTTTATCGCTCAAAAGTTCTCGCCATCTGAGTTTTTGCCGTTTGGCGGCGGCAGTCGAAGCTGTGTCGGCATGGCGCTCTCGCTGTTTGAAATGAAGCTCGTGTTGGCGACCGTTTTATCGAGCTATGCGTTTCAAACTAACTACGATCATCCGGTGCGTCCGGTGCGGCGCGGCATCACGTTTGTTCCGCCCGACGATTTTCGGTTAGAAGTGACAGGGCAACGCTCGATCGAGACTCCAAGCCTTCAGCCATTAGAATCAGCGTAGAGATGGTTTTATTGATATCCGCATGACTATTACCCCTTATCGGCTCGATCGTGCTCAAAATCAAACCGCGATCGCTCAATTCCTATCGACTTGCAAAAGAGCGAATCGCTGTAAATCTCCTCAAATTGTCAGCATTTCGTTAGACATAGAACCCGTCGATCTATTGGCAGTCCTTCAGACATTGGTTAACCCTAATCAGGGTCACTTTTATTTTGAGAAAAGCGGTCAGCAAGAAGCAATGTTGGCGATCGATACGGCGATCGAGCTTAAAACTGGGGGCAAAAATCGATTTGTTGAAGCAAAAGAATTTATCCGCAATGCTTCAACGAATGTGATTCAATTTGGAGACTCAGAAAACCCGTTTTCTGGGGCACATTTTTTCTGTAGTTTCTCATTCTTTGATCAGCCCCTTCACGAGAACCTATCTTTTCCATCTGCGTCGGTTTTTCTCCCGCGTTGGCAGGTGTCTCGTCAGGCGAATCGTGGCACGATCGTGGCGAATGTCATTCTCGATCAGACCCTCGACCCAGAACAGGCATCTCGTCAAATATGGCAAGGGTTCCAGGCGATTCGAGCCGTGAAGTATAACGTCATTGATTTCGCGATCGATCCTCCAAGTTTTCTCAAAAAACAAGATGTTTCTCATACCAATCACTTTAAGAAATCCGTCTCATCTGCTTTAGAATCGATTCAAAATAATCACTTTCATAAAATCGTTTTAGCTCACGCGTTGGACGTGACTTCGCCCATTCCGTTTAACTTAGTTTTATCCCTCAATCATTTACGCAATCTCTATTCAAACTGCTATATTTTTTCAACTAACAATTGTCACGGACAGACTTTTATCGGGGCAAGTCCCGAACGATTAGTAAGCATTCATCATCATCAGCTAGAAACGGATGCGCTAGCAGGGTCAGCCCCTCGCGGCAAAACCCCGATCGACGATGCTCAACTCGCCGATCGCCTGCTGTCGAGTCAAAAAGAAACCCACGAACATCAAGTCGTAATTGATTTCATCACTCGCCATTTAGCAGAGTTGGGGTTAGAGACACAGCGATCGGCGGCTCGTCTGCTGCAACTTCCCAATATTCAACACTTACACACTCCGATTCGCGCCACCGTTCCCCCTCACGTTCACTTGCTGGATGTAGTTGCCAAACTGCACCCGACTCCAGCAGTGGCAGGTGCGCCTAGAGATCTTGCCTGTGAGCAGATTCGTCACTATGAGCAGTTTGAGCGATCGCTGTATGCGGCTCCGATCGGGTGGGTCGATCACCAGGGCAACGGCGAATTTGCGGTCGGCATTCGGTCTGCGGTGCTCGATGGCTGTCACGCTCGACTCTTTGCCGGGGCGGGAATCGTCGCAGGTTCCAATCCCGATAAAGAATTGACCGAAGTTCAACTCAAGCTACAGGCGCTTTTAGCCGCACTGGTCTAGCCAAGCGGCTACACTAATAGAGAGACGCGAGTGCTGTGCTATGACCTCTTTTGCAGATTTACCGACCTACACAAAACTGCCTGACCACACGCAGCTTCCCGAATCAGACGGCACTTTTGTGAAAAACTTTCTAGAACACCCGCAAAGTGTTGTGTTGACTGACTCGATCGAGCCAATTCTTCAACAGCGCCACTCAGACGGGCAATATTGCATCGGTCAAGATAGCGGCATTTATTGGCGGATGACTGATCCTCCCGAACGAGGCGCAGAAGCCCCAGATTGGTTTTATGTTGCCAATGTGCCGCCCACCCTTAATGGGGAGTTTCGCCGTTCTTATGTGCTGTGGCAAGAATTTATCGTGCCGCTGATCGTACTAGAGTTTGTCTCAGGTGACGGATCGCAAGAGCGAGACAAGACTCCCTGGACGGGCAAATTTTGGGTGTATGAACAGGTGATTCGTCCCGCCTTTTATGGCATTTACGAAGTCAGCAAAGCCAGCGTCGAAGTCTTTCACCTGGTCGAAAACCAATATCTCCCGGTGCCGACCAACGATCGCGGACACTACCCCATTTCTCAATTAGGAGTCGAGCTAGGCATCTGGCAAGGTCAATATCAAAATCTCGAACTTCCCTGGCTGCGCTGGTGGGACGATCAGGGAACCTTGCTTTTGACCGGACACGAAACCGCCGCCCAGACTCAGCGACAGCTTGAGCAGTCTGAGCATCAGCTTGAGCAAGCTGAATCCCAACTTGAGCAAGAGCGTCAGCGCACAGAACGTCTTGTTGCCCAACTCCGGGCGCAAGGAATTGATCCAGAAGCTTAATTTTCCCGAATGTCGATCGACTTCCGCAACACCAATACTGTCTGGGCATCTGTCCTGACAGAAACCCTTCAGCGTCTCGGCTTGACCACGGCTGTGATTTGTCCTGGCTCTCGATCGGCACCGTTGGCGATCGCCTTTGCTCAACATCCCAAGATTGAGGCGATTCCGGTTTTAGATGAGCGATCGGCAGCGTTTTTTGCCCTCGGTCTGGCGCGACGCACTCACAACCCTGTGGCGTTAATCTGCACGTCTGGCACGGCTGGCGCAAATTTCTATCCCGCTATTATCGAAGCGAGTGAAAGCCGCGTTCCTTTACTGGTGCTGACCGCCGATCGTCCTCCCGAACTGCGAGACTGCAACGCCGGACAAACGATCGATCAACAAAAACTTTTTGGCTCTTATCCCAAAGCTTACGCAGAGTTGGCATTGCCCTCGATCGATCTGCCCATGCTGGCATATTTACGTCAGACGCTGATCCGATTTTGGCAGCGATCGCTAGGCTTAAGTCCCGGAGTCGTTCATCTCAACATCCCGTTTCGCGATCCGCTTGTCCCAATTCCCCAGTCCGAGTCTCAGTCTCTCGAAGCGGACTTCGATGTAGAAACCTTCTTCGGTCACGTTCATCCGATCGTTCCTTCGCTTGCTCAGTCTTCATGTCCTCCGCTACCTCCGTTCTCACGCGGCATCATCGTCGCAGGATGTGCCCAACCCAAATCACCAGAGCGATATTGTCGAGCGATCGCCCATCTCTCAACATCGCTACAAATGCCCGTTTTAGCAGAAGGATTGTCGCCCCTCCGCAACTACGCGAGTCTCAATCCCTGTTTAATTTCGACCTATGATCTGATTTTAAGAAACCGTACTCTGGTAGAAAAGCTGGCTCCCGATTTCGTGATTCGGGTCGGAGAAATGCCTACGAGTCGAGAATTGCGGCAGTGGTTAACTCAAGTTCAACCGAGACAATGGGTGATCGATCCGAGCGATCGCAACCTCGATCCGCTTCACGGCAGGACGACCCATCTCCAAACATCTGTCGAATCGTTTGCAGAAAATCTGTCTGCTGAAGCCCGATCGCCCAGCCCTTATTTAGAACTTTGGCAAACCGCCGACTCAAAAATCAGACACGCGATCGACCAAACGATGACGATCGAAGAGACTCTTTTTGAAGGCAAAGCTGCCTGGTTGCTGTCCCAGTGTTTGTCCACCAGAACGCCGCTCTTTATTTCCAACAGCATGCCTGTGCGAGATGTCGAGTTTTTCTGGAAGCCCGGAGATTCTGCCGTCCAGCCTTTTTTCAATCGCGGCACAAACGGCATTGATGGCACCCTTTCAACTGCGCTAGGAGTCGCCCATCATCAAAGCAGTGTCATGTTGACAGGAGATCTCGCCCTCCTGCACGACACCAACGGATTCCTCCTTCGCAACCACTTTATCGGACATCTGACGATCGTGCTGATCAACAACAACGGCGGCGGAATTTTTGGAATGCTGCCGATCGCTCAATTCAATCCCCCGTTTGAAGAATTCTTCGCTACGCCGCAAAACATCAATTTCGCTCATCTCTGCCAAACCTACAGCGTAGAGTATGAGCAGATTTGCACTTGGAATCAGCTTGTCGATCGTCTCAATCCTCTCCCAGATCAGGGCATCCGCGTATTAGAATTGCAGACCGATCGCGCTGCCGATGCTCAATGGCGGCACAATCAGTTAGGCAGCTTTGCCCGATCAATTAGTCCTTAATCCCCAGTTTTTATGACCGTCGAATGGCATCTCGTCAAACCCTACGAAGACATCCTCTATCACAAAACGGACGGCATTGCTAAAATCACCATCAACCGTCCCCACAAGCGCAATGCCTTCCGTCCCAAAACCGTAGTCGAACTCTACGATGCCTTTAGCAACGCTCGTGAAGACAGCCGAATTGGGGTAATTTTTCTTACCGGAGCCGGACCTCACACCGATGGCAAATATGCGTTTTGTGCGGGGGGCGATCAAAGTGTGCGGGGTCACGGTGGCTATGTGGACGAAGCAGGAACGCCACGATTAAACGTTCTCGATTTGCAGCGTTTGATCCGATCGATGCCCAAAGTCATAATCGCCTTGGTTGCCGGATACGCGATCGGTGGTGGGCACGTTCTTCATATGCTGTGTGATTTGACGATCGCCGCCGACAACGCCATTTTTGGGCAAACCGGACCCAAAGTCGGCAGTTTTGACGGTGGATTTGGCGCGAGCTACATGGCGCGAATTGTCGGACAGAAAAAAGCGCGGGAAATTTGGTATCTCTGCCGCCAATACACCGCAGACCAGGCGCTAGAAATGGGTTTAGTGAATTGTGTGGTGCCGATCGAGCAACTTGAAGCCGAGGGCGTTCAGTGGGCAGGCGAAATTTTAGAGAAAAGCCCGATCGCGATTCGCTGCCTCAAAGCTGCTTTCAACGCCGACTGCGATGGTCAAGCAGGGCTACAAGAACTCGCCGGAAACGCTACCCTGCTCTACTACATGACTGAGGAAGGATCTGAAGGCAAACAAGCATTTTTAGAAAAACGCAGCCCTGATTTTCGCAAATATCCCTGGTTGCCTTAGCGATCGTTCTCTCCACACAAAGAACGCACCTCTGAGTCAAGGTGCGTTTTATGAGAAGCCATAAAGCTAGACTAAGCTGTCTTTTCTAGCGTCGTGACTGCACCCTCTCTTTGAGGTTCACGCCGCAGCTCGTCATGCTTGGCGATCGAAACCGACAGCTTTTCTGTCGGTTCACTCTGTAGAGTCATGATTCGTTCAAGCTGCCAGTTGGGTGTAAACACGGGCGACATCAGAGAACATGCCTTCCAGTGCCCCTGAACAAGGACATCATTAAGCTGACCACAGGCTCCGCCACGTCGTCCTTCTGGCACATAATATCTGCAATGCCGACAAACAGAAGCTGAGGAATTAGAAGGTTTCATAATTAGGCTTTTAATAAGTTGTGTTGTTAAGAATTTGTCACGATCTTTTAGAAAAGAAAGCTATTGCTAAAATCTGAGATTTGGGTAAGACTAGCTGCAAAATTTAATTTATCTCAACGGCTTTATGGTCATAATTCAAATTTAGGGCTAAGAGATAGGTCTGTGTTCCTATTATGAATCTCAAAATTTTGGGGATCAGAGACTTAAAAAAGTCGAATTCTTGATGGGGTCAATGTTCCAGAACTTTCAGGGTGAGAAAGATATTTATATTGTCTTTAGATTCGAGCTAGGAACTATGTAAAGTTACCTGTCCTATGCAAAATTCACAGCGAAACCGACTTGATTTCAATTAAAAATGGTCAGGGATCAAGCTAAACATCAAAAGATGCCCACGCCTGATTGATTAAATAGTTGGCTCATAGACTAGAGAATAAATCTAATCTTCAAGGACAATCTTCTTGCTTAAGACATATTAAGGAACCCAGTATTCTCAAACATCCGTGTAAGCTTCGAGATTAAAAAATCTTGGATCGCAAGGCAGGATATTATTCACTATCTAGGCGGTTTACAAAACCTTAAAAGTAGGGAGTTAATTGCTAGGATTTGAAAAACACTAAGATTTGTTCTAAATCTCCTCCCAAGGTTAAGATTCACAAATATTTCTCCTACCACTGTTTTGCGGCACACACTGCACAAAATGACCAACGCTGAATCTCTCCTAGTGGAGTTGGGCACTCACACTGAGGGCAGAGTGGCAAATGTTGACTGCGTGACTGCATCACGATCGTCCAATAGTGGAACGCCGCTTCAGAATCAGCCGTGTCTTGTGGATTTGCCTTTGGGATTGGGAACTCTTCGACGCGGCTGGGATGGTTTGTCCAGAGTTGCGATCGCTCTGCGTCGTCTAGCGCCCGACGATTGTCTGGGCTATGCCACTGCGTCGTTGAAAACTGGATGTCAGACAATGGGGCTGTCAACAAAGCATTGAGCGTTTCTAGAATGCGTCGTCGCTCAAACACTAGATTTTGTGCCCATCCTGCATTTGCCGTAGCCACCTTTAACACCTCACGCTGCACCGTTACAGGGCGAGTTTGCGCTGCTATCGCCACCCCAACCACGTCAGACCAGTGCCTTAAAACCTGCTGAAGCTGCGTTTCTTCAGGAGGTCGATATTGATTTTCTAGAGAGCTTAGAACTCCCTGTAAGCGTTGAAAAGACATAAGAGACAGCAGGTCAAAGGAGTGGACGATACTAAATTCTTCAGGTCGGCTGAGACGATTCCGCTCAATTTTGGCGAAATGGGGAGAAAACTGCCAAACTCGATCGAGGTTTGTGATTCACTTTGAGCCGTGTGAATTACACTGAGAGCGCGGATTCTCAAAGTCGTCTCTCTAGATTAGCGCCTGTGAGAAATTTCAGGATTTTGGCAAGCAGTCTAATCATCGATTTCAAACGGTAGGAGTCAAAAAATGCGTCACAGCCCGTCGATCGAGCCTTCCACTCACATCCCCCTTCACCCCAAGCTGCAACGAGCGTTAGGCTGCCTTGACACTCGGCTCGATGAAGAGTTGGCACGCTATCGACGGCAAAAAGCAGGGCATTCCGTTCCTCCCGTTGATGGGCTAAAGAGAAAGCAGGCTCCTAACCTTGATTTGATGGTGATCGCCAGCACCGCTTCTGCCACAGACCGAGCAAATCCAATGTCAGTGCCGCCCGTTCTCTCGGCGGAGTCGATTCCGCTACGGGGCGATGCGCCTGTGATCGAGCCAGATTTGTCTTCGGATTTGGCAGTGATTCCGCCCCATGCTGATTTAAAGACAGATGGATCTTTAATTTACTCATTGCCTGATGTTGAGCGCGATCTCAGACTGGCAGATTCTTCAACACCCCCTGATGACTATTTAGAGTCGTCTGAAGAACTGCTGCGAAGTTTGGCGAGAGAAGAGGCTCATGTCCAAGTCGAGCGCGGCTTTTTAGAAAGTCTGCTGACTCCGCTTGGGGTCGGGTCGATGTTGATGCTGCTGCTGTCGAGCGCAATGTTTGGCTATGTGATTATGAACCCCTCAAGTCTGAGCGGGTTGGGACAAATCTTTGCCCGTCGAGAAGTGATCCCTAGCCCAGTTCCAACGTCTGCCCCAGGTGCCCAGGGAGACATTTCTAACTCGCCCCCGCTCGACGCTCAAGAATTTGTGGATTTGGGGTTAGGCAATCTAAACACGTTGAAGACTCGCCCCACCAGTGGGTTGCCCCAAAACAGCAAGCCTTCACCCAAGGTATCGGCTTCGCCATCACCGAGTGCTTCACCTAACGCGAGTCAGGCTAGTCCCGCTGTGCCCTCAAGTCCTGTAGATCCCAGTTCGAGAAACGCTCCCGTGCAGCCTGCTCCGATCGCCAGACCAAACCTGGCTCCAGTGACTCCTAGCTATTCTCGATCGAACAACCTGCCAGCGCCGACGATTCGTCGTGCCCCTGCCCCTTTATCTCTTCCAACGGTTCCGATCGCTCGACCTCTGGCACCGATCGAGCGTGCCCCTGCCCCGACGGCTGCGCCCCAGCCTCGCACTTGGCATGTTGACACACCTTATGACAGCGATCGAACTTATGACAAAATTCAGCAGAGCAATCCGGGCGCTGAGTTTGTGAACACGCCAGAAGGGGGCTTTGTGCGATCGGGGAGCTATCGCAGCGAGGCAGAGGCAAAGGCAAAAGTTCAGGAGCTACAAAATCAGGGAATTCCCGCAGAAGTCAGTAAATAGTAGGAAATCGCAGCCGAAAAGGTACGGTACTATTGAGGGTAATTAGCGAAAGCCGCATTACCGGAGATCAGCGATGGGACTTTTTGACCGAATTTGGCGAGCGATTCGTGCAAACATTAACCACCTGGTAGGTCAGGCAGAAGACCCAGAAAAGATTCTGGAGCAGGCTGTGCTGGACATGCAGGAGGACCTGATTCATCTTCGGCAGGCGGTGGCTCAAGCGATCGCGACGCAAAAACGCACAGAGCGGCAGTGTTCTCAGGCAAAGTCAATGTCGGAAGAATGGTATCGTCGCGCTCAATTGGCGCTGCAAAAAGGCGACGAACCGTTGGCGAGAGAGGCATTGACCCGTCGCAAATCTTATCAAGAGACGGCAGACGCGATGGACGCGCAGTTAACTCAGCAGCGAACGATCGTCACTCAGCTTAAGCAAAACATGATGAAGCTGGAGAGCAAAATCTCAGAAGCGAAGACCAAAAAAGACCTCTATATTGCTCGCGCTCGGTCTGCGAAAGCGTCTCAGCAGCTTAATGAAATGTTGAGCAATGTGGGCACGGGTAGCGCGATGAGTGCGTTTGAGCGGATGGAAGAAAAAGTGTTGCAGCTAGAGGCACAGTCAGAAGCGATCGCCGAACTAGGCACTGATGATTTAGAGAAACGATTTGAGTCGCTAGGCGAAGCCGATGACATTGACGCAGAGTTAGCCTCAATGAAAAATCAGCTTACGGCGGGTAGTCCTGCTCAACTGCCAGAAGTCGATCCTGAATTGGAGAAGTTGCGATCGCAGATTCGCGGCAATTGATTGGTTATGGCTGAAGGAATCGAAGCGATTTACAACTTTCTGAAGTTGTCGGATTACGTCGCCACCGCAGGACAGCCAACTGAGGAACAGTTCGCAGCGATCAAAGAAGCGGGCTATCAAGTCATTGTGAATCTAGCGCCTCCTAACTCGACGAATGCGATTCCTCACGAGAGGGAAATTGTGGAATCGCTAGGACTTCAGTACACCCATATTCCCGTGGCTTGGACAAAGCCGACGTTTGGACACCTCGACCAATTTTTTCCAATCGTGATGGAAAACACTGAAATACCTATTTTTATTCACTGCGCTAAGAATATGAGGGTTTCTGTTTTCATGTATCTCTATCATCGCTTGTACGATCGCTGGGATGATCAGCAAGCAAAATCAGATTTACATAAAATTTGGATTCCAAATGAGACGTGGCAAGAATTTATTCAACGAGCGATTTACGACTATAGTCCGATCTTTCAATTTGATGACCCAAACGCTATAGGATCTCGCGATTTTTGGTTTTGACTCGCTGATATAGCTCTTCCATTGTGGCGATGAACGAACTGTCTTTGTGCCAAAAAGCCGGAAAGTCGCCCTGTTTTTTGATCACGATGGCAGAGACGCTATTCTGGGTTTCAGGCTGGATCGCCGCAGGCAATCGCTTACTTCCCTGCCAAAAGTCTTTAAGGCTCACATCAGATGCGGCGATCGTATCCAGCTTGGTGTAGTACGATTCCACCGGAGTAGGCGTTGATTGTTCAGCCGCCAACTCTTGAGAAAGCGCCATTCCTAACGGGGATTTAGCTAATTCGGCGTGCAGATCAGTTCTTGAAAGTCCTCGCAGTTCAAACAGCAAAAACGGGTCACGATCGAGCTTCGCCGCCAGCAAATAATAGACTCCTGCAATGTGTTTACAGGGGTTGCTAGAGTCGGGACACGAACAACGGGTTTTGAAGTCTGATCGTTGGTGCGGCAATAGGTGCAGTCCTAGCGTTGAAAAGGCATCTTCAATATTGTCGGGCATCTCGTTGAGCAGAAGTTTAGAGATGAATCCTGCTTTAGATGCCACATACGCGATCGCGGCTGACCAATTTGCTGCACTGATTGACTTAATCTCGATCACTGTAGTGTAGAGCGGTTCTTTATAAACGCCAAAATAAGGATTTACCGAACCGCGAACCTGCGCGGTTGCAACGCCTTCTTTGATCTCAAAACTTTTGATTCTGCCGCCATTGGCATACGATCGACCTCGACTTAATCGCCCCGGATCGGTGAATTCTTCCAGCGCGGCAATAAATCGTCTTCCCCACCAGGTTCGACTAAACTGAGCCATTGCAGTTACTCCATTACGGCACTTCGATTCAGCGCGATCAGTTGTTTAAATGCGTCGTTATCTAACTCGGTCAGCCACGACTCATCAGATCCGACGATCGAGCCAGCCAGTTTTTTCTTATCTTCAATCATTTGATCGATGCGTTCTTCCAGAGTCCCGATCGCGACGAACTTGTGGACGAAAACATTCTTTTTTTGCCCAATCCGAAATGCTCGATCGGTAGCTTGGTCTTCGACTGCGGGGTTCCACCAGCGATCGAAGTGAAAAACGTGATTGGCTTTGGTGAGCGTGATGCCGACTCCGCCTGCTTTGAGCGATAAAATAAAGATTGACGGCTCCGTTTCAGGATCTTGAAATTCAGCAATCATCCGTTCGCGTTTGTTGCGATTCGTTCCGCCGTGCAGATAGTAAGTGTTAGTGTGAAGCGTGTGTCGACAATATTTTTCTAGTGCGTCTCCAATGTCTGTAAATTGCGTAAACACCAGCAAACTTTCTCCTTCATCAATGGCTTCTTTAATCATTTCAGTTAAGCGATCGAGCTTGTGTGATCGCTGCGGTGTGAAATCGCTATCGTCTTGCAGAAATTGTCTCGGATGGTTGCAAATCTGTTTGAGTTTCAGCAGCGTTGCCAAAATCAATCCTTTGCGCTGAATTCCTTCAGTGTTTTGGATTTGTTGGTCGACATCTTTGACAATCGCTTCATAGAGTGAGGCTTGTTCTTTGGTCAGATTGCAGTAGAGTTTCTGTTCAACTTTATCAGGCAAGTCTGAAATGATTGCTGGATCGGTTTTGACTCGTCGCAGAATAAAGGGCTCGACCAACTTTTTAAGGGTTGCAGATTGAGTTCGATCGCTGTTTTTTTGAATCGGAATCTCAAACGATTTACGAAACTGCGCTTCCTTTCCTAAATAGCCAGGGTTGAGGAAGTTGAAGATTGACCAGAGATCTAATAATCGGTTTTCAACGGGCGTTCCGGTGAGCGCGAGACGATAATGTGCTGGGAGTTTAGCGATCGCTTTCGTCTGTGCCGCTTTTGGGTTCTTGATATTCTGTGCTTCATCGACGACTAGGCGTTGCCAATCGACACTCGACAGCATCTTTTCATCTTTACGCACTAGCGTAAACGACGTGATCACCACATCATAATTTTGAACAATCGATTTGAATTCTTTAGTATCTTGGAGGCGTTGACTGCCGTGATGAATCAGCGATCGTAACTGCGGTGCAAATTTTTCGATTTCTTTTTGCCAGTTGCCGACGACCGACGTGGGCGCAATCAATAATGTCGGTAAGACGGTCTGATTATCAGCGTGTTCTCGTTCCTGTACCAATCGAGCGATCACTTGTACTGATTTTCCCATTCCCATATCATCTGCCAGACAGCCACTCAGCCCCAACTCTTCTAAATAGCGCAGCCACGAAACGCCTCGCTTTTGGTATTCTCGCAGCGTTCCTTGAAATCCGGTTAAATCAGATACAGGTTCTAGCTGACTTTTATCATTCAGCTTTGCCATCATCTCGGAGAGCTGTCGATCGTGATCAACGTCAACCTCCATACTTTCATCAGCGTTGGCTCTCATTTTCATGAAATCCAGCAGTGACATTTCTGGATGTTCTTGCTGATGATTTTTCCAAAACTCTAGCATTTGCTGCATTTTGTTTTGGTCAAGCTCGATCCATTGCCCCCGGAATTTTACGAGCGGAGTTTTAGCGTTGACTAACTGTTGCCATTCCTGTTCGCTGACGGGCTGATCTCCGATCGCTAACTCATACTGATATTCAACGAGAGTATCGAATGAAAAATAGCGCTTATTTTTGCCAGAGGGTTTGCGTCCGCTCTGCGCTGTCAGTCGAACTTTGGCACGTTTCCGACCTTTCGGAGTCCACCAGGCAGGAACGACGACTTTATAGCCTGCCTCTTCTAACACCCAGGCTGACTCTTTGAGAAAGTCAAACGCATCGCTTAATGTTAAGAAAATTTCCGTCGGCTGATCGGTCTCTAAACCCGCCCAAAGATTGGGATAAATCCGCGCCGCGTAGCCTAAATTTAACAGCAAGTTTTGTTCAAAATTTTCGCCAAACTGTTTCTGCAATTCTTCCTTTTGTTTCGGACGAGTTTGCCAATACTCCAACAGCGGTAGCCGTGAAGACGGATCGTTTTTTGCAGCAATCTGAAATTCTAATTGCCACGCTTCTTCGGGTTTTTCGGGCGCTTGAAGCTGAAAGCACAGATAGAACTCAGTTGCGGATTGAGTGCGACGAATCCGATCGCGCCACGTCTGCCACTGTTGATAGACCTCTAAATCGTCAGACCGCTTTTTGCGCCAGCGATGCAGACAGCTATCGACTAAAGAATCTGTGATTTTGAGGTCGAACGCAGTTGTCGATGGTGTGCAGACCACAATTTCAGTCAACAAACACTCTGAGAAATGCCGCAGCAACCGCTCTTTGTCGTAAAACTCTGGCGTTTTTTGTGGAGCTGCAAACCCAGCAACACAGGCAGACGGCATCGACTCAACAAAGCGCTGAAGGTCAGTTTCATATTGCTCAGAAACGATTTCCCAGGCGGGATGAATTTCAATTTTGGGCACAGCCTGCTGATAAGCCGCCGATTTGCGGTTTCCTTTCGCAGGAGCCTTCTCTTCTGGAGGCAGCGATCGCAACCGCAACGCCGGAATATAGTGATCTTTCAAAATCACCTGCTTCAGCGATCGGGTGTAGTAATACCAAAACAGTAAATCCGCTCCCAACTGCACGTCTGTCAAGTGATGCAATGCCAAGAAATGCAGATCATTGAGAAACTTAATCGCGTTATTGACTCGCTCAGGACGATCGCCCGTTTTCACCCACGCCGTTGTTTGATAACACTCAACTTGCCAATATTGAAAAGTAAACGTTTCTGGCAAATCGGTTTCTAAATATCGCGCTAGCTCGATCGACGGTAGCGGCTGATTATCAGAACTGGGCAACAAAAAATATTTGGGTGAAATGTTTGTTTTTAACGGCTGCGGAGACTGCGATTTTATCCCCAATTCTTCCGTCAAAAACGCGACCAATTCTTCTCCAGCGAGATGACGAGGATGAACCATCTCAGCACGATTTGACGAATGAATCTCAGTTGTCTCAACCCACACATAGAATGCGCCGTTTTGAATAAACCCATCCTCAGTTTGAGGAATCCAAGTTCCGTGAAGAATTCTCATCACTAATTCTCACAAGCTTGATTTGAATCTATAGCGGTTTGCAGGTGAATGCAACCCATTCTAAGAAGATAAAAAGAGCCGATCGTCTGTTGATGAGCAAATTGATTATTTAGAGTTTGTTTTTTCCTTGATCACTTTAGAGATGATTTCTTCTAAAAAGTGACTCACGGCTTCATTGAGGGGTGCAGGAACGTGCTTCATAAACCATTGCTGCACGTAAGCCATCGTGGTGAGATTGAGTTCTTGAGTTGTGAAAATTTCTTTGAGTTCATCCAATCGCTCTAGAGCACGATCCTTCACGTCAGACGGAGCTTTATCTTCGACCAGTTCCCATACGTCGCTAAACTTTTCTTCTAGAGCAGTTAAGTCACTCGTCGAAGCAATTTCCGGCACTTCTTCTGCTAAAAACTCACGAGAGCTGACGACAAAGCTCGGTGGGGGGAGGAGATAGTCGCTATATTTTTCTTCTTTGCGAATCTCCTCTAACACCTCATGAATTTCTGGACTATCAGGCACGATTTCCAGGGCTTGCTCCAGCGTCCCTCTAGCTTCCTTTAAATGTCCTTCTTCTCGCAGTTCGTCGCCATAGTCCCACAGTGCCTGAAGAAAGCCGTCTTTTGCTCTCACTGGGTCAACCCGATAGGCACGATCGTAATATTTCACCGCATGACTAAAGTTACGAATCTCCATCAAGCACTCTGCCATCTCAAACAGTGCCCCAAAGTGGTTGGGGTTTGCCGCTAAAATCGGAGTGAGCCGACTGATAATGCTGAGGGTCACGCCAAACGGACGCGCTCTTCTAATCTCTTGATACAGCCGATCGACTTCGGGGGTGAGCCGCTCTAATTCCCAAACTTCGTGCTGTAGGGCGTGTCGTCTGACTAGCCACCGTCTCACTAGCTCGATCGTTACTCTAAAGGTCGAAACTCTAGGAGGAATAGTGGTTCCGGTCGGTCGCGATTTTGACCCCACCGATTGCAAAAACTTCCAGTCAACCAGGTTGAAGACTGCCTCGTGGAGAGGTGGCGTGAGAATGACTCCGCGATCGCGCAGCGAGGCTAACGGTTCTTCTTGAGTGAAGTTTAGAAGGTCGGCATCGGCAAGCTGATCAGAGATGAGTTTTGCTTCAGGAACTTCTGCGGCGGCTGAGAACACGACTCGCTCTGGAATCGGCAATCCGTCCCAAAACCAGGCTAACCCGCCTTCACCGAGTTCGATCGCTTTTTCGACAATGCTCTCAACATCGGCGCGAGTCACCTGCCAGCGATCCTCTTCTCTGGCGTGAGAAAACACGGCAAAACACACCACTTGCGTAAAGTAGGGATGCCCTGCTGAGAGTTCTAAAATCGCGTTGATCGCGTCTTGGCTATAGTCCAGCAAACCCTCGGCAGGCATCGTGATCAGCCGTTCTGCACTGCGACGATCGAGCAGCCCAACTTCTTGATTAGGTGCCTCGCGAAACAGGCTTACCAGTTCGGGTAAGTCGTTGAGCTGTCGCCCGACGACTGGAATAATGTAGAGATCGGGATGGTGATAAACCTCTGACTGGAGGTATTGAAAGAGGTGTCCGGCGGCAACTTTGAGGCTGTAAAACGCGTCAAATTCATCAAGTAACAGCACGAGATTTTGAGTCTTGAGCGCGTGGCGCAACTGTAAAAGAAAGCGATCGACAAAGATTTTCGGGTCGTGTTCTAACTCTGAAATCGAGGGAAGCACGATCGAGCCAATCAAGCCAAAGTGTTCTAAGGAATCTCGCGCCAATTCGTGTAAGACTTCGCCCAGCGGTTTTTGGCTATCTCCTTCTAAAGATAGCGGAACAAAGGTGAAGTTCTCTAGGTCAACGAAATTAGGAATCTGCGCCAGAACTGACGACTTGCCAATGCGGCGTTGACCGTGCAGCAAAATCACTTGAGAACCCTTGTGGAGATTGTCTGCCACAAATTGAAACAGGCTCTCACGACCAAAAAATAGATTCGCCTCTGTGATCGGGCGACCAATGATGTAAGGATTTCTCCGAGCGATCGGAAAATTCATAAATGTATAGTCAGCTATTTGGTTAGATTAACCCTGAATCAATCCCTTCGGCAATGCTGCCGACACTTTCCCCAACCACTCTAGGACGGGAGGCACCTCTTCTTTATGCTGCCACAACCAGCGAATTGCTTTTGTAACATTCTCTGCTTGTTTGTGACTCATTAGATTAAGGAATCCTTTCTGCCGTTCTTGAAGCGTCTCCTCGGTGCTGTTTTCAATCTCTTTGACAACCCACCACTCCATCATGGATGACGCAAATCGATACAGTTTTTTACCGTCTTGCACACGAGATATGACTACGCCTCGTTCTTCTAGGTCGTTTAGCTCGCGCTCTTTCTGGCTAAAGACTAGATCGATGTCTCCTAAATCATAGCGTTTCTTGAGAAGGTGACCTCTTAACTCACAGAGGGCAAGCATCATCATCAGGATTTGCTCAACTTGGGTTGCCAGATTCCAAATGTCTTCAAAATAGTGAATTGTAGCTTGCTGAAAGTCTTGAGCAAATGCCTCAGCGTTAGGAACATGACCCGTTCGCAGTTCGCGGTAGAGCAGATGACCTGCATTTTGCAGCAGAGCCGGATTTCCGCCCGCAATTTCTCGAATGCCATCTCGCAGGGCAGGAGTCATCGGCATACTGCCCAGCAGCGTCGCCACTTCGGTCTCGGTAAACGGCTTGAGCGGCTGAAATAGATAATGATTATACCACGGGGAGCCATCGGGTTTTAATTTGGGTCCGAGTTCGTTGAGTCGTCGCAGTGAAGTCACGACCATCGAGAGAAACTGCCGCTCTTTAGAATGAGATGCAATATTTCGGCAGTCGCTCAAGAAGACGGCAATATCGTTGTCGCTATAGCCCTCTTGAGGACGCAGAGCCGCATCATAATCATCGACCAGCAACACGAGAAACTTGTCTTGTTTTCCTAAATATCGCAGCAGCGATCGCAGTCCATCTTTCGTGGTGTTGCCCTGATCTAAAAATTGACTAACTTCTGCCTGAAGGTCTGGCTCCTTGTCTAACGCATCTTTGGTGAGCAGCATGATTTCGCGCCAGAATTTAACGGCGCTAAACGGCGTGATGCTCAGGCAACTCAGCAAGACGATCACCGCGCTGGAAGGGTCATGTCCTCTCAGTTGCCACGCTTTTGGAGAGGCAAGTAGCTCTAAAAAAGACGATCTGCCAATGCCCGGACCACCCCAGATAGCAAGATTGCTGCGGCTGAGAATCTGGTCAAACGCGGTCTCGATCGCGGAGGTGCGCCCCGCAAAATGGTCTGGTGGAACAGGTCTACCGACAATAAACGGATTGTGAGTGATGGGGGCTTCGGTCATCGGCAGTTCTTTTCAGAATAGGGCAACGATTTATATTTTACGATCGTAGCCCGAACCCTAAAAATCAGCCACTCACACGGTTACGGGAATCACCTTACTTAAGGGTGCAATCCCGGCTAGGTCGAGAATTTGTGGAATCAGATCTTCTCGTTTGACTGCCATCAGGTGTACGCCTTGGCAGAGTTGACGAGCGAGTTGCACCTGTTCTGCTGCAATCGTCACTCCTTCTTGAAGGGGATCAGCAGCGCGTTCTAAGCGATCGATGGTGGAATCGGGAATGTGGACTCCAGGCACACAGCGATTGATGAATCGGGCATTTTTTGCAGATTTGAGTAGAAAAATCCCTGCCAGAATAGGCTTTGCAGCGGGAGAGCCAAGCTGATCCATGAATTTTTCTAAGCGATCGAAGTCTGAGATCAACTGACTCTGAAAAAACTGAGCACCCGCCTCGACCTTGCGCTCAAATCGACGCTGTAATCCTGACCAACTGCCGCATTGAGGGTCAACCGCCGCTCCCATAAATAGGGTCGTTTCTCCATCGGTCAAAGGCTGGTCGTTCCAATCAGTGCCCAGATTGAGTTTGGCGATCAGTTGTAGCAACCGCACCGACTCAAGTTCAAAGACGGCTTTTGCATCAATGTGATCGCCTGCTTTTACGGGGTCGCCTGTGAGCGCCAAAATGTTGCGGATTCCGAGCGCATGGGCACCGAGCAGATCGGCTTGGAGGCTGATGCTGTTGCGATCGCGACACGCCACCTGACAAATTGGCTCGATTCCTTGCTGCATTAGCAGCGCTGACGACACGAGCGAACACATTCGCATCACTGCCCGACTGCCATCTGTGATATTCACCGCATGGACTCGCCCCTTCAGAAGTTGCGCCATCTCTAGCATATGAGCCGGGTTGCCCCCTTTGGGAGGAGTCACTTCAGCCGTAACTAAAAATTCGCCAGACTGAGCAGCAAGACGGAAGGATGGAAGCGGACGCGAAGGGTAGGACATGGGCGATCGAGGTAAAGCTTTAGGCATAAAGTATCAGTGGGTGACTCGAAATCTGAAGCTGATCCCCGCAGTTTACAGGAGCTTAAAATTCAGTGCCACACACTCATGTATCTCGACTAATCTAAGATTTATCATCAGCAAATGGTCTGAATTTTTACCGTTCTAAAGAGGCAAAGCATATCCCATTGCTTTCTTTGCTTTAGCGAGGGTTTTGTTGGCGATCGCCGAGGCTTTTTCACGCCCGTCTCGCAGCACCGACTCTAAATAGCTGCGGTCATCCATGATGGCTTGATATTTCTCCTGGATTGGCTGCAATGCACTGATCATCGCTTCAGTCAACAGTGGTTTAAACTGTCCCCAGCCCATGTCCTGACATTCTGCGGCGACTGCTTCTTTGGTCTGATTCGACAAAATCATGTAGAGCGTGAGCAAATTATTGCACTCTGGACGATCGGGATCGCCAAACACAAGCCCTCGAATCGGATCAGTTTTGCAGCGCTTAATCTTGTTTTGAATCACGTCTGGCGGGTCTAGTAAATTGATTCGACTCAGTTCAGACGGATCTGATTTAGACATTTTTCGAGTGCCATCGGTGAGGCTCATTACCCGCGCTCCCTCTGCCCGAATGAGTGGATCGGGACGTTTGAGAACAGGCTTTTCAGGCGTACCAAACTTGTAGTTGAAGCGATCGACCAAATCGCGAGTCAGTTCTAAATGCTGTTTCTGGTCTTCGCCGACGGGCACTTTATCGGGTTCATAAAGCAAAATATCAGATGCCATCAACACCGGGTAAGTGAGCAATCCGGTCCCAACCTCTTGCCCCTGCTTCACCGCTTTCTCTTTAAACTGGATCATGTCTTCTAGCCAGTTGAGCGGTGTGATGCAGCTTAACAACCAGGCAAACTCAGTGTGTGCAGGAACCTGGGACTGCACGAAGATAGTTGAATGTTGCAGGTCTAGCCCACAGGCAAGATAGAGCGCTGCGATCGTGTAAGTATCTGCTGCGAGGGTTTTTGGGTCATGAGGCACCGTAATCGCATGAAGATCTGCCAGAAAGAAGTAATTGTCATAGTGACTCTGCCCTTCGACCCAATTGCGAATGGCTCCTAGATAATTGCCGAGGTGAAGATAGCCCGTCGTTTGAATGCCCGAAAGAACTCGCTGCCTGGTCATAGGTGATTTTGGGTCGTCTCGATCGAGAAAAAGGTTTCAGCCTACCCATTATCACCTGCAATCTAACCCTCTGAACTCGATTCTCAAAGCATTCAGGATACGAAAAGACGATCGCTCCTGTTGTGGCGGAGCGATCGTCGGCTTTGTTTTAGCAAAAGGGAACTCGTGATTTCTATAAGCGTTCATCACGCCGCTCTTTTGACTCTAAGCTCTTTTCTAGACACCGCTCTAAAAGCTCTATTCGATAGAGAAAACTGAAGCGACGCGGGTTGAGAACCAGTGGGTAAGTCAGCTCACCTACAGGTTGATTGAGATATTGCCACAGCGGAAAATCGAATTTGAGCAGATTTGAAAGCATGAGGAGGTGTCCAGGTAGCAGGAATAAGCAAACACCCAAACAGAGGAAAATTTCACTCGCGGAGGGGCTGCAAAACCTAAGATGCCCAACCTTAGCAACACTCTCTTGATAGAGATTGCGAATTTTTTTATTACGCCTACACAAGAAAGATCTGTAATCTTGAGGAGACTGCTGCGAAGGTGTTTTGACTAATTCAATCTTTTGGTGGAAAGTTCTACGATCGCCCGTCCCAACTTCTCGTATTGATCTAATGTGTTGTAAATCTGGGCAGAGAGGCGGACTAATCGCTTAGGCGCAGCAGGGTAAGGCACGATCGGGACTTCAATCCCAAATTTCTCTAGCAGCGCATCCTGCAACTCAACACAAGAACCGTCTGATAGAGGCACCGTTGCCAGAGAGCCGATCATCTCATCGGGGCAAGGTGGCGCAACCTTCAGAATTTCGCAAAGAATATTTCTGGCAGCGATCGCGTTCTCGTGATTGTGACTCATCAACTCAGCCCAGCCTCCCGACAACCGCGATCCCATAAATCGAATCGCTTCCGGGACGCACAAATATGCCGTGGGATCGTCAGTTCCTGTCCAGTCAAACTCTAGTCGAAATCGAGAGCGATCGCGGCGCGGCGAGTTGGCTCCGTGACTGATGGTTAACGGGCGAATCTCAGGCTGTTTGTCTCGTCTCACATACAAGAATGCCGCTCCTTTTGGGGCACAGAGCCACTTATGACAGTTGCCCGTGTAGTAAGTCGCCCCGATCGTTGCCAAGTCGATCGCCACCATTCCGGGCGCGTGGGCACCATCAATCAAGGTGTCGATGTTCTGCTGAGTCAGCGCGTGAATAATCTTCGCGATCGGAAACACCAATCCGGTTTGACTTGTAATGTGATCGAGCAGTGCCAGTCGAGTCTTTGAGGAGACGGCTTGCAAAATTGGCTCGATCGCTTGCTCAGAGGACTCGATCGGATAAGGAACTTCTGCAACGACAATTTTCGCGCCCGATCGTTCTGCCACAAAATTCAACGCATTTCGACAAGCGTTATATTCCTGATTGGTCGTCAGCAGTTCGTCTCCAGGATCAAATTTTAGAGACCGCAAAACGGTGTTGATTCCCGTTGTCGCATTGGGCACGAACGCAAGATCCTCCGCATCTGCACCCACAAATGCTGCTAGCTCGGTTCTCGCTCGATCGAGCAACTCCTCTAGATCTCGCCCAAAAAATTGCAGAGGTTGCCGCTCAATGCGCTGACGAAGTTCTTGCTGCAACTTCATCACAGGCAGCGGGCACGCCCCAAACGAGCCGTGGTTGAGAAACTTGATCGTCGGATCAAGTGACCAATATTGCGCCCAATTTGTCTGTGGATGATCCGGGTGTATCGATGGTTGAGTGGCTGTCATAAGCTGCGGTTTAAAGTTTCAATTCTACTGATCGCAATCAAGGGGGATCATAAGATTTTAAATCGGTCAGATTTTGATGAACAATAGAGATCACTGGAATTGAGGTCAAACGGATGGGACAAAGTGAACGGCTGGTTTTAATGGCAGAAGATGAGCTAACTCAATACAGCACCGATGCCCGCAAAATCGAAAAACTGCGGCAAAAGATCGGCTTATCGGTCAACGCCAGAGAGCAGCAGGAAGTTAAAGAAACCCTACTAGCCGAGATGCCCACCGATCCCATTCGCAAATTGGTTGAAACGCAGCGTCAGACAGTAGCACTCCCTTTTTGGGGCATCGCTGGGTTAGGCTTATTGTTTGGTATTTCGTCCTTCCAACCTCTCGATTTTATCGCCACGATCGTCGGAGGCGCGATCGCGTTCAATGTTCAAAAGCTGGGCTGGCAGCTTCAGGCAAAACGGCTGATCATCCGCACGTTAGAAGATATTGAAGAACGCCGGAAAAATCCAACCCCTTAAACGAACTAAACTCGATCGAGCATTTTCTCTAAGGATCGTAGATTTATTAAGGTGCCACTTCTCGCCCTCACCCTAGCCCTCTCCCCAAGGAGAGGGAACAAGAATTATTAGCTCCCTTCTCCTTGGGCAGAAAACGATCGCAAGTTTCACAGGTTGTTTAGTTCACGATTTTAAACAGATTCACTCTCTCAGGTTGCAAATGTCTTTCACTTCTATAGTTAGGGTTAAAGTCCCGGCGACGACTGCGAATATCGGGTCTGGTTTTGATTGCTTGGGTGCCGCACTTACGCTTTATAACCAGTTTCGATTTTCGGTGTCTGGTCAAGAATCTGTGCAGATTGTTGCTACAGGAGCCGAAGCCGATCGAGTTTCCACTGATGCCAGCAATCTAGTCTATCAATCCTTTATCAAGCTCTATGAGCATTTAGACAAGACTCCGCCATCGGTGCAAATTGAGATCACAATGAATGTGCCCTTGGCGCGAGGATTGGGAAGCTCGGCAACGGCGATCGTCGGGGGCTTGGTCGGTGCCAATGCGCTAGCGGGATCGCCGCTCAGTCAAGAAGACATTATGCAGTTGGCGATCGCGATCGAAGGGCATCCCGACAACGTGGTTCCGGCTCTGGTCGGCGGCTGTTGCCTTGCTGCATCGGGCATTGATCGCGACTGGGAGATTTGTGATATTCCCTGGGATCACTCGATTATTCCGATCGTAGCGATCCCCAATTTCGAGCTTTCCACCGCAGAAGCACGGCGAGTTTTGCCAGCCGGATACAGTCGCGCTGACTCGATTTTTAATGCCTCTCACTTAGGCTTATTGCTCCGTGGATTAGAGACGGGACGCGCCAACTGGCTTAAAGCTGCCCTACAAGATCGGATTCATCAACCCTACCGTCAGTCTTTAATCCGAGGATATGAAGAAGTCCGATCGGCTGCACTCACAGCAGGCGCTCACGGAATAGTGATTAGCGGAGCAGGTCCAACTCTTCTAGCGTTGGCAAGTCCAGCTAGTGCGGAAGCGGTCAAAGCATCAATGCACATCGCCTGGACGGGTCAAGGAGTCGAGGTGCAGGTCAAATTATTGCAGATTGACCTACAGGGAGCGATCGTAGAGCAGTCTTCTTGAAAGTTGTAAAATAGGACCTTCCCAGTTTTGAGATTGACAAAAACTAGGGATTGGTACTAAAGTACCAGAGGTAATCTCGCTGGTGTCCTGACTTGTTTGCAGAGCCTCAGTTCTGTGCCCTGGCTATTCCACTCAACTTCGTCAAACACCTGATGAAGAATGTAAAGCCCACGTCCACATTCATGCTGGTCACAAGGAAGATGACGATCGACCGATTCATCGTGGCAACAAGGCTCAAACCCAGAACCCTGGTCAGTAATCACCCACCAGTAGTGATCCGATGCCGTCGAAAAGTGAACCAAGACTTTTTTGCAGGGGTCTAAGTTGTTGCCGTGTTTGGCGGCATTGACTAAAGCCTCTTGCAGACCCAACCTGATCTCAGCCTTCCATCGGCTAGGAACTTTTGCTAAAAGCAAATCGAGGATCGGAATCAAGTAAAGAGTCGATGCAAAGCTAACTGTGTTCCAGTTATGCCTGGTAGAACGAGGTGAGACAGCAATCACTCGGAAAACCCCGTAGCTTTCAAGTGGATAAGCATACTTTTGGCGGACTGTGCGTTCTAAAAGCACATACCTGTATGCCATTCAGGATTTGGCTATATGGTCGTTTAAATCTAGAACTCTACGGACTAAAGCAGATGGTTTAAAGCTTCGGGTGCAGCGGAAAATTAATTTACGTTCTCAGGAAGCTAACGAAGGTTAAACTTCATCAGTTTCTACTGAGTAACTATTTATCTATTAGTTAAACTATACCAAAACACCAATAGAAAAACACCCTCTTCAAGAAACAAGTCCTCTAGCGCAGTGAATTCACTTATGCGTGATTACCCTTCAACGTTATTTTCGTTGATAAATCATCTGCTCCAAACGGTGAAAGTCTCGCTCTACTTCACTCCACAGCGATCGATTGTGGGGATCAGTGCGAAGCGCTTTTTTGAGATAGAGCCGTGCTTTCTCAAACTGCTTTTCGTGAATCAGTTGCCGCCCCCAGCTTTGATAGACGATCGCTTGCCATTGACGAATCTCAGGATCACTGAGGAACCGCTGCGCCAACCCTTCGATTAGGGCGATCGCTCTTGGGAACCGTTTTTCTCGCAGTAGTTGCTGTAGCTGCTCGTAAGAGGCTTGCTTGAGCTGTTGATCGACAAAAGAAAGGTTGGGGTCAGATTTGATTGGGCTTGCTTTGGAGGATTCTTTGCGAATCACCGTAACCTTCGGCTTCTCGGAAGAATTCTCTTTGCGAGTAATGGTGACTTTTGGCTTTGCAACGTCTGGCGGCTGACTCTGTGCAGGCTGAGCTACCGCATCGCTGATTCCTAAAGGACTCACAACACTGAGCAAAAACCGATATGCCTCTGAAACCCGAATAAATTGTTCTTTTGCTTGCTGATTGCCGGGGTTGACATCTGGGTGAAGTTGACGCGCCAAACGACGGTAGGAGGCTTTGACTTCCTCATACGACGCGCCCGTTCTCAGTCCCAACAATCGATAGCAGTCTGCAGTGTTCATTTAAGGATGAAAAAGGCAGAACTGCTTTAAAATTCTGCCACTTAAAACAAGGAGTAACTTACCTAGAATTGGGATGCCGACCAGACACTAACCGCAGTCACATCTCTGGATTCTAAGATCTGAGCATTGCGTACTCACTAATTGACCAACTCAATCACTTTGTCGATTAGACCATACTCTTTCGACTCTTGAGCAGACAAGAAGTAGTCACGATCAGTATCTTTCTCGATCTTGGTGAGCGGTTGTCCACTGCGATCGGACAGGATTTGATTTAGCTGAGTGCGGATGCGGAGAATCTCTTTTGCCTCGATCGCAATATCACTCGCTTGGCTGCGCCCAGTGCCACCTAAAGGCTGGTGAATCATAATTCGCGCGTGAGGTAGCGCAAACCGTTTTCCCTTCGTCCCGGCGGCTAAGAGAAACGCACCCATTGATGCTGCAAGACCGACACAGATCGTCACAACATCAGATTTGATGTGCTGCATCGTATCATAAATCGCCATCCCAGCAGTGACGGAGCCACCCGGCGAGTTGATGTAGAGTGAAATCGGCTTACCAGGATCTTCAGAGTCGAGATACAACATTGAGGCAACGATCGCGTTGGCAATGTTGTCATCAACTTCTTGACTCAGAAAAATAATCCGCTCTAGGCTGAGGCGTTGATAGATATCAATCCACTGCTCATAGGAGCTACCCGGAAGACGGTAAGGAACTTTGGGAGTACCAATTGGCATAAGACAAGTAGGGGGATAAAGGGTTTAAGTCAAGCGTGATTGAACAGGGGCTGGCAGATTTTTGGGGTCAAGCACCCGATCGATGAAGCCATATTCCTGAGCGGTCGTTGGGGTGAAATATAAGCGACGATCGAGATCTTTGAGAATTTTCTCAGGCGTTTGCCCCGTGTTATTTGCCAAAATTTCTACAAACATAGCGCGATCGGAGACGACTTTCTTAGCATCGATTTCGATATCGCTTGCCTGTCCGCTCGTTCGGTTGTATTGCGGAGCCAGCACGATTTCTGCACTCGGCAAGCTCAATCGAGAACCCTTGGCACCCGACGAGAGCAGCATCGCAGCAGTGCCGCCTGCCTGTCCTAGACAGATGGTGTGAACAGGAGATTTGATGTACTGCATTGTGTCGTAGATTGCCATGCTGGCAACCATTCCCCCAGTCCGCTGCGCCGATTGCTCACCGGGAGAGTTGATGTATAAGAAGATCGGCTTCGTCGAGTCTTCAGAATTGAGGGAGAGCAGTAGGGCGACGATGAAGTTAGCGAAGTTGTCGTTGATTTCTTCATCGAGAAAGACAATTCGCTCGAAGCTCATGCGGGTATAGAGATCGACCCACTGCACTTGCTGACTGCCCGGAATGCGATAGGGAACTTGCATAAATCCTAATCAAGTCAAAGCAGGGACGGGGACAGGAAGTTGTTTGGTGCTTTCTAGAACGATGTCAATCAGTCCATATTCTTTGGCTTCTTGAGGAGTCAGATAGAACGTCCGATCGGTGTCTTTGACAATCTTCTCGGTCGGCTGCCCCGTGTTCTTCGAGAGGATATCCAAAATAGCGGCGCGGTTGTCTAAGACTTCTTTTGCCCGAATCTGAATATCGGTTGCCTGACCCCGTGCGCCCGAACGCGGCTGATTGAGCACGATCGTGGCATGAGGCAAACTAGCGCGAGAACCCTTCGCACCCGCAGATAGAATCATGGCGGCTGCGCCAATTGCCTGACCGATGCAAATCGTGTGAACGGGAGGCTTGATGTAGCTCAACGTGTCGCAAACGGCAAAGGCTTCGGTTTCAAACCCGATCGTTTCGCCATCCCAGGAGGTGCCTGTGGAATTGATATAAAAGAAGATGGGTTTTTCTGGGTCGTCAAACTGGAGGTAGAGCAACTGGGCAATGATCAGCCGAGTTACGTCTTGACCAGGGTTTCGGCGATATTCGTCGATCGAGTGCAGAGGACCGCCCAGGTAAACGATGCGCTCTTTCAGCAGCAGTGAGGCTAAGTCAGGAGGAGGCGTGCGATAGTAGGCATCGCCATAATTGGTAGACTGAACAGCTTTGATGGGTGATTCCATTGCGTAATGTTGCCTCAACGGTGGCGCTTTATCCATAGTAGCGCGGGATTAGCCGCTCATGAAGGAGAAGAAAGGAGGGAGACGGGATCACAGGAGACTCGGCCGAAAAATTTTATAGCGAGGCTGCGGAAAATGCTGGATTGAACTGTAGTTAACCGCCGAATGTCAAAGATCTGTGGTTTGCTGTGGAGTGTCGTGGTTTTGTTTCCCCGCTTAATAGATAGTAGGAGCTTCCCGGTATGCGAGTCGGATTGCAGTGTGCGTTGAGTGATGCTGGTGTTGACGTAGCGCAACTCAACAGCCAGCGTCAAGTGTCTATTGCGATCGCGGCGATCCCCGATGGTGTGGGGCGCAGTGTGCCGCTAAATTTGTGTTTGATTTTAGATCAGAGTGGCTCAATGGAAGGTCGAGCCATGAACACCGTGAAACAAGCTGCCCAGCGAATTATAGAGCGGCTGTCTCCGGGCGATCGCATCTCGATCGTCACCTTCAACCACAAAGCAAAGGTGTTGGTGCCCAACCAAGTGATTGACGATCTCAGCAATTTAAGAATTCCGCTTCAGCAGCTAGAAGCATCGGGCGGCACGTCGATCGATGAAGGGTTACGGGTGGGAATTGAGGAACTCGCGAAGGGCAAACAGGACGCTGTTTCGCAAGCGTTCTTATTAACAGACGGTGAGAATGAGCACGGCGACAACGATCGCTGCCTAAAATTGGCTCAATTGGCAACAGGCTATAACTTGACGCTCAACACATTCGGGTTTGGCGATGCCTGGAATCAGAACGTTTTAGAGAAAATCGCAGACGCGGGGGGCGGAACGCTGTCTTTTATTGAGCAACCCGATCAGGCGACGAGCGAGTTTAGTCGTTTGTTCGATCGCATCCAGTCAGTCAGTTTGACCAATGCTCACTTGATTTTGTCGCTAACTCCGGGGGCACGATTGGCAGAATTAAAGCCGATCGCGCAAGTCGCACCCGATACGATCGAACTTCCGGTCGATCAGGATGGCAATCAGGTGACGGTGCGCTTGGGCGATCTGATGGTCGATTCGTCTCGCGTTGTGTTGGCGAATCTGTATGTCGGTCAATTGCCCGCAGGCAAGCAAACGATCGCGTCGGTGCAAATTCGCTATGACGATCCGGCATTAGGACAAGAAGGGCTGCTGTCTGAACTGTTTCCGATCGAGGTGTCTGCGTTAAGCGCGTTTCAGCCTGCGCCAAATCCTGATGTGCAAAACCAAATTTTGGCACTCGCGAAATATCGACAGACGCAAATTGCTGAGGCGAAATTGCAGCAGGGCGATCGCTCAGGGGCGGCGACGATGCTGCAAACGGCGGCGAAGACTGCCCTGCAAATGGGCGATCAAGGAGCGGCAACCGTGTTGCAGAATAGTGCAACGCAAATTCAGGCAGGGCAAGAATTATCCGAGAGCGATCGTAAGAAAACTCGCATCGTTTCTAAGACAACGCTGCAATCAAACGAGCCTTGACACATCCTGGGTTATGGCGGTATTGGTGAGACGTTCTACCAGAACGTCTCCATAGCATTGGGTGAATCTGTCAGTCAACCCCTTTTATTTGGAATCTTTAATCCGAGTTTTGCGCTCTAAAATTTCCTTCAATACCAGAGTCACAACCGCCAAAAACGCCAACAATACTGCCGCCGAATAAGCCGCCTCTGTCTCATACTGCTTATACGTTTCTTCAAC
The DNA here is from genome assembly GCF_001650195.1 of Phormidesmis priestleyi BC1401. GTDB lineage: Bacteria > Cyanobacteriota > Cyanobacteriia > Leptolyngbyales > Leptolyngbyaceae > Phormidesmis_A > Phormidesmis_A priestleyi_B. Next base: position 20,573 of record NZ_LXYR01000017.1, on the reverse strand, counting down.
AAATAGCGGTAGGCTTTGAGTCTTTCCCGCAATGTTGCCAGACACCACTGAAACCGCACCAAACTCGCCCATTGCTCTAGCGTTGGTGAGAATCACACCATACAGCAGACCCCAGCGAATGCTCGGTAGGGTGACGCGCCAAAACGTCTGCCACTCATTCGCCCCCAATGTCTTTGCTGCCTCTTCTTGGTCAGCTCCGACCTCTTCTAAGACGGGAATCACCTCACGGGCAACAAACGGCATACTCACAAACACCGTCGCCAAAACCATGCCCGGAATCGCAAACACAATATTGATGTTGCCCGCTTCGAGAATGCCGCCAAACCAGCCGCGCCGCCCATAGAGCAGAACAATCATCAAGCCAGCGACGACAGGCGAAATCGAGAACGGTAAATCAATAATGCTTAAAACAAACGCTCGACCCGGAAACCGACGACGCGCGATCGCCCATGCTGCACACAGCCCAAACACAACATTCAACGGCACCGCAATCACTGCCATCAGCAGCGTCAGACGGGCTGCAAACAGAAAGTCAGGTCGCGTCAGTGTCTTAAAGAACGGACCCACGCCTTTGCTAAATGCCTGTACAAACACATTGGCAGCCGGGATGTAGAGGACGAGTGAGAGGTAGAGGACGGCGATCGCAATCAAAATCGCAGGCACCCAACTTCGCGGCTTGGTGGAAGCAGTCGCCCCCGTTTTGGGGACAGACGCATTGAAAGATGGACCCAGATCAGCCATATCGTTTGCCCCAAGCTTGTAAAAGATTAATTCCTAGCAGCATCACCAGTGAGATCAGCAGCAACACCACTCCGATCACGGTGGCTCCTGAATAGTCATATTGCTCCAATCGCTGAAAAATTAACACAGGCGCGATCAGATCCTTAAACGGTGTATTAGACGCAATAATCACCGTCGAGCCATACTCTCCGACTGCACGAGAGAACCCCAACGCAACACCTGTGAGAATTGATGGAAACAGTGGCGGCAACACAACGCGCCGAAACGTTTGAAATTCTGAGGCACCCAGAGACCAAGCAGCTTCCTCAATATCTTTGTCCATCTCGATCAAGACAGGCTGCACCGTTCGCACCACAAACGGCAGCGAGATAAACGTCATCGCGACAAAAACCCCCAGCCGAGTGAAGGCAATTTTAATTCCAAACGGTGCCACTAACGAGCCGATCCAGCCATTATTGCTGTAGATAGTCGCCAGCGTTAATCCAGCGACCGACGTTGGCAGGGCAAACGGCAAATCGACCGAGGCATCAAACAGCCGCTTTAATGGAAAGTCATAGCGCACCAGAACCCAGGCGATCAGCGTGCCAAATACACCGTTAAACAAAGCCGCCGCAAGGGCAGTCGTAAACGTCACATCATACGCTGACAGAGCGATCGGACTCGTGGCAATGCGCCAAAAATTAGCAGGGCTTTCGGTGCTTGCTTTGAGAAACATCGCGGCAAGCGGCAAAAATAGCATGACGCTCAGGTAGCCGATCGTGATTCGCCACGTCCAGGGAATTTGAGCCAGTCTAGTCAGAAGCGATTTCCGGGCGGGTGGCTTCTGAAATTCATCAACTTGGGGAGAAGAGACCATCGTAATAGTTAGAGTGAGCAGTCTATGTTAATAGAATTCTAGGGGCGCTTTTTGTAACATCCCTAGAATCATAGAGCGGTAGAATCGGCGATCGGACTCACACGCTAGGTAAAAAGTGGAGCACTATTTGTTGACGGAGGACTCGATCGTGTCAAACACTCCGCCATCATCAAAAAACTTCTTCTGGAAGTCGTTCCAGCCACCGTAGTCTTTAATGGTTGCCAAGGTCTTCACTGCCGGGAATTTATCTGTGTTTTCTTTCTGCGCGGCAGCAGCATTAATGGGGCGATATCCTAGCTTGACAAACTCTTGCTGTGCTTCTGGGGTAAATAAGAACTTCACAAACGCCTCAGCGACTTCTCGTGTGCCATGCTTATCTACATTCTTATCGACGATCGAGACCGGGGTGTCGATCGAGATATTCACATCGGGAACCGTGTACTCGAGTTTTTCACCCCTACTCTTCGCCAAAATAATCTCGTTCTCGTAGTTAATCAACGCATCGCCTTGACCTTGCTTAGAAAAGGCATCGGTCGCTTCACGAGCGTCTTTGGTCAGCACTGCTACATTCTTAAAGGCTTTCGTGGCAAACTCTGTGGCTTTTGCTTCATTTGCGCCCGATTTGAGCGACGCATTCCACAACGCCAAAAAGTTCCATCGAGCTACCCCAGAGGTTTTGGGATTTGCTGTCACCCACTTGACATCATCTCTGGCGAGATCGTTAAAACTCTTGATGTTTTTAGGATTGCCCTCACGCGTGGTGATCGCCGCAACCGTCTTAGCGACGATGCCGTTGTTCGGAACTTTAGTATCCCAGTCAGCATTCACCAGCCCAGCTTTGACCAATTTGTTGGTGTCCCCTGCTAGCGCCAAGTGAGCGACATCCGCCTCTAAGCCGTCGATGATGGCGCGGGTTTGAGTGCCCGACCCACCATAGCTTTGCTGAAAGGTAACAGTCTGACCGCCGTGATCTTTTTTCCACTGCTCGACAAATTTAGGAATAATGGCATCATGGGCAGCCTTGGGAATCGCGTAGCCAACAAGCGTCAATTCGATATCTTTTTGGTTTTGAGCAACCGGACTTCCGCCAGGAGTGGCTGTCGTCGAGTTATTTCCAGCACCGTTTGAGCAGGCGGCGATCGCGACGCTCAACGTCACGCCTACAATAAAGAGCGACACAAACCCCTGCACTGACTTAGAATAGGGGCGATTCAAACGTTGCTGATTCAGATTCCACCAACTGATAGCGTGCTGCCGTAGCCTCATAACTCTCTCTCCCGCAATCTACCGTTAGTTGGTAGGAATATCGTACTTGCTGTCTAATAGATCGTAGCGAGTGACTGTTCAAAAGGCAAGAAGAAATTACTAATCTTCGATAGGGAATGTGGGGTTTGCCAAGCATCCATTCGTAACAATCCTCCTAGAGAAGTTGCGCGATCGCCCTTAATAAATTTATTTGTTTATTAACTAAAAGATTTGATTACACAATTGTCTTCTAAACCAGTAATAGCAATCCTACAGGAGCCGCGTTGATGGCTAGACCCATTCATTCGACTAAACAGCATCGCAGACGCATCGCTCATTGGTTATTAAAAGACGATCGCGCTGAAAAAGGAGGACGACACACCCAGCATTCCTGGTGGCAGGTGATGTGTTTGACTGGAGTCGATTATTTCTCAACTCTGGGCTATCAACCGGGGATCGCCGCCCTCGCCGCTGGATCACTGTCTCCGATCGCCACGTTAATCTTGGTGTTGCTGACGCTGTTTGGCGCATTGCCGATCTATCGCCGAGTCGCCGAGAAAAGTCCGCACGGGGAAGGCTCGATCGCAATGCTTGAACATCTCCTGCCGTGGTGGCAAGGCAAACTATTTGTCCTTTGTCTGCTGGGGTTTGTGGCAACTGACTTTATTATCACGATGACGCTATCGGCAGCCGATGCCACCGCTCACATTGTCGAAAACCCGCTCACACCTGCTTTCCTCGACGGTCAAGAGATCGCGATGACCCTGCTGCTGGTGGCTTTGCTGGGAGCCGTCTTTCTGAGAGGATTTCGAGAAGCGATCGGGCTGGCTGTTGTGCTAGTCAGCATTTATCTACTACTAAATTTCGTCGTTGTGGGTGTAGGGTTTTATCAAATTTCGCAACAGCCTTCGGTGCTGACTAGTTGGCAGACGGCTCTCTTTACTGAACATCAAAATCCTCTCGCAATGGTTGGGGTGTCGATGCTGCTGTTTCCGAGGCTGGCGCTGGGCTTGTCCGGCTTTGAGACAGGAGTGGTGGTGATGCCGCTCGTCAAAGGGCACCCAAGCGACACCGAAGAACGCCCTAGAGGACGCATTCAAAATACGCACAAACTGCTGACGATCGCTGCCCTCATCATGAGCTTTTTCCTGCTCACTACCAGCCTCGTCACCACGTTGCTAATTCCGACAGCAGAGTTTCAAACGGGGGGAAAAGCGAGTGGACGGGCGCTTGCTTATCTTGCTCATCTCTATTTGGGGGATGGGTTTGGCACCGTTTATGACCTGAGCACGATCGCGATTTTGTGGTTTGCGGGGGCATCGGCGATGGCTGGATTGCTCAACATTGTGCCGCGCTATTTGCCGCGCTATGGCATGGCTCCTAATTGGGCACGGGCAACGCGACCGTTGGTATTGGTTTACACCGCCATTGCGTTTGTGATTACGATTCTGTTTCGTGCCAATGTTGAGGCTCAAGGAGGCGCGTATGCAACGGGCGTTTTAGTGTTGATCAGTTCCGCGTCGTTTGCGGTCACATTGTCGGCGCGACATCGGCGATCGCGGCGCGGAGTCGTGATGTTTGGCGCGATTACGCTCGTCTTTATCTACACAACGGTTGTGAATATTATCGAGCGACCTGAAGGGATTCGGATTGCCGCGTTTTTCATCAGCGCGATCGTGCTTACGTCGCTGGTTTCGAGAGTCTGGCGATCGACCGAGTTGCGGGTTGACCAAATCGAGTTAGATGACACAGCGCGGCGCTTTATTGACGAAGAGAGTTGTCATACTATTCGACTGATTGCCAATCGATTAAATACAGGCGACGAACGAGAATATTTTCTAAAAGAGAAGGAGGTGCGTGAAGATAACCACATTCCACCGACAGACCCAATTTTGTTTTTAGAAGTGCAGGTGTCTGACGCGTCTGACTTTGGTGGCACCCTGCGAGTTTGTGGGGTTGAGGTTGATGGCTATCGAATTTTACGAACCAAGAGTGCGGCAGTTCCGAACGCGATCGCGGCAATTTTGCTAGACCTTCGAGATCAGACAGGTCAATTGCCGCACATCTATTTTGGCTGGGCGGAGGGTAATCCGATTCAATATTTGCTGCGGTTCATTCTGTTTGGCGAGGGTGACATCCCATTAGTGACGCGCGAAGTCTTGCGGCTGGCTGAAAAGAACCCCGATCGTCGCCCTACAATTCATGTAGGCGGTTAACAGGATTGCTTTATGGATCGATTGAATTTGAACGTACTTCGGCAATTTTGGACGATCGCCAAATCGTATTGGGTCAGTGAAGAAAAGTGGCAAGCGAGAGGGCTACTGCTGGGAGTGGTGCTGTTTTTGCTTGCCTACACGGGGTTGAGTGTGGTGCTCAACAATAAGCGAGGCGTGTTGATTTCAGCGCTTTCTGCAAAAGATGAGCCGCGATTTTGGCAAACGGTGATTATTTTCGTCGCAGTATTAGTGATTTATGCGCCTCTGCTAGCGGGCTATCGATATTTGCGCGATCGTCTCAGTTTGCAGTGGCGACGCTGGCTAACGACTCGCTTTGTTGACCAATATTTTGACCATCGCGCCTATTATTACCTCAATGCGTCTGATCTCGACATTGACAACCCCGACCAGCGAATTGCAGAAGATGTTCGCAGCTTTACGCAAGAGTCGCTGACGTTTTTGCTGGTGTTGGTAGAGTCGATTCTCTCGGTGATTGCGTTTAGCGGAGTGCTGTGGGGCATTTCTAAACCGCTCGTGATTTTTTTGGTGCTCTACGCGCTCGTCGGTACTCTAGTCACCACGCTGGTGTTTGGTAAACCGCTGGTGCGGCTCAACTTTGAACAGCTTAAAAAAGAAGCCGACTTTCGATTTAGTCTGGTGCGAATCCGAGAAAACGCAGAAGCGATCGCGTTCTATCGGGGCGAAGACCAAGAATCAAATCAGGTCAAATACCGATTTTTAGAAGTCTTTGAGAACGTTAAACGGCTGCTCGTCTGGGAATTGAACTTAAACGTTTTGACAAATGCCTACGAATTCATTCCGTTTATTTTGCCTGCGCTCGTTGTGGCTCCTGCCATTTTTGCAGGAGAAATGGAGATCGGCAAAGTGACCGAAGCTCAGGGAGCCTTTGTGCGGGTGTTTTTCTCACTCAATGTTGTGGTTGCCCGCTTTCAAGCATTGACCACCTTTGGAGCCGGAATCGATCGACTCTCCACGTTTGCTGAATTTTTAGAGCGAACCGAAGTCACGCCAGAATCCGACTCGGTTGACTCAACCATCCAAACGGTAGAAGCTGACCGCTTGGCGATCGAGCATCTGACGTTGGAAACGCCCAACCATCAGCGCATCTTGATCCAGGATTTATCGGTAGAAGTCCCAATCGGGCAAGGGCTTCTAGTCATGGGAGCGAGTGGCTGCGGGAAAAGTTCGCTGCTGAGAGCGATCGCGGGATTGTGGACTGCTGGCGAGGGGACAATCGTGCGTCCGGCATCAGATCAGATTCTCTTTTTGCCTCAGCGCCCTTATATGGTGGCGGGGACGCTGCGCGAACAAATGGTGTATCCTAATCGGTCGATCGAGGTGGAAGACCATCAGCTAGAAACCATTCTGGAATGGGTGAACTTGGCAGATCTGGCGAAACGATTTGGCGGGTTTGACACTCAGCACGATTGGGCAGATCTTTTGTCCTTGGGCGAACAACAGCGACTCACCTTTGCGCGGCTTTTTCTCAACAAACCGAGCTACGCCATTTTGGACGAAGCCACTAGCGCCCTCGATGCTGATAATGAAGAACGGCTGTATCAGCAGTTGCAGACGCTCGACACCACGTTTTTGAGTGTGGGACATCAATCGTCCTTAGCCAACTATCACGCGCGGGTACTGAACCTGTCTCCAGACAAATCTTGGCAATTAAAGGAGTCAGTTTCCAAAAGTTAGCGACCCATCAATCATTGCAAAATCCCGTAGAGACGTATCGGTGGAACGCCTCCACGCCATCGGGCAAACGCGTAATCTGTCGCCTCCATAAATCAACGTAAGCGAGAGATCACGAGTCATGGCAAAATCAATCGGCGAGACGTTCCACCCAAACGTCTCTACAGCTATACCGAAACAGACACCTTACTAACTTCTGGGTTGGCTTCCGGCGTGTCTTTCTCAGACGGCGGCACCACTTGCCAAAACTTGGGTAGATAGTCTGACCAGTTTTCTAAAATCACCGTTGCTTTTGGGCTGCTGGTACGATCGCGATGCGCCTCGATCAGCTCTTTTAACTGTTGCTCACCCGCAGGTGTGATCACTCGCTGGACTTTCACAATTTCTGGGTTGACCTTCGACTGAAAGGTGCCATCTTCATCTAAGAAGTATGCCAAACCGCCCGTCATGCCTGCCCCCACATTGCGACCCGATCGACCGAGAACGACGATCGTGCCGCCTGTCATGTATTCGCAGCAGTGATCGCCGACTCCTTCAACCACGGCTTGCGCTTGAGAATTGCGAACGGCAAATCGTTCTCCTGCTTGACCGTTAGCGAACAAGTTGCCGCCCGTTGCCCCATAGAGACAGGTGTTACCAATAATCACATTTTCAGCGGGATCGTAAGTAATCTCCGCAGTCGGCTTGATGGCAATGTCGCCGCCGTGCATCCCTTTACCTACATAGTCGTTCGCCTCACCTTCTAGATTGAGCGTCATCCCCGGAAGGTTAAACGCTCCAAAGCTCTGTCCCGCACTGCCGTTGAAGTTTAGGGTAATGTGACCGCCAAAACCCGTATTGCCATAGCGCTTGGCGATCGCTCCCGACAGTCGAGCACCCACCGTTCGATCGGTGTTCACCACCTTCATTGTTTTGGTTGCGTGAGTCTGATTTTGAATCGCCGCTTGAATGTCAGCATCACTCAGCAGTTCATCATCTAGCACAACGCCGTTGCTGTGAACTGATTCATGCTTTAGCCAGTCACGATTTTGGCGAGTGTCAGGAAGCTGAGTCAAACAATTCAGATTCAGGCTCTTGGTTTTGGTGATGTGTACCGATTCGCGCACCTTCAGCAAATCTGAGCGACCGATAATCTCGTTGAGCGTGTGGTATCCCAAACGAGCTAAGAGCGATCGCACTTCTTCGGCGATAAAGTAGAAGAAGTTAACCACATGCTCAGGCGTGCCCGGAAAGCGTTTCCGTAGTTCTTCTTTTTGGCTTGTTACGCCGACCGGACAATTGTTGGTATGGCAGATTCGCGCCATGATGCAGCCTTCGGCAATCATCGCAATCGAGCCAAATCCATATTCTTCGCCGCCCATCAGTGCCGCCATGATGATGTCCCAGCCCGTCTTGATGCCTCCATCAACCCGCAGCAGAACTCGATCGCGCAGTTGGTTTTCCATCAGCACACGATGCACCTCGGTCAAGCCCAACTCCCACGGGCTACCCGCATGTTTGATCGAACTCAGAGGAGATGCCCCCGTGCCACCATCGTGACCGGAGATTTGAATGATGTCAGCATTGGCTTTGGCGACTCCGGCAGCGATCGTGCCAATACCCACTTCTGCCACCAATTTCACCGAGACTTGCGCCACTGGGTTAATTTGATGCAGATCAAAAATGAGCTGTGACAGATCTTCAATCGAGTAAATGTCGTGATGGGGCGGTGGCGAAATCAGCGTCACTCCGGGCTTCGATCGCCGCAGCATCGCAATATAAGGGCTGACTTTCGGACCCGGTAACTGTCCACCTTCACCCGGCTTGGCACCTTGAGCAATCTTGATTTCAATCTGCTTGGCGCTCATCAAATATTCTGGGGTCACTCCAAATCGACCAGAGGCAACTTGTTTGATCGCAGAACTGACGGTATCGCCATTTCGCAAGCCTTTTAAGTGAGGCAGCAGAGGAGAAAGTCCTTTGTCATCGACATCTTTAAGGACGTTGAATCGGACGGGATCTTCGCCACCTTCACCGGAGTTGGATTTACCACCGATGCGATTCATAGCGATCGCCAAGACTTCATGCGCCTCTCGTGAGAGCGCACCGAGCGACATTCCACCTGTGCAGAATCGTTTGACGATCTCGGTGACCGCTTCAACCTCCTCAAGCGGAATTGAGGGACGATCGCTCTTAAAATCGAGTAAATCTCGCAGTGCAGTTAGAGGGCGACCTTGCAGATGTTTTTGATAAAGCTCGTAGTGGTCAAAACTTTTGGTTGCGACAGCTTTGTGCAGGTGCTTCGCCATTTCGGGGCTATTCATGTGGTACTCGCCACCCGGACGGTATTGCACAAACCCATAGTTTTCCAGTTTTTTGCCCACGAGTTCAGGAAAAGCGCGGCAGTGGAACGATAGAACTTCTTGTGCGAGTTCAGTCACCGTCAAGCCGCCTAACCGAGAAGCCGTTCCATAAAAACCGAGATTGAGCAAGTCAGCCCCGATTCCGATCGCTTCAAAAATCTGCGCGCCTTGATAGCTGGCTAATAGCGAAATCCCCATCTTTGAGAGAATCTTCAACAACCCATCTTCGACTGCTCTACGGAAATTTGCCTGAACCGCAGCCAAGCTTGCCGCTTTGATCTTGCCCCGCTCCATCAGGCTCTTGGTTCTAGAATCGCCCCACCACTGACGAACGGTTTCCAACGCTAGATAAGGACACACCGCACTCGCGCCATAGCCAATCAAGCAGGCGAAATGATGAGTGCTCCACGCTTGGGCAGTATCGACGACGATCGAAGCCTTCATCCGCAATCCCTGACGGATCAGATGATGATGAACAGCTCCCACAGCAAGCAGAGGCGGGATGTAGCTGTGATCGGTGCTGAGATTGCTGAATTTGCCCGTCGCATCGAGACGATCGCTCAAAATCAAAATCTTCTTCCCAGCCCGAACTGCCTCTATGGCCTTTTGACACAGATCAGTGACTGCCCGTCTGAGTCCTTCAGGTCCCGCCGCGATCTCAAATAGCGTCGAGAGATCTGCCGCCTCAAACCCAGAGTTCCGCACCTGGTCTAAGTCTCCCTCGTCTAGAATCGGGGATTCTAGCTTCAGCATTCTTGCATATTCAGGCTTGGCTTCTAGCAGGTTTCCTCGCTCTCCAAGCTGCATAGTAAGCGACATTACCAGCTTTTCCCGCAGGGGGTCGATCGCCGGATTCGTCACCTGAGCAAATCGCTGCTTGAAATAGTCGTAGAGCAGGTGAGGCTTTTCTGACAGCACCGCTAATGGAATATCATCTCCCATACAAAAGGTCGGCTCTTTGCCCTGTGCCGCCATCTCCTGAATGATCATCTCCACGTCTTCAGAAGTGTAGCCAAACGCAGTCTGATAGCCTAACAGTGCTTGAGCGTCCATCACAGGCGCTTCAGCCGCAGGCTGGGTTTGCAGGTCACGACGATTTTGCCGCAGCCACTCGCCATAAGGGTGAGCCGAGGCGACGCGCTGCTTTATCTCCCAGTTTTTCAAGACTTCATGAGTCTCCAGATCAAAGGCAATCATCTGTCCGGGACCGAGACGACCTTTTTCGAGAATCTCAGATTCAGGAACATCCACCACTCCCGCTTCAGATGCCACGATCAGATAGCCATCGCGCGTGATGGTATAGCGAGCGGGACGCAGACCATTGCGATCGAGCGTCGCCCCAACTCGCTTGCCATCACTAAACACCAGCAAAGCCGGACCATCCCAAGGCTCTTGAATGCCACTGTAATACTCGTAAAAATCAACGATTTCTGGGTGGTCTGTCAGATCAGGCTGATTTTTATACGCCTCTGGCACCATAATCATTAGCGCTTCCATCGGGCTGCGTCCAGAGCGCACCAACAGCTCCATGACGTTATCTAAGTTTGCCGAGTCGCTGTTGTCCGAATTCACACTGGGCGTTAGCTCTGAAATGCGATCGCCCCAATTCGCGTGAGTGATGTCTGCTTCTCGCGCTCTCATCCAGTTGACGTTGCCGAGTAGCGTATTGATTTCGCCGTTGTGCCCCAATAATCGCATTGGCTGTGCAAGCGGCCATTTTGGCAAAGTGTTAGTGCTAAAGCGACGGTGATAAACCGCGAACGTGCTCTTATAGGTAGAATTTTTGAGATCTTCATAGAATTCGCCTAGAACCGCCGATCGCACCATGCCTTTATAGACGATCGTGCGATTTGAGAATGAACATACATAAAACTCTGCCAGCGCTCGATCGCTATTCTCAGACAGCGCTCTCAAGATCCGTTTGCGAGCCAGATAGAGCCGCCGCTCTAAATCTTCGCCCTGAAGCTGCTCTGACTGCACCAAAATCTGCTCGATTTGTGGCTGGTTCTCTCGCGCCTGAATTCCTAACAAATTCGGCTTTACGGGAACCACTCGCCACCCCAAAACGGTCAGCCCTTCTTCCGCTAAAACCTGTTCTGAAATCTTTCGCGCTGTAGCGGCAGCAGCAGAATTCTGAGGCAAAAAGACCATGCCCACGCCAGTCTGTGCAGTTTGCAGGGATTGAAGCCCACTAGAATCTGCCCACTCGCCAAGAATCTCCCACGGGATCGCCGTCATCAAGCCTGCTCCGTCTCCAGAGTCTTGGTCAGCGCTACAGCCACCCCGATGCTCTAAGCAGGTCAGTGCAGACAGCGCTTTCACGATCAAATCATGGCTCTCCCTTCCTTGCTGATCGGCAATGAAGCCCACTCCACAAGCATCTCGCTCCTCCACAAGCCAAGGTTGCCCTGGATACCCAGCATCGGTCTCTTGAGGGAGCTGACTGTCTAAACGTACGCTTGCTTTGATCATGGAATCGCTCATTTCATTCATTGCCAACATGAGAATGGGTCTAGGAAAAACGGACTGTAGTGCGATCGGGTCATGTCTGCCCGCTTTTGGCATCGGCTGCCGATCGGTCATCTGTTAGAAACTTTATGAAGAAACTATAAACACAACCGACATAGATCACACAATCGAGTAAAGATTTTTGTTAGTCAAGTCTGCTGGTCGTTTAATTTAGACAAAAGCTTAGCAGAACTCGGCTGTTCTGCTGATGTCGCAGCTTCTGTGTAAATTACCGCTTAAAGCCTGCAATCTGGACAGGGCGATCGCTCTGCTATGTGAAGACTCAACCCTGGCTAAGTGCTGCTCTAAAAAGCGTTGAGTAAGGCATAGTATAAAAAGTTTGCTTCTCTGACAATCTCTATCAACTGCTCATACTGCTGATTTTTATCTCTCCAAGTCTGCGACCAGTACTAGGAACACTTCATAGCATCCAGCGTTGCATAGATCTATCCTACTCAGATTTATTCAAAGTAGGGGCATTTTCAGAGCCGCCTCAATCGTAAAGTCAGTGTTTCTTGATAGACCTCGATCGCCAACGTCAAAAGTTCTAGAACCACCAGTAAAATACGCTGCGAACAAATTTCGCTCTTGCTCAGTCATCGCCTTTAGACACTTGCTTGAAGTCATTAAAAATTTGTGGTCAAATCTCAAACTCTTAGCTCGTCTCGATCGTCAGATTCCCGTTCAAGCTGGCATCGTTTCATAAAAATTCTCACTCCAATCTCAGTCACCTCGATCGTGGGACTGATCAGCGTTCAAGCGATCGCCACTCCTCCTAAAACTGAAGCCCCTCTAACTCCCGTTGCCCAGGCTCCACCTAGTCAGCAGACCAGTCAAATCACTCTCAACGGTCGCGTTTTTACCCTACCTTGGAGCCAGTGGCAGACTGCCGGAATGATTCGCATTGGGGTGAGTGATGCCGCTCTCGTGCAGCTATTTGGAGCGCAATTGCTCAACACCTCAACTGTGACGAACCAACCGATCGACTGGTTTGCCTCCGCAACGCTTCCCCTTTCCACTCGGTTAGCGGCTCCTGTTCGCTATCTTGACATCACAAATCTCGCTCAACAGCTAGGGTGGCAAATTCAGTCTCAAGGCAACACGCTGCAAATTTCTACCCCATCTGCAAAAGTTCTAGGAATTCGACAGGGGCAGCAGTTGAATGGAGAACGGCTGATCATTGACCTCGATCGTCCCGCTCCCTATCAGGTCGATCCTCAAAGCCAAGAACTGATCATTACCCTGGATGCCCGAACTGATCCAGCCTTGGTGCAGAGCTTTAAAGCCAAGCCAGGGAAGCAAATCAAGTCCCTTAGAATCGAGACGATCGCAGATCGAACCATCCTCCGCATCGGCATCCCGATCGCTTTACGTCCTCGAATTTCAACCTTGTCTAACCCCAATCGGATTGTTCTTGATATTCGACCCGATTATTTGGTCGATCGTGACATTCTCTGGGCACCAGGGCTACGCTGGCGACAACGTTACCTAACATCCGGGACGGCTCAATTTCCGGTCGTTTGGTTGGAGGCAAATCCTCGTCAGCCTGGGCTACGGCTGCGACCGATTCTTCCTAACCCAGCCACCGTTCCTAGCATCGCACCTTTGATTCAAACGGCTCGACAGTCTCAGGCAAGCGCTGCTATCAACGGCGGATTCTTCAATCGCAAAAATCAGCTACCTTTAGGGGCGATTCGTCGTAATGGCGAGTGGTTATCTAGTCCAATTCTTAACCGAGGCGTGTTCGCCTGGAACGACCAGGGAGAAGTTAGGGTCGATCGCTTAACGCTGCAAGAAACGATCGTGACATCCACCGGACAGCAACTTCTTCTAACGGCGTTAAATAGTGGCTATGCTCAACCAGGTGTAGCTCGCTATACCTCTGCTTGGGGATCAGCTTATGCCACGCTGTCGCAAAACGAAGTTCTACTCACTGTGCAGAACAATTTGGTGACAGAGCGACGGTTCGGGGCAGCCCCTGGAAGTCTCTTCTCAATTCCTTCTAATGGATATTTGCTGGTTATCCGTTCCAACTCTGCGATCGCTACGTCTCTCTCGATCGGCACATCGCTTCAGCTTGAAAGCACTACATCTCCGTCTGATCTCAATCTCTACCCCAATATCGTCGGCGCGGGACCGCTTTTGATTCAAAACGGTCAAATTGTTCTAGATGCGAAAGCCGAACAATTTAGTGCTGCTTTTATTCAAGAACTAGCGGCTCGTAGCGCGATCGGGCAAACCGCCGATGGCACAATCCTAATGGTGACTGCTCACAATCGCATCGGCGGGAAGGGGGCAACCTTGGCAGAAATGGCGCAAATCATGAGTCGGTTAGGCGCAGTTAACGCTCTAAACCTAGACGGTGGAAGCTCAACAACTCTCTATTTAGGGGGACAAATTCTCGATCGTCCCTCTCGCAGTTCTGCCCGTGTCTACAATGGCATCGGTGTTTTTCTCCAGCCAAATCCATAGCAACGCAAACTTAAGTCTGCCTCACGCTTCAGATTGCTCCGATGAAGAGTTAGTGAAATTCTTCTGAGTTACCCCATTCTGAGTGGTGTCGTTGAAAACTCTTTGTTAGTCTTGATCGGTTGTTCCAAGTTGCAGATTTTAGATAATCGTGCGAAGTGGGAACTTCTAAATCCCGCGATCGTGCAGTCTGACCATTACTTAACTCAGTGTGATAAAGAAGAGGAAACGGTGGCTCAACAAGAAATGATGCAAACTCCAACATTGACCCTATCGACATCTCCGCTCAAAGGAGCCGCAGCGACCGAACTTCGCCCTTGGGGTTCATTCACTACTCTTGAAGAAGGGCAGGGGTATAAAATCAAGCGCATTGAGGTGAGACCAGGGCACCGTCTCAGCCTACAAATGCACCACCATCGCAGTGAGCATTGGATCGTGGTTTCAGGAACGGCTAAAGTCACCTGTGGCGAGGAAGACCTCGTACTCAGCAGCAATCAATCAACTTACGTTCCTCAATGTACGGCTCATCGCTTAGAAAACCCTGGTGTGATTCCTCTCATACTCATCGAAGTCCAAAACGGTGAGTATCTGGGTGAAGATGACATCATCCGCTTCCAAGATGACTACTCTCGTGCGGGTTCTAGCAATTAACTTAGCGAATTCATAAATTTAACGTCGTTGTTAAGTGAGGCAGTCGCTTTTCGGGCTGTCTCACAATTCTTAATAGTGTTTGATCGAGGCGTTGCACGATACAATCGGCATCAATTGTGCTAAACGCTCGACCGTATGATTCATCTAAGTCACTCGGCGGTTGAAGAAATTCTTCGCCTCAAATTAAGACAACAAAACTCACAGGTCTTTTTCCGTTTGGGCATTCAACCTGTGGGCTGCTCTGGGCTATCTTACCTGACAAAATTTGACGAACGATTACAGCCAGACGACCAAATTTGTGACTGCAACGGCGTTCAAGTTGCGATCGATGCAAATAGTCTGTCTCATCTTCAAGGTTTGACGCTAGACTATTCAGAGGATCTAATGGGAGGAAGCTTTCGCTTTCATAATCCCAACGCTGTCAAAAGCTGCGACTGCGGGAATTCGTTCTCGATCTCAGGGGCATAGATGGGGTTATTTCCTAGGGATTCAAACACCTCTGTTCTTTGTCTACTTGCAATTATAAAAATTGTTTGACAGAGGCACTGCCAGATTGGTATACTCGATAACTGTTGAAAGTTGGAACAGTCAAAAGACTGCACACGCTATAAAATGCCCACAATCCAGCAACTCATTCGTGACGAGCGCAGTAAAGCGCAAAAGAAGACCAAATCCCCGGCTCTCAAGAGTTGCCCGCAGCGTCGTGGTGTCTGCACGAGAGTCTACACGACGACTCCTAAAAAGCCCAACTCTGCCTTGCGCAAAGTTGCGCGGGTTCGGCTAACATCTGGTTTTGAAGTTACGGCTTACATTCCTGGTATTGGTCACAACCTTCAAGAGCACTCTGTTGTGATGATTCGTGGCGGTCGGGTGAAAGACCTCCCCGGTGTTCGTTACCACATTATTCGCGGAACTCTTGACACCGCTGGTGTGAAAGACCGCAAGCAGGGACGCTCTAAGTACGGTGCAAAGCGTCCTAAGAAAGCTTCATAAGACTTTATGAATGGTTAAGCTTTTGCTTGAGATTTACAGTCTCCTGTCTAATTTCCGGCTTCATCTAGCTCTAATCGGTTGGTAGTCATTGTCCAGAGAATAGCTTTGCAGAGAGTTCTTTCTACACTTTCTCGGAGTTGTTCGCGCGCTCTGACTTTTACCCATGTTCTGTTACCCTGAAAAGGTTACAACCAAAGTAAATCCCTAATTTCTCTCTAGAAGGCTCACTATGTCTCGTCGCGTTGTCGTCAAAAAGCGTCTGGTTCCGCCCGACCCCGTTCATAACTCTCGACTCGTCAGCATGATGATGCGAAGAATCATGAGAAGTGGCAAAAAATCCTTGGCTTCTCGCATTATTTATGATGCCTTTGAAACTATCAAAGAACGGACAGGGACCGAACCCCTTGAAGTTTTTGAGCGAGCCGTTCGGAATGCAACGCCTTTAGTGGAAGTCAAAGCGCGTCGGGTTGGTGGTGCTACCTATCAAGTGCCGATGGAAGTGCGTCCCGATCGTGGAATTGCTCTTGCTCTACGTTGGCTGATTCAATTTTCACGTCAGCGTCCTGGTCGAACCATGTCTGCTAGACTCGCTAATGAGCTAATGGATGCAGCTAACGAAACCGGAAGCGCGATTCGCAAGCGTGAGGAAACCCACCGGATGGCAGAAGCCAACAAAGCCTTCGCACACTACCGCTATTAAAAAGCATAAAATCTTAATAGGAGCGATTGCGCTTCTCAACCCATCTATGCGACAGAGACTAAGGAGGTAGCTGTGGTTCGTACAACCCCGCTCGAACGAGTACGCAACGTCGGAATTGCAGCCCATATTGACGCGGGCAAAACCACGACAACTGAGCGGATTCTGTTTTATTCGGGTGTCGTTCACAAAATCGGTGAGGTTCACGAAGGAACTGCAACGACTGACTGGATGGAGCAGGAGCGTGAGCGTGGCATCACTATCACGGCTGCCGCCATCAGTACCAGTTGGAAGGATCACAAAATCAACATTATCGACACGCCTGGGCACGTAGACTTCACGATCGAAGTCGAACGTTCCATGCGGGTGTTGGACGGTGTGATCGCGGTATTCTGCTCAGTGGGGGGAGTTCAGCCTCAGTCTGAAACCGTCTGGAAGCAGGCAAATCGCTATAATGTCCCTCGAATTGTCTTTGTCAATAAGATGGATCGGACGGGAGCGAACTTCTATAAGGTCTATGAGCAGGTTCGCGACCGGCTCCGCGCAAACGCAGTTCCGATTCAGATCCCAATCGGCTCTGAGGACAAGCTCAGAGGAATTGTAGATCTTGTGAAGATGCGCGCCTACATTTACAACAACGATGCAGGAACTGACATTGAGGAGACTGACATCCCCGACGATGTGAAAGATTTGGCAAACGAGTATCGCACCAAGCTAATCGAATCGGTGGCAGAAACCAGCGATGCACTCATGGAGAAGTATTTCGCGGGTGAAGAACTCACTGAGGAAGAAGTCAGAAAGGCAATTCGCAGAGGCACGATCGAAGGGGTCAATGGAGAGTTCTTTGTGCCAATGCTCTGCGGGTCTGCCTTTAAAAACAAAGGCGTTCAGCTAATGTTGGATGCAGTAATTGATTATCTTCCCTCTCCGCTTGACGTTCCCCCTGTGCAAGGGCTGCTTGCTGATGGCACCACGGTTGAGCGAAGAGCAGATGATAGCTTGCCGATGTCTGCGTTAGCATTCAAAGTGATGTCAGACAAGTTTGTCGGTCGTTTAACCTTCGTTCGCGTCTACTCTGGTGTGCTTAAGAAAGGGAGCTATGTCCTAAACTCTTCTAAAGGTAAGAAAGAGCGGGTTTCTCGCTTAATCATCCTGAAAGCGGACGATCGGATCGACGTGGATGAACTACGAGCGGGTGACTTGGGCGCGGTTCCTGGTTTGTCTGATACATTGACTGGAGACACTCTCTGTGACGAGAATGCACCTGTGATTCTGGAGACGTTGTTTATTCCAGAACCCGTGATTTCTGTTGCAGTTGAGCCTAAGACTAAGCAGGATATGGAAAAACTCTCTAAAGCGCTGAAAGCTCTATCGGAGGAAGATCCAACCTTTCGAGTCAACATCGACCAAGAGACGAATCAGACTATCATTGCCGGGATGGGTGAGCTTCACCTGGAAATCCTGGTCGATCGCATGATGCGTGAATTCAAGGTTGAGGCAAATGTGGGTGCGCCCCAAGTTGCTTACCGTGAGACCATCCGTAAAGCTGTCAAGGCTGAAGGAAGGTTCGTCCGTCAAAGTGGTGGTAAAGGTCAGTACGGTCATGTTGTGATCACAGTAGAACCCGGTGAGCCAGGGACTGGATTTGAATTTGTCTCCAAGATTGTGGGCGGTACTGTTCCGAAGGAATACGTCGGTCCTGCTGAACAAGGGATGAAGGAAGCCTGCGAGTCTGGCATTTTAGCTGGCTACCCACTGATTGATGTGAGAGCAACCCTGATCGATGGGTCTTACCACGAGGTTGACTCCAACGAGATGGCATTTAAAATCGCAGGCTCAATGGCGATAAAAGATGGGGTCATGAAAGCTTCGCCCGTCCTTCTAGAGCCAGTCATGAAGGTTGAAGTTGAAGTACCCGAAGATTTTCTCGGTCCCGTGATGGGAAACTTGATCTCTCGCAGAGGTCATATTGAATCCCAAGGCGCTGAACGAGGAATTGCGAAGGTTTCAACCAAAGTCCCATTGGCTGAGATGTTCGGTTATGCCACCGATATTCGATCTATGACTCAGGGACGAGGTACGTTTACAATGGAGTTTAGCCATTATGAAGAAGTGCCTCGTAACGTGGCTGAAACCATCATTGCTAAGAACAAAGGGAACGCATAATCAGAAAGAGGAACAATAACACATGGCACGCGCAAAGTTTGAACGGACGAAGCCCCACGTTAACATCGGCACTGTTGGTCACGTTGACCATGGTAAAACTACATTGACGGCTGCAATCACGATGACTCTATCGGCATTGGGTCAAGCAACCGGGAAGAAGTATGACGAGATCGACGCTGCTCCTGAAGAGAAGGCGAGAGGGATTACGATCAATACCGCTCACGTTGAATATGAGACAGCCGAACGTCACTACGCTCACGTAGACTGTCCGGGTCACGCTGACTATGTGAAAAATATGATCACGGGTGCCGCTCAGATGGACGGTGGTATTCTCGTCGTGTCTGCTGCTGACGGTCCGATGCCCCAAACTCGCGAGCACATCTTGTTAGCGAAACAGGTGGGCGTTCCTCATCTGGTGGTCTTCTTAAATAAGAAAGACATGGTAGATGATGAAGAACTTCTAGAACTCGTTGAGCTAGAGGTGCGTGAGCTTCTCAGTTCCTACGATTTTCCGGGTGATGACGTTCCGATCGTGGCAGGTTCTGCCCTGCAAGCGTTGGAATTCATGACTGCAAACCCCAAGGCGAAACGAGGTGAAAATGAGTGGGTCGATGCGATCTACCAGCTCATGGATCATGTTGACGCTTACATCCCCACTCCTGAGCGGGAAGTAGACAAGCCTTTTCTAATGGCAGTGGAAGATGTCTTCTCGATCACGGGTCGCGGTACGGTCGCGACTGGGCGAATTGAACGCGGCACGGTCAAGGTGCAGGATGAAGTCGAGCTTGTGGGTATCAGAAACACCCAAAAGACGACCGTAACCGGGATTGAGATGTTCAAAAAGAGTCTTGATCAAGGGCTAGCGGGAGACAACGCTGGTATCCTGCTTCGCGGTCTCAAGAAAGAAGACATCGAGCGCGGCATGGTCATTGCTAAACCGGGTTCGATTACGCCTCACACTCAGTTTGAGTCTGAAGTGTACATTCTCAAGAAAGAAGAAGGCGGTCGTCACACGCCTTTCTTCCCTGGCTACCGCCCTCAGTTCTACGTGCGGACAACCGACGTGACGGGCACCATCAGCAACTTCACTTCTGACGATGGTAGTGAGGCTGAGATGGTTATGCCGGGCGATCGCATCAAAATGACTGTTGAGCTGATCAACCCGATCGCCATTGAGCAGGGAATGCGTTTCGCAATCCGTGAAGGTGGTCGAACGGTAGGTGCAGGAGTCGTCGCCAAGATCCTCAAATAGTTCCAACGAACTGTAGTAAGCTATCGGCGGTCAGCAATCTAGCGAAGCTGCTGATAGCTCCTGTTTATTGACTTAAGCGTTTAATTTAGAACCTAGACAACTTAAAGAGTTACCCATGGCAACGATTCAGCAGCAAAAAATTCGGATTCGTCTGAAAGCATTTGACCGCCGTCTTCTAGACACCTCTTGCGAGAAGATTGTAGAAACCGCCAATCGCACGAACGCTACAGCAGTTGGTCCAATTCCTCTCCCAACTCGTCGTCGCATCTATTGTTTGTTGCGCTCACCTCACGTAGACAAAGACTCTCGTGAGCACTTTGAGACCCGCACTCATCACCGCATCATCGACATCTATCAGCCTTCGTCTAAAACGATTGATGCTTTGATGAAGCTCGACTTACCAGCAGGCGTTGATATTGAAGTGAAGCTGTAAGCGCCCTTCACGCTACAAATCCGCGTGGATTCAATGCAGGGATCATTTAGTTGTTTCCCTGCATTTTGCGTTGATGAACTTTATTTGAACCATCTCCGGTTGTGTCGCAAAAATAGTAAGGTAGGGAAGCTTAATTTTTTCTAGCCTTGCTCTAAATGACGACTGACTCTCTGTTCAAATGGCGGCACTTCTTGCCCGAAATCATCGTGTTGAATGTGCGGTGGTATTGCCGCTATCCTCTGAGCTACCGGGATTTGGAAGAAATGATGGCAGAGCGAGGAATTGAGGTGG
>NZ_LXYR01000016.1 GCF_001650195.1 Phormidesmis priestleyi BC1401 | reverse complement strand
GTCGCTAGCGAAGTTCAACATCGTCCTGGGTAACAGTTCACTCATTCAACTGGAGGAATTGCACAACAAAATCACCATTCAACTCTAGGAAGTTGGGGAGCCGTTGATCACTTCTTTAGAGAACTGTTCAGGCGGCTCCCTTATTGTAGTTTGGCGATCGAGCCTCGATCGACCAAAATCTGTTGCGTCAGCAAATCGCGAATTGTTGCAGTGAGCACTCGCCGATCGGTGACCTCAAACTGAACTGAAATACGATCGACACCTACTTGCCCCGGCGGATTGAGGTGAGCGACACACACTTGCTCATGCTGACGTTCTAGCGATCGGTAAGTCTCTTGTTGACGCATCGGTAGACTCGTCATTCTGCCCTGCTCGTCATAGTTCACCTCTGATTGAGCAACCACTGCAACCTCTCCAATGTCGAGGCGAAGATCAGTTTGTCCCTCGATCGCGGCTTGCAAAATCAGCGGTTCAGCCCGTTGACAGGGATAGCGATCGCCCTGCTCAAAGAGCGAAAAATAGGAATACGATCGGGCGTAAGGTTCCCAGAGGCGAATCGCGTAACTGTGGCGTAGAGAATCCTCGATCGTCAGTTGACCAAGCGCCAATGCGCCATGACAAACCGCCTCAAACGGTTTATCGAGTTTGACTCGCTGCCGCCCAAAATAAGATCCGATAAGTTGCTGCACAGATGGAATTAAACAACTGCCGCCGACGAGCAACACTTGCTCAATATCCGACTTGGAAATGCCTTTTGAAAGCGCGATCGTCAGCACTTCATCGAGCGATTGTCGGACTTGTTCTAATAGCTGTCGCGTTTCGAGAATGTCTTCTAACTGCGATCGGGTTAAACGCAACTCGTAAGCCATAAAGGTAGATTCGTCGAGCCAGCTTTCTTTTGCCTCCTCAGCGATCGATAACCTGACTTTGAGACGCTCGGCAACCTCTAGTAAGGTTTGATATCCGATCGCGCCCACCGCAGCCCGCGAGGAGCCAATTTGATACAAATAATCTTCGACAATCCACAGATCAATATCTTCACCGCCAAGATATGCGTCGGCTTTTGCCAGCACTTCTGCTCGCTGCGCGTCAGAGGTTTTGCCAACTGTCCGTACTAAACTCAGATCGAGGGTGCCGCCGCCAAAATCAACGACAAGAACGAGAGCACCGGGACGCTGCACCGCATAACCCAACGCTGCCGCCGTAGACTCATCAACGAGCCGCACATCAGAGATATCAAGCCGCGCCGCCACCTCACGAAACCATCCCAAATAACGCTCAAACGCTCCGATCGGAACGGTAAAAACGACTTGAGAAGGATAAATTTGCTGTTGCTGGAGTTGTTGCCAGATTGCTTGAATAAATTGTTCAGATACCCATTCAACACTATAGGATTGTCCATCAATTTGGCGATCGGGCGGTTGAAAGTCAGCCGCTAAATCTCGCTTAAATGCTTTGAACAAGCGATCGGGCTGAGATATTCCTAAGCGCTGCGATCGCACCTGTTCACCCAGGACAATTTGCTCCGCACTTTTTACAAATATCAGCGTCGGAGTCACCGGAATCTCGTCGTATAAT
This sequence comes from Phormidesmis priestleyi BC1401, assembly GCF_001650195.1. Classification (GTDB taxonomy): domain Bacteria; phylum Cyanobacteriota; class Cyanobacteriia; order Leptolyngbyales; family Leptolyngbyaceae; genus Phormidesmis_A; species Phormidesmis_A priestleyi_B. The sequence continues at coordinate 99,981 of NZ_LXYR01000016.1, read as the reverse complement.
AACCGTGAAATGGCAGGAAAGCGAATCGTTTTAGGCGTTTGAGTATCGGGTTCGAGAATGCTAACAACCGTGTTGGTAGTGCCAAAGTCGATCGCAACAGAAGTCATAGACAGATCACTCAGGATTTATAGCGGGAAGAGTGCGACTCACTTTTGCGGGGCAGAGAATCTGATGCGAAACCGTTTCTCCAATGTGTCGATAGCCGACAAACCGGATGTAAACGCTCTCTCCAATCGCAATATCATCTACATCGGGTTGATGGAGTTGCGGATCGTAGGAGACAGACTGCCAGGGAGATCCGATCGCTTCAATACTCCAACTTTGCAGCAAATTTTCCAAAGGCGTAAAGAGAGCAACCAAATTTCGGGCAGGAAGAGTGGGCATTGTCTGTGCCATTTTACAAGCACTAGGATAGGTTACAAATAGCGTTTGTAATTGCTCGAAGGTAGCGTTGCTGAAATCTGAGGTGAGTTGTAATTTTTGTGATGTTAATTCCTCTCGCAGTCGTTGACATTGTTGCTGTAGCTCAGTTACTTTTTCTTCAGATGGATTACTGCGATCGGAGTCTTCACCCATCCAGCCTAAGATAACAGCGATGCACCCAACCGCAAGAACAATCCCGAATCCAATCAGGTTAGAGTCGGTCATCAGATTCCACCCTGTTGAAGCGTTTGAGTGTCTTCTACTGTTATAAATTCATCACCTTCGTAATACTCTGGTAACAATGTTTGTGATTCGATAGTTCCGATCGAGTGTTCGATTTCTGAAGTCAAATCAGTGCAGGTTGCGCCCAGTCCGTTAAGCACCGTTTCGACGATTTTGCCGTCTTTGCCGATGCGATACTCAATCTTTTGATAGTCTGTCATGCGATTCTCCCAGTAATCTACTCTCATCCTACTCGTAGGGCGATGACTAGACCTCCTGCACGAATACTGTGCCCTCACCCTAGCCCTCTCCCTGTCGATGCTGAGATCCGAGGAAGATCAGTAGTCTATTCAAACTGTTTCATAGCAAGCGTTTGAGTAAGTTAAGTTAGAAGCTAGAACCTGTTTGCCAGCCAGGAATCCAGTTTGTTCCGGCAAGAGGGAGACGCGCCATTGCAGCCGCCTCGATCGTCAGCGCAACCAGATCTTCGCGCTCTAAATGATGGACGTTTTGCTTTCCACAGGCACGGGCGATCGTCGTTAATTCCATATTTAGGGTCTGTAAATAATTTTTGACTCGACGTGCTCCGACGTGTGGTTCTAGGCGTTTTTCTAGCATTGCATCTTGAGTTGTCACTCCGACTGGGCATTGACCCGTATGACAATGATGACAGTATCCCGGCGCGGTTCCTAATGCGTTGTAGTCTGCGATCGCTGAGTGATGCGTCCCGTTTTGAATATAGGTTTCACTATTGCAGCCTAGAGCCATTAGGATAGCTTGTCCGATCGAGACCGCATCTGCCCCCATCGCCAGTGCTTTAGCCACATCTGCGCCTGTGCGAATGCCGCCCGACACAATCAACTGCACTTTCCCTTTCATGTCTAATTCTTCGAGTGCCTCCACTGCTAAGCGCACGGCTGCCAACGTTGGAATGCCAACATGCTCGATAAAGACGCTCTGAGTCGCGGCGGTACCGCCCTGCATTCCATCGACGACGATCACATCTGCCCCCGCGTGAACAGCGAGTTTGACATCATTAAACGTTCGAGATGCGCCGATTTTAACGTAGATGGGTTTTTCCCAATCGGTGAGTTCTCGCAGTTCTTGGATTTTGATGGTCAGATCATCGGGTCCTGTCCAATCGGGATGGCGACACGCCGATCGTTGATCAATTCCTTCCGGCAACGTTCGCATTTCTGCAACTCTGGGATTTACTTTTTGTCCCAATAGCATTCCACCACCACCCGGTTTTGCACCCTGACCAATCACTATCTCGATCGCGTCTGCCTTCCTGACATCATCGGGATTGAACCCATAGCGAGACGGTAAACATTGATAAATGAGTGTTTTAGACGAGAGCCGTTCTTCCGAAGTCATGCCCCCATCGCCTGTTGTCGTCGATGTTCCCGCTTCGGTGGCGGCAAGTCCAATCGCTTCTTTAACGTTGGCAGAAAGTGACCCAAAACTCATGCCTGCGATCGTGATTGGCATCTCTAGCTCGATCGGTTTTTTGGCATAGCGCGTGCCCAAAATTGTCTTTGTAGTGCATTTTTCGCGATAGCCTTCGAGGGGATAGCGACTCAACGATGAGCCGAGGAAGACCAAATCATCAAAGTGAGGTAATCGACGTTTTGCACCCAGTCCGCGAATTTCATAGAGTCCATGAGCGGCAGCATTTTGAATGTAGTTGAGAATGCGACGATCGTAGCCTGCCGATTCTTCGAGAGAGAGTGATTGACTTGATTCGGAGTGATTCATGGTTAATAGTCCTGATTAGCGTCGGCGTTCCAGTGATAAAGTCGCTTGGCAGAAGCGATGCGCTTGAAGTCTTTGGAGTCATGAGAAAATCCGGCTTTTGCAAGTAGCTCACCCACTGTTTGATAATCCGAGTCTGACATCGGCTCAAATTGGGCATCTGCTCCCAGCGATTTTGCGGTGCCACGAATGTAGATCACAGCTTCATAGAGAGAATCTCCGATCGCGTCGCCCGCATCTCCACAAATCACGATTCGTCCCGCTTGCGCCATAAACGCCGAGAAGCTGCCTACACTGCCTCCCACCACAATATCGCCCCCCTTGAGCGAAATGCCACAGCGCAGACTCGCGTTGCCGTCAATCACAAGCAATCCTCCTTGAGCAGAGGCACCTGCTGAAACGGATGCAAAGCCTTTGACGTGAACCCGTCCAGACATCATATTCTCAGCAACGCCCGTGCCTGCATTGCCATCGATCGTCACGTTTGCTAACTGATTCATTCCCGCAGCATAATAGCCAACGTGACCTGCAATCTCAACGGTGATGGGCGAGTGAAGCCCTACGGCGATATTGTGGGCACCATCTGGATTAATGATTTTGATCGGGTTCCCATTCGCACCGTGATGGAGAAACTGATTCACTTCGCGCAGTGAAGTTTGCGACAAATCAAAGATTACACTGTCCATACATACAGTTCCTCTGGGGCGGGTTCGTAGAGTTGAGCGTGATTGATATCGGGCAAATGAGCTAGAGAGCGAAACTCAGAGGCGATCGCAACATAGTCATCGGTTTCGGCGACGATCGCGGGTTTGCAGGCAAACGAATCTCGCACCAGGGCAAGTTTATCGACGGTTCCCATTAGAAACGTGTAGAAGCCGTCTAACTCCTCAAAGCCTCTCTGAAGCGCGTTCTCAAGGTCGTCACCTTCCCGCATTCGCCACTCTAAAAAGCGACAGGCGGCTTCGGTGTCGTTATCGGTTTCAAACTGAATGCCGCGCGGCTCAAGTTTGCGGCGAATCTCATGGGGGTTGGAAAGAGAGCCGTTGTGGACGAGACAGAAATCTTCCCCCGCCGTAAAAGGATGGGCGTGGGCGGCGGTAACTGCCGATTCGGTCGCCATGCGGGTGTGACCGACTAAGTGAGAGCCTTTGAGCGATTTAAAGTGATAGCGATCGCTGACTTGTTGAGGCGTTCCGGTGTCTTTATAAAGGTCGATCGCTCGTCCGGTAGACAACAGATAAAGGTGTGGATAGTGATGTTTGAGCCACTGTTTTACTGAGTTTGGATCGGCATTAGAAATCACGATCGCGTGATTGCCTTGACTATCAATTTCGGTGTCTCCTTCAAAGTGGGATTGAAATTCATAGAGCAATTCCGACCAATTAAACTCTTTGTCGCCAGAGTAGAGACTATATTTGCGATGGCTTTCATCCAATAGGCCTGTAAAGATGGCAAGTCCGGCTGAGTCAGAGCCTCGATCGCTCATCCCAATCAACATTGGCACCATCAGTTCGCCGAGTGATTTTCGTAGTTCAGGTTTTTTGACCAGCAGTCCAACGATTCCGCACATAATATATTTTTTGAGTTGTTAAAAGAATTCTAGATAGCGTTGGACTTCCCATTCAGAGACGTGACGCATATATTCGACCCACTCCATTTGTTTGAGATCGATAAATTCATCGGCTAAAACTCCTAATGCGTTTTTGATCACATCATCAGCAGCCAGCGCGTCGATCGCTTCCTTTAAGCTCTGCGGCAAGGTGTGAATTCCTTTTTCATTCAATTCTGCATTCGAGAAGTCATATAGATTCACATTCCACGGTTCACCCGGATCGAGTTGTTTTTCAACCCCATCTAACCCAGCCGCGATCGCGGCGGCTGTTGCCAAATAAGGGTTACAAGAACCATCCGCGAGACGCAACTCTAACCGACCTCCAGGGACGCGCACCATACTCGATCGATTGTTATCGCCATAAGTAATGTAGGCGGGTGCCCAGGTTGCGCCACTCAGCGATCGACCCACCACCAACCGTTTATAAGAATTCACCGTCGGCGCACAAATGGCAGTTAACGCGGGAGCGTGGGCAAGTAACCCTGCCATGAAATGATATGCCAGTTTTGACAGTCCTAAGTTCCGCGTGTCGGTGTCGTCTGCAAAGATATTTTTGTCACCTTCCCACATGGACATGTGCATGTGCATTCCGGTGCCCGTGCGGTTGGCAAACGGCTTGGGCATAAAGGAGCAAATTAGCCCCAGTTCTTTGGCGATTTCTGACGCTGCCATTTTGAAAAAGATAAAGCGATCGGCAGTCGTTAAACAATCGGTGTAGGTGTAATTGATTTCAAATTGACCGTTTGCATCTTCGTGATCAATCTGATAGACATCAAAATCAGCCGCTTGCAGACTCGTCACGAGCTTCTCAATGAACGTCAAGCTGCGAGACAGTCCTTTGTAGTCGTAGCAAGGCTTGTCGAGCGTATCGGTCGGGTCACACGGCTGAATTTTGCCCTGATTATCTTTGCGGAGCAGCACGAATTCTGGCTCAACTCCGGTGTTGAGCAGCCAACCTTTTTGGGTCAAGCGTTCGATTTGCTGTTGCAAAATAAATCGGGCATCGTAGGCGTAGGGCTTGCCGAGAACATGTCCGACGCAAACAATACGAGCAAATCCGGGCATCCAGGGCACGATCGACAGCGTTGACAAATCGCCTACAGCCATAAAATCGGGACTATTAGGCTGCATTCCCAAACCCCACACGGCAAACCCCGCAAACCCAGCCCCCGGACACAAAATATCTTCAAAATGCGAGGCGGGAACGGCTTTTGTTTTAGCAGTTCCGTGCATATCGACAAACTGCGCCAGAACAAACTTAATCTGATGAGTTTCTAGAAACTGCTTGGCTTCTGCTAGTGTCATGATCCTGTCCTCCTTTAAAGATTAGCCCGACTTAGATTAACCGATCGGCACCGACGACTCCTCCACCTAACTCTTGCACAATCGTCGCCAACGTCTCCCATAAATAAGCTCCAAAGGTGCCATCACACCAGATTCGATATCGATCAGGCGCGATCGGAATAATAGTAACGCTAACGCCAACTATTAACGTCAAAATTACAGGATGATCATTCAACGAGAATGATTGAAAGTGAACGCTACAAGTTTGCTGTAATAGATCGGGAATCGCTGTACCGCACAACACGATCGCGGCATCTTGTCGCAACACCGGATACACACGATCGGGAACGTGCTGACACGCCTCAGCTAATCGCAGCGCAAAACTGCTGTGAAGACTATCTTCGATCAAAAATTCAGTCAAGCCGAGACGGGCAATAATGCCACCATCGGGGAGAGAACGCCAGGTATTGGGACGATCGGGCACTTCCAAATCTCGGCTCTCAAGCCAAGCAGCGGCTCCGGCTCCTTTAACCCCAAAGCGGGTGAGAAATGACAAATCAGCAATGCCCAAATGCGCCGCAGTCTGCTCATCTCCAGGAATTGACATGAGGGACGGCATTCCGTTAATGTCTCGCCAGGTGCCGCTGAGAGACTGAAGCCGATCGTGATTGGGGCTAATGCGACGCATCATACCGTCACCTCCTCTCGCTGGGTCACGTCTTCTCGCTGACGTAACTGATCGGGGTCGTAGAATGGAGTTGAGGTGATGATTGCAGATACGATCGTGCCGTCGGATAATCGGATTGAGATAGGGTCTCCGATCTCCGCCAGTTCTGGTCGCATGTAGGCAAGTCCAATATGACGGCTGAGACTGGGGCTAAACGCAACACTCGTGACGCGCCCTACAATCTGATCGCGAGCGATCATTAAGTGACATTCCTGCGGCGGAGTTCCTTGGAAATTCGGGTCAAGCATGAATCCGATCAGGGTTTGTTTGATGGGTCGTTTTGCCAAAACTTGTAAACTGCGCTGACCGATGAAAAAAGGCTTGTCCATCTTCACTGCCCATTTAAGCCCCGCCTCTAATGGAGTCGTTAGCCCGTCAGTGTCTTGACCGATAATCAAGTGCCCTTTTTCGAGTCGCAAAAGACGCTGCGCCTCAACCCCAAAGGGACGAATATCATACTCAAGTCCTGCTTTCAACAACAGATCCCACAACGCTGAAGCGTATTCTGCTGCAACGTGAATCTCATAGCCCCACTCACCCACAAATCCGACTCGCATTAACACGACAGAAATCCCTTGAATTCGGGCTTCACGCACGGCGAGATAAGGAAATGCAACGCTAGAGAGATCTAAATCAGTCAGCTTAGACAAGACATCACGGGCATATCGTCCTGCAAGATTGATCGCCGATCGTGCCCCTGTTAAATTCACAATTCCACAGTCTAGCTGCCACATTGTATTCAACCGAGACAACTCACGATAGATAGGAGTCGCGCCTGATGTTGTCGTTGTGAAATAGAACTGCTCTGCTCCAAGTCGGGCAATGATGCCATCGTCGATCGTGACTCCTGTTTCATCGAGCATTAGGGCATATCGTGTGGTGCCGACCTTCATGTTGCGATAGCGTCCGGCATAGACTCGCTCTAAAAACTCAGCCGCATCGGCTCCACGAATCTCAAATTTGCCCAACGTCCCGACATCAATGATCCCCACCTGATGCCTAACTGCCTGAGCTTCTAGAGCGATACACTCGTCGCGAGTTTTGCCGAGTTGAGCGTAATATTCGGGTCGTTTCCAAATTCCTGCCAGCATAAATTTAGCATTCAGCGCAGCGTGACGGCTGTGTAGTGGAGTTCGTCGCTCAGGCGTGAAGCCTCGCCCTGCTAAATGTGAAAGCGGGACTGGATGGAAGAATGGTCGCGAGGTCGTTGTGCCCACTTCACCAGGAGTCTTTCCAGTGATTCGCGCCAGAATTCTCAACGCATTCATATTCGAGTGTTTGCCCTGACTCGCTCCCATTCCCACGGTTGTATATCGTTTTAGCAATTCAATGTTGTCAAATCCTTCTTGGACAGCGTTAGGAAAATCTTTGTACTGCAAGTCTTCATCGAAGTCTACAAAATTCTTGCCCTTGGGATGTTCGACGATCGCCCACGGGTGCGAAGGAGATTCTCGTTCGGGCGAGATTGTCACTTGGATGCGTTCTCCCAATCCCAAATAGGCTGCTGCTTCTAGACCCGATCGACGACCATCAATCAGCTTTTGTTCAAACTCAAACACGCCATTCACGCGACCACAGGCAAACACGCCAGACGGCAATTGATCGGGGACAAACTGCTGCAACCCTTTATCAAACCGCATTTTAGTGCCTGCCTGATAGAGCAAGTTTGCCGCAGGTGCCCAGCCAACGCTCATCACAATGCCATCACACGCGATCGTTTGTTTAAATCCGGTTTGTGGGTTGCCGTTTGCGTCGATCGGGCAAATTACCGCCGCCGATATGCCATCGCGACCCGGATTCGCTCTCGCTTCATAAACGCAGTATCCCAGGAAGATGGGGATATTTTGTTGGTCTAGCGATCGTGCCACATCACTGTTGAGAGAATCGCGCAGATCGACTACGGCAGCGATCGTGACTCCATTGCTAATCAGATCAAGCACGGTTCGATATCCATCGGCATTCGCAACCAGAACAACCGCTCGATTCATTGGTTTGACTGCGTAGCGATAGATTAACCGTTGCACGGCGCTCGATAGAATGACACCCGGCAAATCATTATTGCGAAACACCGCAGGTTGCTCATAGGCTCCATTGGCGGCAATCACTGCTTTCGCGCGCATTTTAGTTAAGCGATCGTGATCCAATAATGGAATCCAGCCATCAGCGTAGTATCCTGACGCTTGCGTTTGTGTGTAGAGACGGATTTTCGGATGATTCTCGATCGCGTTTAATAATTCGTTTGTTTTCTCGACTCGAAAGGGTTCATTTCCTAATTGATAGTGACCCGATCCGCCCGCTTTAGCATTCTCATCGACAATCACTACGTCTGCACCCAAATCTGCTACCGAGAGCGCTGCTGAGAGTCCTGATACGCCTGCCCCAACCACTAAAAGGTCACAAAAATCATAGCGTTTGGCAGTCCGAATATGAGGAGTCGAGAAGTCTACTTGTCCCAATCCAGTCAAGTTGCGAATCAGGCGTTCCCACATGGGAAACAGACGCTTGCTGTTAAACGCTTTGTAGTAGAAACCAACCGGGAGAAACGGTGAGAAAAGCTCGATCGCGCTGGCACGATCGCCCATCACTCCCCCAAAAGTGTTAATTGCTGAAAGCGTCATTCCATCGTCTAGTGGCGTGACATCTGCTCGGACATTCAATCTCTGCCCAGACTGCATGAGAGAGTTTACGTCATGATTGGCAAGACTCAAGATCCCGCGTGGACGGTGATATTTGAAGCTGCGTCCCAAAATTTGTTGACCCGATGCCCAGAGCGCACTGGCGATCGTATCCCCCGCATATCCAGTAAAGCGAGTTCCTTCAAAGGTGAACTGAATCGGGCGGCTGCGGTCGATCCATTCTCCTGAGATGGGAGGGAGTCTGCGTTGATTCATGCGACTTCACCCCATAGATAGGTGCGTAAAATTTCGTCGGTTTGCGTGTTGCGTTCTGCGATAAACCAGGTGTCGCTCGGCGTGTGACACCACCATTCCTGTTTGATTCCTGCGGCACCGTTGCAATGAAACACAAAGGCTCCCCAAGCCAGATCATTTGTAGTGTTTGGGTCAGGTATTGGTCGCACTTCTCCCGCACACACAAACTCTGAAATCGATCGCGCCCCATTCACCGGACAAGTCATAAGTTTCATGGTTAATGCCCCACGGACGCTGCGCCTTTTTCACCAACCAATTCGTAATTCTCAAATCGGGACAGCGAGAAGTCTTCAATGAGATCATGATTGCGATCGTGCGCCACCGTATACGCCATCGTTTTGCCGCACACGGGCGTTGCTTTAAACCCCCAAGTGCCCCAACCCGAATCGAGATAAAACCCCTCGATCGAAGTCTTGCCCATAATCGGTGCAAAATCGGGGGTCATGTCTGCCATACCTGCCCATTGGCGCACCACTTTGACGTGAGACAAAAACGGAAATAGCTCTAGCATATGGGCGGCAAGTCCTTCGGCAAAATCGAGCGTCGATCGCGTGGAATGTAGTTCGTAAGGATCAAGCGAGGCACCCATGACTAATTCTCCTCGCGCTGTTTGGCTGACATAAACGTGCAGACTGCCAGAGACAATAATCGGGTCAAGCCACGGCTTCATCGGTTCGCTGACCATCGCCTGTAGAGGATGAATATAGATCGGCGATCGTAACCCGACTAGATCCAGAATTCGCGGCGTAGATCCGGCGACCGCACACAAGACGCGAGGCGTTGAAATCGTGCCGTGGGAAGTCTCGATTCCGGTGACGCGATCGGACTCGATTTGAATCCCTAATACTTCGGTTTGTTGATGAATCTCGACTCCGCGCAAATCGGCTCCGCGACCGTAGCCCCACGCCACTGCATCGTGACGGGCAATGCTGCCGGGAGCGTGATAGAGCGCCCCCAAAATTGGGGCGTGACCTCCGCAGGTCATATCCATCATCGGGCAAGCTTTTTGCACTTCAGCGGGATCGACGAGTTCACTATCAATACCAAAATGTTTGTTGACTTCTGCTCGCCAGCGCATGGTTCTAAGTGATGCGTCTGTGTGTGCCAGCGTGAAGTGTCCGCGATTGGAGTAGAACAGGTTTAGATCGAAGTCTTGGGATAAGTCTTGCCAGAGTCGCACTGATTCATCGTAGAATTTTACGCCTTCTGGGGTGAGATAGTTCGATCGGATAATCGTTGTGTTGCGTCCAGTGTTGCCGCCGCCGATGTAGCCTTTCTCTAGCACAGCGATATTTTTCATATCATGGTCGCGTGCTAAATAATAGGCGGCTGCCAATCCGTGTCCGCCACCACCAATGATCACTGCGTCATAGCTTGACTTTAAGCGATCGGGCTGGCGAAACATTCGCGGTTCGGGATGGTCTTTCGACAGAGCGAATTTTAAGAGACGAAACGGCATGACAACTCCTGTAAGTTCTCACTAGAAAACTTAAGTAAACATCATGGCTCGAAGTTTCATGAGTGTCAACAAAGTTTCTTGCTATGATTCAGATTCAGCGAGACGATCGAGAGCTATCACCATGACAGAAGCCGCAGCAAAAAGCACAGAAGTCTCTTCTAGCAGCTCTTTAGAGCGATATTTAGGCAATGCCATTCGAGAGTTGCGGCAAAAACATGGGCTGACGATCGCGGAGGTCGCGGAACAGGTGAGCATCTCTCGCGGGATGTTGTCAAAAATTGAAAACGCTCAAACGGCGACGAGCTTGGAGACGATCGGGAAGTTGGCGAGTGCGTTAGGGGTGTCGCTCTCGACGCTATTTCGCAATTACAATATGCCAGCAGGCGGCGCACAGCTTGTCAAACAAGGCGACGGGATGGAAGTTGTGAGGCGCGGCACGAAGCGCGGACACACTTACCATTTGTTGGCATACGATCAGGGTCCGACGAAGGTGTTTGAGCCGTTTTTGATCACGATGGATGATGCGTCTGAGGTCTTCCCCACGTTTGAGCATCCCGGCATCGAGTTTATCTATATGCTGCAAGGCAAGCTGGAATATCGCCACGGAATCCACACGTATTTATTGGAGCCGGGAGATTCGTTGAGCTTTCGGGGTGAGGTTCCTCACGGTCCTGAGAGGCTGATTGAGTTGCCGATTCAGTTTCTCGCGATCATTTATTATGCGGTGCCGACTGCCTGATGACGGGAGACGATCGAATTGAATCAACCCCCGATCGGGCTTCGGCTTCGCTCAACCCTCAATATTCTGCCATTAACCCGGCAACGATCGATCAGTCGTTGCAGAACTCTTTCGCCCCCTAAATCCCCCAAAATTGGGGGACTTTGAATGGGAGAAATGGCTTGAACTCTGCAATTCTGCCTCGCTCAAAGTCCCCCAGAATGGGGGATTTAGGGGGCAGAAGCTGACTGAATCGACGTGACAAAGCTGGGTGCAATCTTAATGATTGCCAAGTTAATAATAGGTTGATTAGACTCGTTCGTGAGTTGATTAGACTCGTCTATGAGTTGGTTAGACTCGTTCATGAGTTGACTAGACTCATTCATGAGTTGATTAGACTCGTTCGTGAGTTGATTAGACTCGTCCGTGAGTTGAGCGAAGTCGTTCATGGGTTCCCAAACGTTGTTCGCGAGTTCCCAAGAGTCGATCGCGAGTTCCCAAGAGTCGATCGCGAGTTCCCAAGTGTCGTTCATGAGTTTCCAAGTGTCGTTCACGAGTTGAGCACAGTCGAAGCCCAGACACCGAAGCGAGGGATTCTAGTTTTGCGCAAGTTCCTTAAGCACCTAGACCTCGCTAGAATCGGTATCACCATCAAACACGACGATAAAGGTGCCGTCGGGGATGAGTCGTCGCAAGATGTGTAAATATCCATCAGCATCGGAGCGGTTGCGACAACGAGCGACGATGATGCGCTGCATATTGGGAAGCGATCGCACGACTAACCACCTATTGAGGCGGTCTCGATAGGGCATAATGATGAGTGTCTCCATTGAGTTTGGAGCTTTAGCCAGTGCTGAACTTTCCACGGGACGCACTAGCTTTTCGCTTGCTTGAATATTATCGCGATGTGCACATCTGTGTCAATCGAAATCAGAAACACACAGATGAGCGCATATTCGGTTCGTTAGACAGGAATCGTGTAGTCAAACTATGACGAAGAGAATTACATTGCCGCCATTGGGTGAACATGATGATGACTGGCTGACCATTTTGGCATGGCTGTATGGTCGCAGCAGGGCAAGTCAAGCGGCGGCTTTAATTAGTGTCGGAGTTGCAGAGCAGAAAGCTGAAGTTGCAACGATGTTGGAGTATATGGCTCAGAAGCGGGGTATCACTGTTGATGAGTTAGTTAAAAGTATTTTGGGTGGGACGATCGACGACGATCGGGACGATTCCATTGATGAAGAGTAACCATTCTCTCATTCCTCAACCGTTAGGGCGTGGCTTAAAACTCTTTGCTGCGTTGCTCATCCGCCCGTGATTGAAAATCACGGTCTAACAGTGCGAAGTCCACTCAAGGGACTAGAAGAGGGTTTGAGGCATCCAGTTCGTTTCAACGGACTTCGCAAGGCTAGCCCCGATTTCAATCTGGGGCGGGTCAGAATCGCAGCGAGAGATCTTGCCGAACAATAAGTGAAGCAAAAGTATTTTGGGTGGGACGATCGACGACGACTCAATTGATGAAGAGTGAGAATCGCTAAAATTCAAACGGATTGTAATTGTAAAAGCAGCGTTTCCGTCGTCCAGGTGGGGCAACCACAACCGAGAAAATCACAGTCCTGCGTCCAGATTGAAGCATCTGTCTGTAGCGCCAGAGCAACCGTGTGCCAATCGTCAGAATCTCTAGGAATGCGTCTTCTCGCTTCAGATTCAACGTTGCCATAAGCAGCATAGGGAACGATTTGAATACTGCTTTCAAGCAAGTCTTGGGCAACTGCGAAAAACTGCTCTCCATGTTCCGCAGAAAATCGATTTTGTCTCACCATGACTCGAATTCGTTTTTGAAGCTCATGGTCAGCTTCTTCTGCAACTTTTTGGCTAATCAGTAGCTCTAACGTGGGATGGGCGATTAGTGCCCGACCTCTCAGCCTCAATAGCTCCCCCACCAAAATATTGGCATCAACAATCAGCTTCATAGGGAAATGGTTTTTTCAAGTCTAGGAGGTCGGCAAGTTCTTCTCTAGTCAACCCAGAATCTTCTAAAAGGGCTTCGGTCGCTTGCTCAAATCTAGTAATCAGTTTGTCAAGCTCCTCTTTGCTCTTGCGCTTCTTAGGATAGTAAACGCCAATAATCTCACCGTTTTCTTCAACTTGAATCGGTTGATTGCTTAACAGATAACGGTTGGGGTTCTGCTCAAAGTCTTTGATGCTAACGTGTCTAGTTGCTAGGTTCATAACTGCACTGGCAATATGAAATATGGTCTTATGGTAATGCCGATCGCTCATTACCTAACCTCAAGATTCTGGTGACACTCGTTATCTTTTGACGACGATCGAGACGATTCCATTGATGAAGAGTAACCATTCCCTCATTCCTCAACCGTTAGGGCATGGCTTAAAACTCTTCGCTGCGCTGCTCATCCGCCCGTGATTGAAAATCACGGTCTAACAGTGCGAAGTCCACTCAAGGGACTAGAAGAGGGTTTGAGGTATCCAGTCCGTTTCAACGGACTTCGCAAGGCTAGCCCGGAATTCCATTCACGGGCGGGACAGAATCGCAGCGAGAGATCTCGCCAGACCGTTTAGTCTCTCACCGTCACCATGCGGTCTTCAATGCCTGCCCAGGTTGTGGGCGACACTCGCACGGCGGCTTGTCTGCACTGCACCATCAGCCAGTTTGCATAGAAATAGTTCTCTAAAGCTTTAGCTTCTGCTTCAGATAAATCAACTAATTCTGAATTTAGATTGAGGGCGTTGTACCAGGTTTGCAGAACTTTATCGCGAAAGGCACGGCGGACTTCGACAGATTGGCTGTTGCCGGGAATCTGAGCTTTCAGGGCTTCTAGGCGAACGATTAACACAACAAAGTTTACAGATTTAAAGACTTTTGTTTTTTCAAAAGCGCGGGCGAGGGCGCGGGCGCGGTCGAGAGCGAGGGCGCGGTCGAGGTCGAGGTCGAGGTCGCGGGCAAGGGCGAGGGCGAGGTCACGGGCGAGGGCGAGGTCACGGGCGAGGGCGAGGGCGAGAGCGAGGGCGAAGGCGAGGTCACGGGCGAGGGCGAGGGCGAGGGCGAGGGCGAGAAAGACCGCTGCCGTTCGTTTAGCCGCAGGCTTAGAGTCTCCTGTTGAACCTGTCGTTGCTTGGTCTGCCCACGTTATTAAAGCTTTTAATTTGGGTGTGTTGAGGTAGGTCTGAGCTTCTTTCTCCATCGTCAACAGCAGTTCATCGGCTCCGCCGCGCATTAGCCCCGCAACCAAGATAAAAACTTCCTTCCAACGGCGCTCAGTTAGGTGTTCTGTTACCAATTTCTCAATCTGTCGCTGGTCGTCAATATGCTGCGCGGTCAAATATTCTTGCAGAGTCAAATGCGAGAACGAGTAAATTCCGTCTGCCCGTTCTACCAAGATACCGTGCTGCACTTCAATACTTCGCAGCACCTTCAACCCATCTACGCCCTTTTCATCGGGCAATATTTCTTTTAACAGTTGCTCAATTTGGTCGGCAACTTCGCGACGAGTGGAGAACAATCGATTTTGCTGAAAGCTATCATAGGCAATTTCTGCCAGCATCATCTCTTTGCGCTTGGTGTCTAGCCCTTTATAGAGGTCGTCTTGCGGAATGCCCTTCTCGGCTGCCCATTCTTCGAGCAACACTCGCAGCGCCCGTTCATAAAGCGTTGATCGATTCGTGGGAAACTTGCGCGATCGTTCATACAACAAACAAACCAACGTCAGCAGCAACGGCGTTTGAGTCAGTTCTTTAGCGGCGGTGTGATCGTCGCTGTTTAATTTTTGCCAACAATCTTGGGCGATGTCGGGTTCTCGACGAAACCAGTTGTCAATAAACTGTTTGATCTGAACATCGTCAAAATCTGCCATCGCCACATCGGTAAATAACCGAAAGTTATGACGATAAGCTGCCACCCGACACGATGCAATGTAGCGGTTTTGCTTGTGAGCATCGACAAAGTTTTGAATCTGGCTGATCGCTTCATTCATCCGATCGGTTGCCACTTCATCTAAGCCATCGAGCAAGACTAACAGCTTGCCCTGCTGCAAAAGTTTTTGCGTCGATTCTTCGGGCGACGGGAAGCCACAGATGCGAAACTCTTCGGCGATGGTCTTCTCAATGTTGATTTCCCCTTTGTTAAACACTTTCAGGTCAACAAACACCGGGATGTAGCCCGGTTTATAGGCTCCTTTGTTTCCTTTCAGCGCTTCTAAGCCCATGCGCCGCAAAAAGGTCGATTTCCCGGCTCCAGGTCCGCCCAACACCATCAAATATTGCTTTTCGTTCGCGACCTTTAACCCTTCTTGCTTGGGGCAATCCTTGCCCTGAAAACTGCGACCTGCCGCGAGTCGATAGGTTTCTTCGAGCGCTTGCACCGACTCAAACTGTTGTAAGGCTCGATCGTCTAAAAACTGCACGGCTGCATACACACTCTCTAGTGACACAGGTTCTCGCATCCCCAACACTTTGAGAATGCCGTGACGCTTCTCATAATTCTCGACATATTTCTGAGAGGCTTGAAATACTAGATTTTGGGTCGCTTTGTCTACTGTCCTGCCAAGCATTCCCGCGACTTTGCCGCCCCCTTCCCACACCGTCTTAAGAACAATTTTGCCGATTTCTAGAGCAATTCCGGTAGAAATGGGGTCGAGAGTCATCGCAGTATCCAAAAGCAGCTAGAGAAGCACCACTAGCCTACTCTAGGAGGAAGAAAATCGACCAAATTGACTCGCACTTCGCGTTTGAAGCTCGATCGTTTGAGTTCCAAGCTCCAAGTTTTGAGGTTAAAGCTCGATCGTTTGAGTTCCAATCTCCAAGTTTCGAGGTTAAAGCTCGACCGTTTGAGTTCCAATCTCCAAGTTTTGAGATTAAAGCTCGACCGTTTGAGTTCCAATCTCCAAGTTTTGAGATTAAAGCTCGATCGTTTGAGTTCCAATCTCCAAGTTTTGAGATTAAAGCTCGATCGTTTGAATCCCACACTCAACAGACTTCCTGCATAAATACTCCGCCCTCACCCTAGCCCTCTCCCCAAGGAGAGGGAACAAGAGAGTTTTGGCTCCCTTCTCCCTGGGGAGAAGGGTTGGCGAGGGCTTCGCCCCACTTCGTGAGGAGGGCTGTCCGGATTCATGCAAGAATCCCAACAATTCACACTTACATCAGCAATGCTCACTCGAAGTCTGTCAAAAGGATGAAGCCTGACGATTCGTGCCCGTAGTAATCTGTTCACTACGATATAACCAATATGTATTTTATTTATTCAGATAACCAATTTAGCAATGTAAAACATCATTTTGCCTGATCGCTCCCTGGCTTAACTCTTCATTTAACAGGTTGGAGATTCATGAGTGGCGAAGACATCAATCGAAATTCAGTTAGTCGGTCTACGATCGTAGACTCAATCCCTCCACAAGACTCCAATCAGCTTTCAGACAAACCGCGTCCTCCTCGCTGGCGGCGATATTTGATCCCGGCACTAATTGCCCTGGCACTGTTGGGCGGAGTCGGCTGGCTTGTGTTTAGTCGAGTCATCTTGCCGATGATGATGGCAGGTCAGATGAAGACACCCCCAACTCCCGTCCCGCTGTCTAACCTCAAAACCGCGACGATCGCCGATAGCTCTGACTATGCGGCTAGTTTAGATTCACGTCAGTCAGTCACCCTGCAACCGCGAGTGTCTGGGCAAGTCTCGGCAATCTACGTCAAAGCGGGCGATCGCGTCACCGCAGGTCAGCCATTGCTGCAAATCGATGCTGCCAGTCAGCGTGCCCAGGTTGCTAGCCGCGTTGCCGCCGCCCAAACTGCCAATGCCGACATTCAATCGGCTCAAGCTGATGTCACTACCGCAGGCGACACCCTGCGATCGCTCGAAGCGCAACGTGCCGCTGCCGCCGCCAACGTTCAGTTAAGTCAACAAGAATATGCTCGTTATCAAGACCTGACCGATCAAGGAGCCTCCAGCCGACAAATTCTAGATCAACGACTCAACGCTTTGCGAACGGCACAAGCCGACCTGCGAAAAGCCGAAGCCGATGTGCAGGCACAGCGATCGGTGATTAACCGCACCCGATCGGGTGTCACCAAAAACGAACGGGCGCTAGAAGAGGCACAGGCAAACATCTCTGAAGGGCAAGCTCAACTGCGAGACTACACCGTCACGGCTCCATTTACGGGGACGATCGGCGATATCCCAATCAAAGTGGGTGACGGCGTGAGTCCGACTTCTCAATTGATGAATGTGGCTCAAAATCAGCGGTTAGAAATCCAGCTTCAGATCCCGCTAGAGCGAGCAGCGGATCTCAGAATAGGGCTACCCGTCAAGCTGTTAGATGACCAAAATCGAGAAGCGCAGACAGGGCGAATTTCGTTTATTGCGCCCAACGTCGATGCGGCTTCTCAGTCGGTGCAGGCGAAAGCTACGTTCGACAATCCGGGTAACTTGCGCTCCTCGCAGTTTGTGCGCGCCAGAGTCATTTGGTCAAGCAGTCCCGGCATATTGGTGCCGACCTCAGCCATTTCTCGACTCGGAGGCAGAGATTTTCTGTTCGTCGCCGCTCCTTTTAAAGCATCAGGATGTCAGGCACCTGCGGCTGCACCCGGAGGCAAAGCCGCAACGGTCGAGCCAGACCAATTAGTGGCGGCTCAAAAGCCGATCAAGTTAGGCAAAATTGTCGGCAACGATCAAGAAGTCTTAGAAGGAGTGAGCGCTAGCGATCGCATCGTGACATCGGGCATTCTGCAACTGCAAAACTGCGCCCCGATCGCAGAAGCCCCCAATAAAGTCTGAACTATAGGTTGGCTAAGGCGTATCTGTAAACCGTAGGAGATCCCCCCAACCCCCTTAAAAAGGGGGAGAAATCCATCCAAAGTTCCCCTTTTTAAGGGGGTTGAGAGGGGTATCTCAACCGCTCTCAACACAGCCAATTGAATTTGCAGATAGATCCTAGAATCTCTCACCCTTCACCCCCTACGAGTCTGTATGATTCTGTCGATTTCTAATTTCTTTATTCAACGTCCTGTGTTTGCGACCGTGTGCTCGATCGCGATCACACTCTTAGGAATCGCCTGCATTCCGACCTTGGCGATCTCTCAATATCCCGATCTTGCGCCGCCCCAGGTGAATGTCACTTCAAACTATGTGGGCGCAAACGCTGAAGTGGTGGAATCGACTGTCACCGATCTTCTAGAGCGGGAATTGAACGGCATTAATGGGGTGAAATACATTAAATCCACCAGTGCCAGCACCGGAACGAGCAATATTGCTTTGACGTTCGATTTGGGACGCGATCAAGATTTAGCAGCAGTCGATGTGCAAAATCGCGTCTCAACTGTGCAGTCACGCTTACCAGGACCTGTGACTCAGACAGGCGTGCAGGTGACAAAAGCCAACAACAATTTCTTGCTGGCGATCGGGCTATATTCCGATCACGATGAAAAAGCCGGAAAAGATCTCTACGACGATATCTATCTCAGCAACTACGCCGATCTCTACATTTCCGATGCGATTAAGCGAGTCAAAGGCGTAGGCGGCGTACAGATTTTTGGAGAACGCAAATACGCAATGCGACTCTGGCTCGACCCCGAACGATTGGCGAGTCGATCGCTCACGCCTCAAGATGTCGTCACTGCCCTTCAGCAGCAAAACATTCAAGTCGGAGCCGGACAAATCGGTCAGCCCCCCGCCCAGCCCGGACAGCAATATCAATATGCGGTCACGGCTCAAGGGCGACTCAAAGATGCCGAAGAGTTTAGCAATGTCGTCATCAAAACCACGTCTACCGGAACGCTAATCAAACTGAGTGATGTCGGTCGGGCTGAGTTAGGAGCCGAGAATTACGGATCGGTGTTGCGATTCACTCCGGACGATCGAGTCACTCACCGGGGCGTTGGCATTGGCATTAACCAGCAGTTTGGCAGCAATGCTCTCGACGTTGCGAAAGCTATTAAAGAAGAGATTCGCCTACTTGCTGGGAGTTTTCCGCCAGGGATGCGCTACGCGATCGCCTTCGACACCACCACGTTTATCGAAGCGGGCACCAGAGAAGTAATCACCTCGCTGATTCTGGCGATCGTGCTCGTGATCGGGGTAATCTTCCTGTTTTTGCAAAACTGGCGATCGGCACTGATTGCCGCGATCGCAATTCCAGTCGCGCTAATCGGCACCTTTATTTTCGTCAAACTGCTCGGCTTCTCAATTAACACACTGACCCTGTTTGGATTAACTCTAGCAACGGGTCTCGTCGTCGATGATGCGATCGTCATTGTTGAAGATATCACCCGTCGCATTCAAGACGAGGGATTGCGACCAGTCGAGGCAGCGATCGCCTCAATGAATACGCTAATTAGTCCAGTTATTGCCACATCGGTTGTGTTAATCACGGTGTTTGTTCCCGTGGCATTCTTTCCGGGCACAACGGGACAGCTTTATCGACAGTTCGCGTTGACGATCGCGTTCTCCATCACAGTCTCATTATTTAACGCGATCACGTTCACGCCCATGTTATCGGCTCTGTTGCTGAGACGCGGACAAGCCCCCAACAACTGGTTCTTTAATCGCATTAACTGGGCGATCGACCACACTCGCGAAAGCTATAGTCGATCGGTTGGCAGCGTGATTCGGCGCAAAGGACTGGTGATAACAGTCTTCTCACTCGCGTTAGTGTTAACTTACTTTGTCTACAACTTTGTTCCTAAAGCATTCATTCCCGATGAAGATCAGGGCGTGTTTATCACCGTCGTTCAGGCACCCGAAGGAGTCTCACTCGACTACACCGAGCGCGTATTAGAAAAAGCCGAGGCGATTCTCAAACAGCAGCCAGAAATCTCAAATATCTTTGCGATCGGCGGCTTTAGCTTTAGCGGAGCGACTCCTAACAATGGTCTAATTTTTGCCACCCTCAAACCGTGGGACGAACGAACGGGAGCCGACCAATCCTTGAAAGCGATCATCGGCGGATTCTTCCCCAAACCGTTTGGCTTATTTCCCAAACTGGCATCGATTCAAGAGGCGGTTGTCTTGCCGCTTAACTTACCTGCCATTCCGGGCATCGGCAGCGTTGGCGGATTTGAGTTTCACCTACAAGATCGCACCGGACTGGGCTTTGCAGCACTAGGTGAAACCCTCGGCAAATTTCTCGGTCGAGCCACGACCTATCCATCGCCTCAAAGTCCCGCTCTAACTGGACTCCGACCGAACTTTAACGCTAATACACCTCAAATTTCGGTCGAAGTTGATCGAGTTCGAGCAAACCAACTTCAAGTCTCTCTGCAAGACATCTTCAGCACACTGCAAATCTTTTTAGGATCGACTTACGTTAATGACTTTAACCAGTTCGATCGCGCCTATCGCGTCTATGTCCAAGCCGACAGTCAGTTTCGGTCAAATCCTGATGACATTAAGCGGCTCTATGTTCGCAGCGCTGCCAACGGGACACAGCCTGGGAAAATGATTCCGTTAAGCAACCTGGTGAAAATCACTCAGGTGAACGGTCCTTCAATCATTACGCACTACAACCTGTTCCGATCGGTCGAAATCAACGGATCTGCTGCCCCTGGCTCAAGTTCGGGGCAGGCAATCGCCGCGATGCAAAAGGTCGCCCAAGAAACGCTGCCCAGAGGCTTTGGCTATGAGTGGTCAGGACTCTCGCTCGAAGAACTTCAGTCAGGCGGTGCCGCGGTTTTCATCTTCGCGCTAGGGATCATCTTCGTCTTTCTGACGCTATCAGCCCAGTATGAAAGCTTCATTGACCCGCTGATCATCATGCTCACCGTGCCTCTGGCAATTTTGGGAGCGCTGGCAGCCGTCCTTTTACGCGGTACGGCAAACGATGTCTATACCCAAATCGGATTTGTGATGTTGATTGGGATGGCAAGTAAAAACGCCATTCTAATTGTGGAATTTGCTAACCAGCAGCGAGAACATGGTCAAACGATCGCCCAATCGGTCACAGAAGCCTGTCGAGAACGACTGCGCCCCATCGTCATGACCGCGATCGCAACCGTCGCTGGCGCAATGCCCCTCGTGTTAGCCACCGGTCCCGGAGCCGCAGCCCGACAATCATTAGGAACGGCGATCGTCGGAGGAATGTGTGTCGCAACTGTTCTCAGCTTATTTATCGTCCCAGTTCTCTATGTCGTCATCAAGTCGGCAGCAAGTCGCGGGCGCAAGTCACCGCCGACTCCTGCTGTTGCGACTGTAGATGGTTCGCTAGATGGGCACGATGACAGCTATCGATCGAGAGAACCTGTTGCCCGATCGTCCTCCGACAAAACCCCATCGGGTCATTAAATACCAGGTGATGCTGGCTCAAAGTGTAGTACGCTGACTGGCTCTGAACGCGACTCTAAATACCCGTCAGTAGGTTTGTCGCGTGTGAATCATAGTAGGATGCTTAAGTAATGTTTCACGTTGAAGGCGTGTTTGACCCGATGACAGCACCTGCATCGATTTACGACGTTTCCGCGACAGGCATTGATGGAAATCTGCTGTCATTAAGCACCTACAAAGATAAAGTTTTGCTGATTGTAAATACGGCTAGCCAGTGTGGCTTCACCCCTCAATATCAAGGATTACAGGCTTTATACGATCAATATGCCGATCGAGGATTGGTCGTTTTAGGATTTCCCTGCAACCAATTTGGAGGGCAGGAGCCAGGAGACTCAGACCAAATTCAGTCCTTTTGTGAAACTAACTTCGGGGTTTCTTTCCCCCTCTTTCAGAAGATCGAGGTAAATGGGAGCAGTATTCATCCGCTATATCAGTATTTGACTAAAGCCGTACCTGGCATTTTTGGTACTGAGGGGATTAAGTGGAACTTCACCAAATTTCTGGTCGATCGCAGTGGAAAGGTTGTTAAACGCTATCCTTCAACCGCGAAGCCGGAAGATTTGGCGAAAGATATTCAGGCATTGCTATGAGCGCTGACTAGCAAGATATGACTAATACTTGAAGCGTTACGGATTGATCGAGTCACTGCTTCAATTTCAGGCAACTCTCTATCGGCACACGATCGAGAGTCACAATGAGCAAGCGTCTCCTGATATACTGCATAAGGTGGAAACTTTTCCCTTAGCCTTAAGTGGCGCTTACTGATGTCTGTTAGACAATTGACTCGATGCATAAGACCCAAGACCTGCACGTTGTTGAGACCAGAACGTTAATGGCTCCAACAGCCCTCAAAGAAGAAATTCCACTCACCGAAACTGCCGCTGCAATCGTTGCCACAACCCGCGATTGGATTCGCAAAATCTTAAATCGACAGGACGATCGCTTACTCGTCATCGTTGGACCTTGCTCTATTCACGATGTCAACGCTGCCTATGAATACGGGCAAAAGCTGATGCGCCTGCGGACTGAATTGTCCGATCGTTTAGAGATTGTGATGCGCGTCTATTTTGAGAAGCCGCGCACCACCACAGGCTGGAAAGGACTGATCAACGACCCCCACTTGGATGAGAGCTATGACATCAACACAGGACTGCGAACAGCGCGCAAACTGTTGATCGATCTCGCCCATTTAGGAATGCCCAGCGCGACCGAATTGCTCGATCCAATCATTCCCCAATACATTGCCGATGTGATTGCGTGGAGCGCGATCGGTGCCCGCACAACCGAGAGCCAAACCCACCGCGAAATGGCATCAGGTCTATCGATGCCTGTGGGCTTCAAGAATAGTACCGATGGCAATCTGTTAACCGCCATTCATGCGATTCTCGCCGCCAATCATCCCCACCATTTTTTGGGCATCAACGCCCAAGGGTTAGCCAGCATTGTCGGTACGACGGGCAATCCCGATTGTCACATCATTTTGCGAGGTGGCAAAGGCGGAACCAACTACGGGGCGGTTGACTTAGAAGAAGCGGTGAGTCAACTCCTCAAGCAGGGCATTGCGACCCCGCTAATGGTCGATTGCAGTCACGGCAACAGCAGCAAAGATCATAATCGACAGACGATCGTGCTTCAGTCGATCGCCGAGCAAGTCGCAAATGGCTCCCGTCACTGCATGGGCGTAATGATCGAGAGTCACCTCGTCGCCGGAAGTCAGTCGATTCCAGCCGATTTAAGTCAACTCACCTATGGACAAAGCGTGACGGATGCCTGTGTTGATTTTGGGACTACGGTCGCGATGCTGCGAGATTTGGCTCGATCGGTCAAGTCTCAACCCCAAGCGATCCCTGTTTAGGATCGTGGATTAAATAACCTGTAAGACTTGTGAGCTTCTTCTGCCCTCCTCACGAAGTGGGGCAAGCCCTCCCCAACCCTTCTCCCCAAGGAGAAGGGGGTTAGAGTCTTGTTCCCTCTCCTTGGGGAGAGGGTGAGGGTGAGGGTGAGAAGTTGCACCTTAATAAATCCACGTTCCTTAACGAGTCTCAAAAAGCCCTTTAGCCAGGTTGTTGAAACTGCGTCATTAACCAAGCGCCGACTTGAGATTGGTCTGTTTCGCGACTTTGCCGAAGGGCTGCTTCGAGAGTGGCGATCGCGAGTCCGGGTAACACTTGCGATTCATCAATGCGTTTGCTGCCCCGATCAATCATCTGAAACGCCAAAATTTCCGCTTTTTCAACATCCACAACCCAGTATTCAGACACGCCTAACTCCTCGTATAAGGTGCGTTTGTTGCCGCGATCGTCGAGCAGCGTTGTTTTAGAAACTTCGATCACGAGGTCAGGTACAGGATACAAATCGAGATTCACAATATTGGTTCCTCTTGGAATCACTTTGGCACGATTCCCAATGTAGTAAGACACATCAGGCTGAAATTCTTGAACATTTGCTTTGCGAAAAGAGCAGTTATCAAGTCCGCGCAGTGAAATTCCTCTGAGTGTGGCAAAGAAGCCGATCGCTAAAATGATCACTGTATGATCGTCTGCATGGTCACATCCAACTGCTGCCATCTCAATCCTCATGTGCCCTTGATAGTAGTAGCCTTTTGCTTTTTCGTAGGTGGGATCAGCGATCGTCTGAAGATAGTCCTCCCACGATGCAGGCACCCAGGCATCCGTCACTAGCTTGGCTTTGAGTTCTACCATTGCTTCATTCGCCTTATTCAACCGAAAGTTCAGCCATCACACCATTATGATCGCTCATTTCGATCGAGCCTGTAAAATTCTCCCAAGCTGAAACTTGATAGCTTTTCGCGAAGTTTTGACTGATGCAGAGGTGATCGATGTTTTGGCGTTTGGCTAATCCAAAATTCTTTTCAGTGACACAGATCAAATGACTTCGATCGAGTTGCTCTGTCAACAACTTCTCGACTTTTTTTGTGCTGTACCAACCTGTTTCATCTCTCGATTGATTAAAGTCACCTGCCACACATAGAGCATGATTCGGGTATTTTTGAATTAGACTTGCCCAGTCGTTTCCCTGGTGAGCGATCGCTGCTTGATGTTTTTCCCAAATGGCAACATAAACTTGATCCAGTGCAAGCTTTTCGCGTTTGATCACTCCATCGTTTCTATAAGGAATGATGGTTCCATAAACAATTAGAGGACGATGAGAATCTAACTCTATTGAGACGCAAGCAGTTTCATAAGTCTGGGATTCTAGAGAGATTTTCTGGTGCGGAAACCGAGAGCAAATCATTACATCAGCAAATCCGGAATTATATTCTTGAGAAGTCGTCACTTGATAGTTGGGTAGAAAATCAGCAGCGAGTTGGTTGCCGTGTTTGATTTCTGTAAATACCCAAATATCGGCATTAATCTCTTGAATCTTTTGTTTGATTGAGTCTTTTCTTTTCCAACTACGAGGAGTTAATTTCTCAAGATTCCAGGTAGCGATCGTCAACATAAAATTCACAAAAAAAGGGACATGATTGCTCACATCCCTAGCTATCCCTTGACGTTAGAGAAACTAACTACTCAATGCCTTCGATCTTGTCTTCGACTTCTTGATACAACTCGCGAAGTTTATCGAGATTCTCTTCGCTCGTCTCCCAATAGCCGCGACCGTTTGCCTCTAGCAATGTCGTCACCATTTTACGAAACGAGTTTGGATTGAGATCTAGCAATCGCTTTTGCATTTCAGCATCTTTGATGAACGTGTCATTTGCGTCTTCATAGATCCAATTGTCAACCGCTCCCGCCGTTGCTGACCAACCCATTGTGTTGACCAATCGCTTCGACAGTTCTCGCACACCCTCATAGCCGTGACTCAACATTCCCTCATACCATTTGGGGTTGAGGAGCTTTGTCCGCGCATCCAGCCGAACCGTCTCTGAAAGGGTTCGTACTTGGGCATTTGCGGTCGTCGTATCGGCGATGAACGACACAGGTTTTTTGCCATCATCACGCAGTCGAGACACAATTTTGGTCGGGTCAGAATCGTAGTAGTGCGACACATCGGTCAGCGAAATCTCAGACGAATCGAGGTTTTGAAACGTGACATCCGCCGTTTTAAGAGCCGCCTCAAAAATCTTGCGGTCTTGCCCCATCTCACCCGGATTGTCTGACGAAAACGCAAACGACTTGCGAGCCAAATACATATCCTGAAGTTCCGATTCGTTTTCCCAGGTGCTGTTCTCAACTGCCAAATTAATGTTCGACGAGTAAGAACCAGACGCATTTGAGAAGATGCGAGTCGCCGCCTGACGTAGATTAATGCCCATGTCTTCAGACTGCTTAATCGCGTGTTTGCGAATGAAGTTCATCTCCAAAGGTTCATCGGCTTCGGCTGCCATTTTGACAGCTCGATCGAGCAAGTTCATCTGGTTGATAAACAGGTCACGAAACACCCCCGAACAGTTGACCACGACATCAATGCGAGGGCGACCCAACTCTTCAAGAGGAATCAGTTCGACTTTGTTAATGCGTCCCAACGCGTCAGGCATCGGACGCACACCCACCATCCAGAGAATCTGCGCGAGAGATTCACCGTAGGTTTTGATGTTGTCAGTGCCCCAGAGAACACACGCGATCGTTTCAGGATATTGACCGTCGTTTTCAGAACATTGACGAGCCAAGAGCCGATCGACAACCACTTTCGCAGACTTCACCGCCGCCGCCGTAGGAATCGATTGTGGATCGAGGGCGTGAATGTTCTTACCCGTCGGCAACACGTCAGGATTACGAATCGGATCGCCACCGGGACCGGGAAGAATATATTCCCCTTCCAGTGCGGTGAGCAATGCACCCAATTCGTTATCAGCGATGACTTGCTTCAGGCAAAATTCCAGGTACTCAAACAACGGCTTGATTTGCTCGGCATTAACTTTGGGGTAGCCTGCGTTGTGCAAGGTTTCGATCCAAGGCTCCTTCTTACCCATGTTGAAGAAATTGAGCTTCGTCACCTTCGAGACGCGACCATCGGCATCGGTTTGAGCCTTGACCATTGCGGCAACGGCTTCACGAGTTGCCAACGTGATATCTTGCAGCAGTTGAACGTCAGCGAGAACGCCACGATCGCTGCCATAATACACATCGTCCATGTCGCGACCAACGCTGTTAGCAATGATTCGAGGTAAACTCACGACATCATCTTCAGGACGATCTAAGCTCGCAATGTTAACCAACGTTGCAATGGCTTCTTCAGCACTCGGAGGCTTACCAATCACGTGTAACCCACACGGCAACAGACGCGATTCAATCTCCATCAGTTTGATGTAGACCTTGCCAATCACCGTATCGCGTTCTTCCGCCGTCAACTCCTTGGCGCTGACTTCCGGCAAAGTGATGTCTTTGTCCAGATTCACAATGCGACACTGATCGACGATCGTGTCCACAATTTGAGCACCGCGCCCCGTATCTTTCAGCGTTTGGTAAGACGCAACCAAGTCGCCCAATTCCTTCAAACCCTTATACAGTCCAGCATTCTCAGCCGGAGGCGTTAAGTAGCTGATGGTTTCAGCATAAGAGCGACGCTTGGCGATCGTGGCTTCAGACGGATTGTTCGCGGCGTAGTAGTAGAGGTTTGGAATCGTGCCGATCAAACTATCCGGGAAACAGTCGCCCGACATCCCAATCTGCTTACCCGGCATAAACTCTAGCGATCCGTGAGTGCCAAAGTGCAGGACAGCATCGGCTTTCCAGATTCGCTCTAGATAGGTGTAATAAGCGGCAAACCCGTGATGAGGACTCGCCGATCGAGAGAACAACAGCCGCATCGGGTCGCCTTCATAGCCAAAGGTTGGCTGTACGCCGATAAAGACGTTGCCAAACTCTTTGCCGTAGATCAGAAGATTCTGACCATCGGTGTTGAGATGCCCCGGAGCCGCACCCCAAGACGGAATTAGCTTCTCGTGGTAAGGCGTGAGTTCTTCATATTCGGGCACCGACATCTTGTAGGCGATGTTGAGTTCGGGACTGTTGTATTGCGCTCTGGCATCGTGCAGCACTTCCAACATCAGCGCTTCCGCCGATTCGGGTAACTCTGGCAGATCGTAACCGTTTTGCTTCAGCGATTCCATCACTTTATAAATGGAGCCGAACACATCCAGATAAGCAGCAGTTCCAACATTCCCTTTATCAGGTGGGAAACTGAACACCGTGATCGCCACCCGCTTATTGAGCTTGGGTTTACGACGCAGATTTGCCCACTTCATCGCCCGTTGCGAGATTGCTTCAACTCGATCCTGCAAGGCGATCGCTTTGCCCGTATTGCCATCTCGACCCGACAGAATAATTGGCTCGATCGCACCATCTAACTCTGGTAGCGCAATTTGCAACGCGACTTGAATCGGGTGCAGCCCCAAGTCACTATCCTGCCACTCTTCCGTCGTTTGAAAGACGAGCGGCAATGCCACCATATAAGGACAGTTCAACCGAGTCAGGGCTTCGATCGCTTTGGGGTGATCCTGTCTCGCCGGACCGCCAACCAACGCAAATCCCGTCAGCGAAATCACGACATCGACGATCGACGCATCGCCTCTGATCGGATCGTAGAAAAACGCCTCAACAGGTTTCGAGAAGTCCAGCCCTCCCGCAAACACTGGAATTACCCGTGCGCCCATCGACTCTAATTCCTGCACCATCGAGACATAGTGTGCGTCATCTCCGGTCACTAAGTGTGTCCGTTGCAGCACCAAGCCAATGCACGGGGCAAGCGGATCTTTTAAGTCAGAAGAAATATCTTTGCGCGAGTTAAACCAGTTGAGATATTCTTTGACATCTTCATACATCGTGGGCGCAAGCGGATGCCAGATGCCCATATCGGGGTAAGTGACGGGATCTTGATACGCCAAATCACCTGTGGTTTTGATGCCTTTAAACACATAGCGATCGGTGAGCATCAGCAGGAAGTTCTCTAGGTTTTCCTGAGAGCCGCCGAGCCAATATTGAAAGCTCAACATGAAATTGCGCGCATCTTGCGCCTTATCCATCGGCAGATATTTCAGCACTTTGGGCAAGGTTTGCAGCAGTTTCAGCATTCCATCCTGGAAGCCAGCGCCAGCTTTCTCCTTGCGCTTTTTCATAAACTGCGCGATCACGCTTTTTGACTGCCCCAACTGCGCCATTGAGAAGCTGCCCATCTTATTAAGGCGCATCACCTGCGGCATTGAGGGGAAGACCACCGCAACATCTAAATGATCGCGATGAGGCTCAACGGCAGCGACTACCTTATCGGCAAGATCTTCCAAAAAGATCAGCGAGGCAATAAAGATATTTGCTTCCGAAACATCTTTCTGGAAATTCTCGTAATTGGTGGGGTCACGAAGTTCTTCAATCAGATAGCCACTGATTTCGATCGCCACATTGGGATGAGCTTTATTAATCGATCGAACGGCGGCGGAAAGAGCACTTTGATATTGAGGCTCTAGCACGACGTAAACCACCTTCACGAGTGACCGACCCTGAAGATTGTCGGGCGAGATGTGTCGAATGGTGGGCTTGACGTGAGTGAACATGCGGTCAGACTCCTTGAAGGGCGTGTTCTCTATGGATAAATCGGGATGAAGCAAAAGACTCAAACAAGCAACTCTCGTTGCCCCAGATTTGAGACTCAGGCTGACGACAAATTGAAGGCGGCTGTCAAACTGAGTAAAGGCTTTGTGAAGAAATATGAAGCCGATTTTTGACTCAGCGATCGCAGGCAGCAACCTATCTACATATATCTTTTTACCAGAAAAAGACCACTAGAAGCGCATTCTAGGAAATAACCGACACAATTTGATAAAAAACCTGTTCTATTTGTTTACACAGCTTTACAGGAAAGTGAGTAAGTACTCTCAGAATTATTTCATTACTTGAATTTTTGTTAAGAAACCAGGTGCAGGGCAATTTTTGATCCTGATTCCGGCTCTCTATTCAGAATCGCCCAACTTCACGATTTGCTCTAATTTGTCCTGAAGTGGAAAACGCTGATGACTGACTTCGTTCAGCGCAGCCATCGTAAACCCAAAGAAAAGCAAACTGCCCAACAGTGCCAATAACGAAGAATGTTTTGAGATGCCAGAGTCGCGCAAAATTCTAGCGATCGGGCGACTCTGACGACGCAGCATTTGGCTCGTCACTCTCTGTCTAAACGCGAAGGGGTCACGCACATAGTGTCCACTGACGCTCACCACCAGTCGCTGACGACAGTAGGGACAGGTCAACAGCCCATCAACTATTGTGAGCGATCGCAGACCGCCCACTTGGTGACAAACCGGGCAAGGAGAAGAGGGACGATCGAAGATATCGGCGTTCATCAGGCACTTCTGCTGTCGAAAACAAACTGACAATTTTTTGAAAGAGGCTAACTCTGGAAAGAAGAGGACTTTGCAACCAAGAGCCTCGACTATTTTGACCCAGTTTTTAGGGCACTGTCCAACATTCGAGATACGGATTATCTTCCGCTACGATTACCGATGCTCATTCACTTAGTCTACCCACGTTTGTCAGCGATTGCCTTTCCAATCCTCAGAGATTCCCCATTTGCTTGTCTTCACTAGAACAGATGCCTCACAATGAGAATACAGAAACAAAATTTAACGCTATCTGATAGTTAGTCCCGGATGTCTCCTGCCCCTCTACCAAAAGTCCTGTTGCCCGACCCGCCATCATCCTCTGCTGCTCCTCCCTTTTTAGGCACCTTAAACCGTCTACAATCCTCGCCAGAAACGATCGTCCTGATTTTAGCCGTGCTGATCGGCGGCGGGGCGGGAATCGGGGTGGTGACGTTCCGCTATTTGATTGAGATCCTGCATCGTTTGATGTTGGAAGATCTGATGGGCGCAATCGCTCATTTAAGTGCATGGACGTTGGCGTGCGTCCCCACGTTAGGCGGCATTATTATTGGGCTGATGCGCTGGTATTGGAAAGATTTTGGTCCTGGCATTTCGTCTCTGATTGCAGCCGTTCAAGCCGGACAGGAAGTTTCCGCCATTCGCCCCGTCACCAAAATGGTTGCTGCCGCTGTGGCTCTAGGGTCAGGGGCATCGCTTGGACCCGAAGGTCCGAGCGTCGAAATCGGGGCAAATTTAGGCATTCTTTTGGGACAGGCTCTGCGCGTTTCTCAAGAACGCCAGCGATTATTGTTAGGCGCTGGGGCAGCAGCAGGACTGGCAGCGGGATTTAACGCCCCGATCGCGGGTGTCTTTTTCGCCCTAGAAGTCGTGTTGGGCACCACGTTTGCCACCTCTGCGGCAAGTGTTGTTCTGCTTGCTGCCGTGGTGTCTGCTTTAATTGCCCAAATTGGCTTAGGGTCGCAGCCTGCGTTTGATCTCCCCGCTTATGAAGTTCGCAGCCCGTTAGAGTTGCCGCTTTATTTGGGGTTAGGACTGTTTGCGAGTTTGGTGTCGATCGCTTACACGCGATCGCTCAAATGGGCACAAGACTGCTTTAAAGGACACATTCCAGGATTCGTCTGGTTTAGCAAACTGCCGCGAGAAATTCACCCGATAATCGGCGGTCTCTGCATCGGACTGGTCGCGCTGAAACTGCCCCAAGTTTTAGGAGTCGGCTATGAAACCGTCGAAGCGATGCTGCGAGATGCCGAGTTCTCACTCGGACTGCTGCTCGCACTGCTGGTCGTCAAACTGTTAGTGACGGCAGTGAGCTTAGGAAGCGGTTTTGTCGGTGGCATCTTTGCGCCAGCGATGTTTTTGGGGGCAACTCTGGGAGCCGCTTACGGGAAGATTTTGCCCTTTGCGCTGCCCTGGTTTGCGTCTAGCATTGCGGCTCCTCCGGCTTATGCAATGGTCGGAATGGCGGCGGTGTTAGCAGCCAGTGTGAATGCCCCTCTGACCTCGATTTTGCTGCTGTTTGAAATGACTCGCGACTATCGCATTGTGCTGCCCCTGATGGCAGCCGTCGGACTGAGTGCTTGGTTAGCAGAGCGGCTCAATCACCGCCCAGAGCGAGGAGCCACCCTAGAGCAAATTGAGTCTGACCCTGAGAAAAACCGCGTTCAAGACGTGCTTAAAACGATGCTGGTTGTCGAGGCAATGCAGCAAGATTTTGTGATGCTGCCTCAGTCACTGCCGCTACTTCAAGCCGGACTATCCTTGACAGAGCAGCATCTTCACGGGGCTTTGGTTGTCGATTCTGATCGGCAACTCGTCGGAGTTTTAACGCTGCAAGATATCAACCGCACGATCGCCCGATTTGAGCAAACTCAAATCAAAGTCTGTCTGTTAGATCATTCGTTAATGACTCAAACGATCGCAGAGATTTGCACAACTGAGATTCTTTATGCCCACCCTGATGAATTCGTGAACGAAGCGCTCGATCGCATGTCGGCACGAGGCATTCATCAACTGCCCGTCATTGATCGAGAAACGCCTCATCAAATTTTGGGTGTGTTGACGCAAGAAGACGTAATGTTGGCGTGTGAGTTGGCATTAACTCGCACGTCACTGACACCCTATTTGACCCAAGTAGAGCGAGCAACTCTAAACCTACCAAACTCCGATTTAGATTCGTTGGCGACCCCTGTGCGCGAAGTTCAACCGTCTTAGAAAATAAAAAGCCCTATTTATTACGGGCTGTCCAGATACCTGTAAACATCATCAACATGCCGCCCAGAAAGATGGCGATCGCGAGTCCGGCGGGCACGACAGTAAACCAATCGATCGTTTCCATATTGAATTGCAATGAGGTAAGAGGTCAATACTCTGTGAAGCTAAGAGCCACCCTCTTACCTTAATACGATTAGAAGAAATCAATGAGAGAATCTTGCTCAACGGGTCTAGACAACGCGGTTTGCATCAAGAAGCTTCTTCTTGACGATCAACCTGACGCAGATGAATATGCTTTCGTCCTAGAGAAATTTCAAACTCGTCTCCGGGGTGCAGCTCCATTTGCTTGGTGTAGGCAGCCCCAATCAGCAAATTCCCATTCGACTGAACGCTGATGCGGTAGCTGGCGCTACGTCCGCCGCGCCCGTTTGTGTTCTGTTTCCCATCAAGCTCAATTCCTTCCGCATCAATGAGTGCATTCAGAAACTTCATCATATTGACTCGCTCAATGCCGTTTTTAGTGACCGTGTAGTAGCCACACTCGCGCGCCTTTTCCTCTTTGTTAAGATTCTCTAGCTCTTTTACTTTTTTGAGCAGAATTTCACCGATAAGAGGCTCAATCTTTTTCTTTTTAGTCATCAACTTGAGTCTGAAATAATGACAATGAGTTTGCTTGGCTTGACCCTACTAACCTGCTTTAGGAAAGGTTTCCTGACTCAATGTTAGTCTTTTGATTCATATTACACCGATCTTGTGGTTTTCTTACATCCATTTTTAGAGGCAAATCAGAACAGATTTAACACCATTTTGACCGTCGACTCTTAAACCAGAGACGGGTAGACAAATTCACTGAATGACGTAGTTTTTCCATTCTTGATGTCTTTTAGATGGCATTTCTTCAAAAACACTCTGCTAATAGATTGGCAACTCGACTTTTGCCGTTAAATGTAGCCAGATGAAGTCAAGTAACTAGATTTTACTGATGGAAACTAGGAGGTTTCTCTGAGTGGTTGCTACCTCCATAAAACAAAACCCAGCAGTCTTAATTGCTGGGTGAATCACGCTGATAGAAAGTTAAAAGATCTTATAAACTATAAAAAAGAGCGAGAAGACTGCATCTGGCATTCTTTAACCTATCTCTTGAGCACAGCGATCGCTAGCCCAATGCGAATAGGATGATTCTAGACAGTTTGCAGCAGTCCACTCACTCTTACCATTCATTCACCTGTAGTCACACTCTATCAAGCGAGTTTGTCAATCCCATGTTTGAGGCATGAACTTGAAATGACGGCTGGAATGACTCAGAAAAACGGGAGCAAAGTGAGTGGAGAGAACGTCAATGTTTTTCGACGGGTAGCCATATTCATAGCGGTGTGACGCGATCGCGACCCAATTGTCATAGAGAAAGTTTAGATTCGAGCTATGAATTCATAGTTAATGATTAGGAGAATTAAAAAATGAAGACACCACACGATTCAGCCTCCGATTCGACCGTTAAACCCCGCAGATTTTCGTGGAAGCAGCCCGTGATCTATTTGATGCTGCCGCTCGTGGGAGCCGGAACAGCCGTCATGGGCGATCGGTGGCTGTCTTCATCAAATCCGGTGCCTGTAGTGCAGCCTGCCATTGCTCAGGCGGCAGAAACACAAGTGGCTCAGAGCCGCACGGGTGCCATTTTTTCTGCGACCGATCCCAACTTTATTGTGGCGGCAGTCGAGCGAGTCGGTCCTGCCGTGGTGCGGATTAATTCGTCTCGGACGGTCAAGACGCAGGTTCCTCCCATTTTTAACGATCCCTTCTTTCGGCAGTTTTTCGGCTCCGAGTTGCCAGATGCGCCGTCTACTAGAGTCGAGCGAGGCACGGGATCAGGGTTCATTATTAATGGTGAGGGGTTAATTTTGACCAACTCACACGTTGTCAATGGTGCAGACACCGTATCGGTGAGACTTAAAGATGGTCGGGAGTTTCAGGGCAAAGTGCTGGGTCAAGACCCTGTAACCGATGTGGCGGTCGTCAAGATTCAGGCAAACAATCTGCCTGTGGTGACGATCGGAAACTCAGATCAATTGCGTCCAGGTGAGTGGGCGATCGCGATCGGCAATCCGCTCGGATTAGACAACACGGTGACTGCGGGGATCATTAGCGCGACGGGTCGCACCAGTGCTGAGGTGCGCGTTCCTGATAAGCGGGTGAGCTTTATTCAAACCGATGCCGCGATTAATCCGGGCAATTCGGGCGGTCCGCTGTTAAATCAGCGTGGTGAAGTGATTGGGATGAATACTGCGATTATTGGGGGCGGCGCTCAAGGGTTAGGATTTGCCATTCCAATCAACACGGCGCAAAAGATTTCGCAGCAGCTAATTGCAACGGGCAAGGTGAATCACCCTTATCTGGGCATTCGGATGATGACGCTGACTCCTGAACTGAAAAAGCAAATTAATAGCGATCGAGAAGCGAATCTAACGGTGCAGGACGATCGAGGCATCTTGATTTTTAGCGTCATGAAGAATTCTCCAGCGACTAGGGCTGGGCTGCGGGCTGGAGACGTGATCAAAAAAATTAATGGTCAGGCAGTAGAGACAGCCGAGCAAGTTCAGAATGCGGTGGAAGCGAGTGCGGTGGGTGGGTCGCTGCAAGTGGAAGTAAATCGCAATGGTCGATCGACGACGGTTGCGGTGCAGCCAGGAGCATTTCCGACTCAAACCGCTCAAAGTGAGTAGAAGTTGATTTAAAGATGAGTGAACTACTAGAGATTATTGAACTGGGACATCCAATTTTGCGTCAGACCGCAGATCCCATTTTGGATGTTCAAGATCCCGCGATTCAGACGCTGATTGATGATCTGTTATTGACGGTCAAACAGACGAATGGGGTAGGAATTGCTGCCCCTCAAGTCGCCCGATCGTGTCAGTTGATGATTGTGGCATCTCGTCCCAATCCTCGCTATCCGACTGCGCCAGAAATGGAGCCGACTGCGATTTTGAATCCGCGCATTTTGTCTCACTCAAGCGAGACGGTTATCGGATGGGAAGGCTGTTTAAGCATTCCGGGCATTCGGGGACAGGTGCCGAGATATCAGGCGATCGAGATTGAATACACCGATCGCCAGGGCAGACCGCAAAAGATGGAAATGACCGATTTCGTGGCTCGAATCTTCCAGCACGAATGTGATCATTTTAAGGGAGTGATGTTTCTCGATCGCGTCGAAACCACTCACGCGTTAGTGACTGAAAAAGAATATCAACGACAAATGGAAGCGTTAGCGAAAGAATAGATAGCGAAACCCGATTCCGAATAGAAAAATGCCGTAGAGTTTTTTCATCACTTCGCTGCTGATAAACGGCTGATTGGCGAAAAGCGCTCCAAACAGGTTGCCGACTACTAAGCCTGCCGCGATTAATACGGCATCTCGAATGTTGAGATTGCCATTGCGCTGGTAAACGATCGCGCCGAGGATTCCGATCGGGAGAACTTGAGCCGCGAGCGAGGTTCCGGTTGCAAATTTTTGATCCATTCCCATCAACAGCACCATTGCCGGAACCATGATTGCTCCGCCACCGATGCCAAACATACCGCCAGCAATGCCAGCCGCTAACCCAATTACCAACAGTTGAATAATCTCAGTAGACATTTGCTAGTCCCTTCAAATGCGAGAGGAAGACTTTATCCTAAAGCAACCTATCCTACTAGCGATAGAGCCAAACTCGCAGAAGCGAAAGCAATTGGTCGGTGTCAACGGGTTTTGTGATGTAGTCAGACGCACCCGCTTCGATACATTTTTCGCGATCGCCCTGCATGGCTTTTGCCGTGAGCGCAATGATCGGCAGCGATCGAAACCGAGCCTGCGATCGAATCGCACGAGTCGCTTCGTAGCCGTCCATTTCTGGCATCATTACATCCATTAAAACGATGCTGGCATCAAGATTTTCTTCTAGCGTAGTGATGCCATCTCTGCCGTTTTCAGCAAATATGACCTGCATTTGATAGCGCTCTAACAAGCTCGTAATCGCGAAAATGTTTCGCACATCGTCATCGACAATCAGAATTTTTTTGCCCGTCAAAACAGAATCTGTTTGGCGCAGATCTTCTAAAATTTGGCGTTTAGGCTGAGGCAAATTAGCGTGAACTCGATGCAAAAATAAAGCTGTTTCGTCAAGCAGTCGCTCTGGCGATCGCACATCTTTGACAATGATCGTTTCGGCTAATCGCTTTAGTTGAGTTTCTTCTTGGCGAGTCAGGTCTTTGCCTGTGTAAACGACGATCGGAGGCTTCGATTTGCTGGACTGCTGCCGGATTTGCTCCATTAGCTCAAAGCCGTTCATATCAGGCAAGCCCAGGTCTAAAATAATGCAGTCAAAGCGCGTCGATCGCAACGCCTCAAGCGCGTCTGCTCCTGTGCTAACTGCCGTACTTTCAACGTCACCATTTCCAATCAGTTCGATAATGCTTTGGGCTTGCACGGCATCATCTTCAATCACTAAAAGGCGTTTAATCGGACGATCCACAAAACTCTTAATTTCTGATAGCGCTTCGGTTAACGCCTCTGACGAAATTGGTTTCTGCAAATAATCTATCGCGCCTAGCTGGAAGCCCCGCTGCAAGCGATCGTCACTTGAAATAATGTGAATCGGAACGTGCCGAATATCGGGATCATGTTTAACGCGATCGAGCACCGTCCAGCCATCCATATCCGGGAGGTGAATATCGAGTAAAATCGCATCGGGAACAAACCGACGCGCTAGATTCAACCCCGAACCGCCGCGCAGCGCGACCAAGACGTTAAAGCCCTGCTGTCGAGACAAATCTAGCAGGATTCGAGCAAAATTAATGTCATCTTCAATGATCAGCAGAACGCGATTTTCGTCCGGCAAACTGGAGCGATCGCCCGGTTGAATCAGGTCTCGATCGTCCTTAACTTCATTCAGTGAGAGCGTAACGGAAACTGGTTCTACAGAAGACACCACAGACGCTTGACCGATCGAACGCACTGACTCCGCAAGCAAATTATCTCGGATTGAACGGGTGTCTGTTGTCAATTTTTGGTAAGTCTGAGGCAGATAGAGCGAGAACGTGCTTCCCTCTCCGGGATGGCTCACCAGAGCGATCACGCCTCCTAGAAGCTGCGCCAGTTCGCGGCTGATAGACAGCCCTAGCCCCGTGCCGCCGTATTTACGACTGGTAGTGCCATCCGCTTGCTGAAACGCTTCAAAAATCACCTGCTGCTGCTCGATCGGAATCCCAATCCCTGTATCAACAACCGAGAACGCAATCACTGGACTTTCAGATTGAGGAGTCGCTAAAGTCACTCTGTCTTCAACTTTTATTTGAAGGGTAATGCTTCCTTGCTCAGTGAATTTGAAGGCATTCGACAACAGATTTTTGAGAATTTGCTGCAACCGCTTGGGATCGGTCGAGATGATTGAAGGAAGTTGAGAATCGAGTTCGATCGTAAAGCTCAGTCCTTTATTTTGAGCAAGCTGCTGAAAAGTGCCCTCTAAAAAGAGTTTTAGATCCACAAAAGAGAGACGTTCAGGCTCGATCGACAGCGTACCCGACTCGATTTTTGCCAAATCTAAAATGTCGTTGATTAACTCTAGTAAGTCTCTACCAGCAGAATGAATCGTGCGGCTATATTCCACCTGCTTTTCGTTGAGATTGCCTCCAGAATTTTCTTTGAGCAATTGCGCCAAAATCAGCAAACTGTTTAACGGAGTTCGCAATTCATGCGACATATTTGCCAGAAATTCTGACTTATATTTTGACGACAATGCTAACTGAGCGGCTTTCTGCTCTAATGCCTGTCTCGCATCTTCAATCTCTTGATTTTTGTGTTCAACTTCCTGGTTTTGAACTTCTAGTAATTCTGCTTTTTCCTCTAATTCTCCATTTAACTGCTGCAATTCTTCGTTTGACTGCTGCAATTCTTCTTGCTGTTGCTGCAACTGCATCTCTGACACCTGAAGAACTCTTGCCTGCTCTTCTAACTGCTGATTGCTCTCTTGCAGTTCGTCTTGTTGAGCTTGCAGTTCTTCGGCAAGGGTTTGCGTCTCTTCTAATAGTTGTTGAGTTCGCATATCAGCCAAGATCGTGTTGAGCGCCACCCCGATCGTGTCACTGACCTGATTCAAAAAGTCTAAATACGCCTCGGTAAATGGCTGTAATGAAGCCAGCTCGATTACTGCGACCACCTGTTTTTCAAACATCACAGGCAACACAATCAAGCTGCGAGGACACACGCTTCCCAACGCTGAATTGATCTGAAAATAATCACTGGGGACCTCATTTAAGAGAATGGTGCGCTTTTCAAGGGCACACTGCCCGACTAATCCTTCGCCGAGTTGAATCGACTCAGACAGCGATCGAGACTGATCACGGGCATAGCTGCCCAATCGTTTTAACTGTGGCTGACCACTCGTTTCATTCAGTCCATAAAATGCGCCCTGTTGGGCATCGACGATCGTGGCAAGATTTGACAACAGCAAGTTTGAGATGTTTGCTAAGTTGCGCTGCCCTTGCAGCCGTTGACTCACGTCAGCCAAATTAGTCTTGAGCCAGGTTTGCTCCTCGTTTTTTTGAGTGCTTTCGCGCAGCCGAATAATCATTTGATTGATCGTGCGCGTCAAAACTCCGATTTCATCTTGACGATCGCTGACAGGCAGACTCACCGATAAGTCTCCTTCGCCGATTTTTTCTGCCACTTTAGAGACACCATTCAGCGGTTTAGAAATGTGTCGATTCAGCAAGATTCCCAGCACCGTCAGCAGCGCGAGTGCTGTTGGAACTCCCAATGTGATACTTGAGAGCGTGGTGTTAGCAGCAGATTCAGCCGCTTCGGTGCGGAGAAGCAGTAATTTTTGCTCGTTTTCCTCCATTTGCCCGACGATGCGACGAATCTCACCCATCAGTTGTCTGCCCCGATCTTTGCGAATGAGGGCTACTGCTGCCTCAAGCCCCTCTGCCTGTCTCAGGTTGATCACTTCCTTCAACACTGCTAGCCTGTCTCCAATCACAGGCTCTAGCCTATCAAGATTACGCTGCTGGCTAGGGTTGTCTGCCGTCAATTCTCTGATGTCTGTTGTTTTCTGTTCTATCTTTTTAATGGCGGTCTGATAGGGTTCGAGATAGCGCGGTTCCCCGGTAAGAATATAGCCTCGCTGTCCCGTTTCAGCATCTTTAGCGAGCGAAAGAATCTCATCTAAACCACTTAACACCTGGTAGGTGTGCGCTTCTGCGCGGGCAGTTTCGACTAACTGATGAGTGCCGCGATAGGCAATAAACCCAACGACCGAGAAGACTGCTAAACCGAGTGCAAACCCTGAGCCGATTTTGGTGCCGATTTTCAAACGGTTTAGCATGAAATGACTTTACCTGTAGCGCGTTACTGCTTCAAGAATAGCGAAATTTGCAGCGGGATTGGCGAGTGATCAACTGCTAGACACTAAACGCTTCTGTCGTCCCCGCGTTGGCACAACAGTTCGATCTCGACATCATAGACCTCCTGCACGAATCCTTCGTCCTCACCCTAGCCCTCTCCCCAAGGAGAGGGAACAAGAGGTTCTGCTCCCTTCTTCCTGGGGAGAAGGGTTGGGGAGGGCTTGCCCCACTTTGTGCAGAGGGCTGTCCAGTTCACGCAGGAGGTCTTTTGACAACCTGGGCAGTGCAAATCTCTCTACAGGATGAGAGGCTTGCACTGTCCGAAGTAGGATGATCTGACTAAGCGCCTGCGTCTAAAAACCGATAATAAGCTCTGATGAACTATTGGTCTCTCCAGAACAAAGCAACTCCTCGAATCCTTGTGGTTGATGATGTTGCCGATAACTCTTATCTAATGCAAGCACTTTTAGAAAGTGAAGGTTATCAGGTCGAAATCGCTGATAGCGGACGTGCGGCGATCGCTCAGATTAACCAGTCTCCTCCCGATCTCGTGTTGCTAGATGTCATGATGCCAGAAATGAACGGCTTTGAGGTGGCTCGGCAGATTCGTCAACATCACGATCGCTCAATTCTACCTATTTTTTTGGTGACAGGTCATGATCAGATTCAGCTATCAACGCTTGAGACGGTTGAAGTTAATGGGCTGATTCGCAAACCGATCGATTTTGAGGAAGTGCTAACAAAAGTAAAATCAGTGCTGCCTGTGCAAAGGTTAGTGCAGTGGGTCTAATAGGTCAGCCCAAATCTAGCTATACTTTTTGCGATTAAATCGCTTGAGATCTGTGAAAGCCTCTAAAACAACGTGATGTTCTTCAGGCGCGAGTTTGTTGAGCAAATCCTTCACCCAGTCTTCTTGCTGAATCTCTAAATAACCTTGCTGCACATCTTTTGAGAGCATCCGTGCTTCAGGTTGTGTCGTCGACATCGTGGTTGAGTGCATATCTTGGGAAGTGTCAGGATGCATAATCCACAGGTTGTAAAGAAAAAGTTAAAAACTTATCAATACTTTATCAGAAATTAACTCGATCGCGAACTACGATTGCGGCGATTTGCAGAATCTGTCACGATAGTTGCTCAACGCCCCTCGATCTCAATGGCAAAGCTCCGCGAAATTCATCTGCCCACGACTCTCAGAGACCATTTAGTGAGAGGGCATCCCTGGGTCTATCGAACTCACATTTCTAAAGATCTGCATCTGCCGTCAGGAAGCTGGGTGAAAGTGCGGTGTGCTGGCTGGACAGGCTATGGATTGTGGGATGACCAAGGCGCGATTGCGATTCGAATTTTCTCCGATCGTGATCTGCCAACCCCTCCCTGGTTTCGTCAGCAGGTTCAAGCCGCGTGGGAGTTACGATCGTCGCTCAGAGATCAAGGCTGCACCGCCTATCGGTGGCTGTTTGGTGAGGGCGATGGGCTGCCAGGGCTAACCGTTGATTTATATGGCGATTTTGCCGTCATTCAGACCTATATGCCAGGGGCAGAAGAATTATTAGATTGGCTAGTCAAGTCGCTCATTGAGATTAAATCCCTTAAGGGCATCGCGTTGAGAACGCAGCATTTGGGCGATCGTGCCGAGGGTGAAAGCAAAACTCAACTGCTGTGGGGCAAACCCTCTCCTAAAGCATTCGTCGTGCAAGAACATGGCTTGAAGTTTGAGGTGAATTTGCACACGGGACAAAAAACCGGACTGTTTCTGGATCATCGAGAAAATCGGCGGTTTGTCGAAGGGTTGAGTGGCGATCGAGACGTGCTCAACTGTTTTTCTTACACAGGAGCCTTTTCGCTCTATGCGCTGCGGGGCAATGCCCATCATGTTACCAGCGTCGATATCGGCAAAGGGTTAGCAGAGTCGGCGGCTAAAAATATTGCCCTTAACCACCTTGATCCAGAGCGACACACCTTTATTACTCAAGACTGCTTTGAGTTGCTAGACGGCTATGCTCAAGAAAAGCGATCGTTTGATTTGGTCATTCTCGACCCGCCCAGTTTTGCTAAGAGCAAGCAAAATCGCTATGCTGCCCTGCGCGGTTACACCAAGTTAAACGCGTTAGCGCTGCGATGCGTTGCCCCTAATGGACTTTTGGTGTCGGCGAGCTGCACGAGTCAAGTCAGTCCAGAAGCATTTAACGAAGTGTTAGCGGCAGCAGGTGCTTCAGCAGGGCGACGAGTTCAAATCATTCACGAAGCAGGACACGCGATCGACCATCCCGTTCCAGCACAATTTCCAGAAGGGCGATATCTCAAATTCGTGGTCGGACGGATTCGATAAACAATTTCACCGTTAACCTGCACACTATCATGAAGAAGCCGCCATCTTCTCAACGCTCATGCACGCTGCCGAAAACGACGTTTCTCAATCTCTGCAATGCCCCGAACTGCTTGCCCCGGCTGGACATTGGGACTGTGCTAAAGCGGCGATCGAGAACGGTGCTGACGCAATTTATTTTGGCTTAGAGCGATTTAACGCGCGAATGCGAGCGCAAAACTTCACCGGAGCTGATTTGCCGCAGTTGATGGAATTTCTGCATCGTCGCGGCGTGAAGGGCTATGTCACGCTCAACACGCTGGTTTTTCCGACCGAGTTGGCTGAGGCAGAACACTATCTTCGCACCATTATTGCGGCTGGAGTCGATGCGGCGATCGTTCAAGACATCGGCATCTGTCGGCTGATTCGTCACTTGTCGCCCGATTTCCCAATTCACGCCTCGACTCAAATGACCATCACCAGCGCTGCCGGGGTCGAATTTGCCAAAGCGATCGGGTGTCAGCTAGTGGTGCTGGCTCGTGAATGTTCGATGAAAGAAATTGACAAAATTCAGCGGCAGATTGCCGAGAAAAATGTCTCGCTGCCGCTAGAAGTGTTTGTGCATGGGGCGCTGTGCGTCGCCTATTCGGGGCAGTGTTTGACGAGTGAATCGCTGGGCGGTCGGTCTGCTAATCGCGGCGAGTGCGCCCAGGCGTGCCGAATGCCTTATGAATTGATTTCAGACGGTCAAGTAATCGATTTAGGTAATGCGAACGAACACGCTGGAGCGAACCGCAGATATCTGCTGAGTCCTCAAGATTTAGCAGGGCTAGACGTGCTGCCAGAACTCGTCAAAACCGGAGTCAGCAGCCTCAAGATCGAAGGGCGGCTAAAATCGCCTGAATATGTGGCAACCGTGACGCGAGTCTATCGAGAAGCGCTCGATCGTGTCATGTCCGATCTAGAATCCACCGCTCCAGGAGAAGACCGATATCGGCTTGAGATGGCTTCTCGCGAGGGCTACACACCGGGTGGTTTGAGGGTATCAACAACCAGGAATTAGTTCACGCTCGATTTGGCAAGAAGCGCGGCGTTTATCTCGGCGAAGTCACCCACATTCGCAACGAACAAATCACAGTACAATTACAAGCCCCTTTAAAGCCCGGTGATGGCGTTGTTTTCGATAGTGGACACCCTGAAGCGTCAGAAGAAGGCGGACGAATTTACACGATCGAGCATCACAAACAAGATGCAATTCTCGCGTTTGGACGTGGTGCGCTGAATTTTAAACGCATTCATCTCGGCGATCGCATCTGGAAGACGAGCGACCCAGATCTCGATCGACAAATTAGACAAACCTTCGCAGGAGACACGCCCCAGTTTCAGCGTCCCATTGATCTTGAGATTCATGGAGACGTTGGACAATCTCTGGTTGTGATTGGTCGCGATCGTATTGGTCATGTCGTGCAAGTCGAGTCTGAGATGCCGTTGGTTGAAGCGCACAACAGACCATTGACGAGCGATCGCCTACAAGAACAGTTAGGACGACTCGGCAACACTCCTTTTCGCTTAGAGAAGTTGACTAATCATCTCAATGGGTCGGCGATGCTGCCTGTGAGTGAGCTAAACCGCATTCGTCGAGAGATTGTCACTCAGCTAGAAACGTTACGGGCAGAGCCAAAGCGTTGGCAGATCAATTCGGATGCGACGCTTTCAGAGTTGCTGCCCAACGTTCCTCATCGCACGGTGTCGGCTCCCAGTCTTCTCGTCTTAGTCCGCAGTTTGAGTCAACTTCGAGCCGCGTTAGAAACCGATATTCAGACGCTTTACTGTGAGTTTGAAGATCCGCGTGCTTATAAACAAGCGGTGCAGATGGTGAGAG
Organism: Phormidesmis priestleyi BC1401; assembly: GCF_001650195.1. Taxonomy (GTDB): domain Bacteria; phylum Cyanobacteriota; class Cyanobacteriia; order Leptolyngbyales; family Leptolyngbyaceae; genus Phormidesmis_A; species Phormidesmis_A priestleyi_B. The sequence continues at coordinate 56,411 of NZ_LXYR01000016.1, read as the reverse complement.
AGAGCGGAGACAAAAAGATTTGGGTTGCGCCGCCGCGAATTACAAAATCTGGAGAGAATTGGATTTTGCAACAGGTGCGCGATTCTCAAGCCAATGGCTATCTGGTGCGGAATTATGATCAGCTTCAGTTTTTTAAGTCCGATCGCTGCATCGGAGATTTTTCGCTCAACGTTGCCAATGCCCTGACCGCAGACTATCTAATTCAGACCTTTGGATTGGAACGAGTCACCGCGTCTTATGACTTGAATATCGCGCAACTGCAAGACTTATTAACGAGCGGTTCGCCTGATTGGTATGAAGTGACCATTCATCAGCATATGCCGATGTTTCACATGGAACACTGCGTTTTTTGCGCCTTCATGTCCGACGGAACCGACTACACCAACTGCGGGCGACCCTGCGAAAAGCATGAAGTGAAGTTGCGCGATCGCGTCGGCACCGAACACATTCTCACCGCCGATGCTGGATGCCGCAACACAGTTTTTAACGGCAAAGCCCAAACGGGCGCAGAATATTTGCAATCACTTGCAAAACTAGGCGTGAATCACTTTAGGATTGAATTTGTCAACGAATCTGCCGAACAGGTCAAACACACGATCGAATGCTATCAAAAGCTGTTAAACGGAGAAATCAACGGCTCTCAACTTTGGCGATCGTTAAACCTACAAAATCAATTAGGGGTGACACGCGGCACTTTTTAGAGACATCTTTAATGAAATTTATCTATCCCCTACTGCTTCTCGTTTGGCTATTTTGCAGTCCTCCTGCCCAAGCAGAAACCCTAGCAGAGCGAGTTGCCGCATTTCCCGATTGGCAAAGCAAACCCACTGCACAAGCTGCCGAAGGAGATTTAGCCTACCCGGATTGGTTAGCCGGAACTTGGCACGTCAAAAGTACCCTCGTTGATTTGGTAGCACCGTTTGCACCCGACATCATTACTCCAGGATTTGAGAGCAATCGCGAGTATCTTAATCAGCCTGTCGCGTTCGATGTGCGGTTCGTCCAGCAAAGCATTGCGTCTAACAATCCGATTCTGAGAGCGCTGAAATTGCCATCAAAATCCAGTCAGACAGAAATCGTTGCCGATCGTGCCTTTAACGGCTTGAATTTAGCAAAAGCCTATCTGGGCGATCGAGCCGTTCTTGCCGTCAAAGTCGATCCGAGTTCTCCCAATCGTCAGATTACGTTGCTGCACGGCGATCGTCAGTTGATCTCGATCATCAATTCAAGAGCAGTCGAAACTCCCGCCCCTGATCAATTCATCACGACCGAAATCTTTCAGCAAGTCTTTCGCGGTACGTCTCAGCCTTATCTTAATCAAGTCGAGACCACGACGGCTTATCAGAGAGGAGATACGATCGAGGCTGACCAAATCACGGCGGTTTATCTCTCTCCTCAAGACCCCAGTTATTTCAAAGTTGGAGAAACCCCTGTCGCCCTTTATCGCTATCGTCTAGACTTTCTGCCGATAGATGAGAGAAAATACGAGACCATAAAGCGTTAGGAGTTGAAATGCAAGCTCAAGAGCAACGCTACTACACGCCTGAAGAATATTTAGACCTCGAAATTAACTCAGAAGAACGTCATGAATACATCAACGGTAAGATCATTCTAAGGACAGGCGGCACACCTAATCACAATACAGTTGCACTCAACCTCAGTGCTGCTCTAAACGTTGCTCTCAAGCGCCAGCCTTACGAAGTGTTTATCACCGATCAGCGTCTCTGGATTCCTGAAAAACGAATTCACACCTATCCTGATGTGATGGTGATGGCTCAACCGATCGAGTATTCAGAAGGACGAAGAGACACATTAATCAATCCAGTGGCGATCGCAGAAGTGCTATCGAAGTCTACAAAAAACTACGACAAAGACGAAAAGTTTGCTGCCTATCGCACGATTACAAGTTTTCAAGAATATGTCCTGATTGATCAATACACCCTGCACGTTGAGCAATATTGCAGAACTGACTTCAAGAAATGGACGTTTCTAGAATACGATCTTGAAGATGACACGCTAGAATTTGCCTCCGTTCCGTTTCAAGTCGGGTTAACAGATCTTTACGATAAAGTCGATTTTGCAACAGAAGAATCCGCAGAACCGTAACGCAGTGAAACAGCACGTTACAGAAGATTTCACAGAAGGGTAAGAAAGTAAACTTTATTGTCTTTGGCACCCATCACAGAGTTAGCTCTGCTATCGTCAGTGGAATAGCGGTATCGAATTTGGCATTTTCATTGGTTCACGAACGTATTGAAGAATGCGAGACTTTCTGAGTCACTAGCGACTCTCTCACATTCAAAGCAACCTCTCTAAATATTTCAACTATCAAAAAAGTTTTAGCCTTCTCGCTTAGTTCCTGCAAGCGACCTGAATTTTAGTCTTCCGAACCTACTACTTCTTTCAATTTAGATATGAATCATTATTGCGAACAATGGATTTCTGACTGGTGCCAAGACAACGGATGGACAGACTGGTTTCGAGAGCGATCGGGCTATTGGGCATTTCCTCCCAATGCAGTCATGCCCGTGCCGATTCCAACTCAAGTGTTAAGAGCCATCAAAGCCGAACGAGGACTCACCGTTAGCGAACGAGTCTGGGGTCTATCCGCCGTGGTTAGCACGATCGTCGCTGCCGCTTCGGGCTATTTCTTCGAGTCACCGATGCCGATCGTTTTAGCATTTGCCTTTTGTGCAGTTGTGGTTGCTCGGATGGAAGACGACGATTAACGCAAAATCAATATTGTCATATTTATATTTCTCTCCACTCACGCCGCAGGACGCTATAGATACAGTCGTCCCAGAGTTCTCCATCTAATTCATGGTGTTCTCGCAATACTCCATCTTGATGGAAATTTAGTTTCTCAAGTAGCCTGATCGATGCAGTGTTAAATGCAGCGGTTTGACAATATAACTTATTTAGGGTTGTTGTTGAAAACAGATGAGTGATGGCTGTGAGCAGCATTTTTGTACCGATTCCTCGTCGTCTAAATTTGGAATTGACCGAGTAGCCAAACTCAGCAGATTGATTACGAGCGTTGATATCAAAATATTCAAACCGTCCGACCAGTTCATCAATTCCATCCATCCCGAATGAAAACGTGACAACCTCATTGCTTCGAGGAACTCGCTTACCGTTGAGGATCGGGCGACAGGTTCGCTCCTCAAGGCGGCTAAACTGGCTCTCTGCTGCAAGCATATAATTATGCTCATCGGATGCTAGTTCAAAATGCATAACTGTCACAGATCTCTCAAACAGTTGCCCTACTAATTGCTTTCGACCAGCATAACGCTGACCGATCAATTGCGAACGGATATCACCACCCGTAACGCAAGCGGCATAAGTTGGGTTTAACCATCGTCGATCGTGGTTGCCGAGACCTCAACCGCATCGACATCGATCGTACCCGCCAGCGTCATTCGCTTAAAGTGTCCGTGTTCGACCTGCAAGGCTTCTCCGCAGTTAGGGCACTGAATCGCCGCCCCATTAAAGCCCGTAGATTCATGACTGCAAACCGGACAAGCATCCTGCACGACATTTTTTCGCAACCACCAGCGAAAACCCAAAAACGCCACGATCGGAGCAAGCATCAGCAGTGCCAGCAGCACAAAAAACGACTTGACTAACCAGCCCAGCCCCAGCGCCGCCAATAACCACGCAAACCCAATAATGGTTAAAATGCGCCCAAAGCCAGTAATACTTAATTGAAGATTGTTGAGGCTGTTCTGGTTCACAGCAAACTCCTATAAACTCAAAGTCACGATCGGTCTTCCTTAATCTAACCAGAGACAATCAATTTTAGTAGACGGCTTTCTCTACCTAGATCAGGTTTGATTTCCGATCTAGATGCCCTGTTGATTAAGAATAAGTGATCTCGCGAGTTTGCTGACCACTCTCCGCAAAAGTTTAATAACCACTAATCCCAGAAACCCAACTATGTCACACGTTTTTTTAGCCGGAGCCAGTCAGGGGGTTGGACGAGAAATTCTCAACGGGCTGCTGGCTCAAAATCACACCGTCAAAGCCTTTGTGAGATCAGAATCGGTAGCGGCTGAATTGCAGACAATGGGCGTTGAAACGGCGATCGGAGATGCCTTAAATCCTGAACAAATTACTCAAGCGATGTCAGGAAGCCCGATCGACCTCGTGATTAGCACGATCGGAGGCAAGCCCCAAGACGGAGAGCGCTCCGACTACAAAGGCAACCAAAATTTGATTGATGCTGCCGTCAAAGCGGGCGTGAAGCGATTTATTTTAATCACCTCGATCGGCAGTGGCGAGAGTGCAGCGGCTCTTCCTCCTCAGGCGTTTGCAGCGTTAAAAGACGTATTGGCAGAAAAAGAAAAAGCCGAACAGCATCTAATCGCCAGTGGCTTAACCTACACCATTATTCGACCCGGCGGACTGAAATCTGAACCCGCGACTGGAAATGGTGTCCTCACCGAAGATCCCAAAATTGCCGGAAGCATTCACCGGGCAGACGTGGCTCAACTGGTTTGCCGTTGTGTGAATAGCGATCGGGCGAACGATAAAACTCTCTCAGCGCTCGATCGTGCTATGACCTATAGCCCTGCCCCCTTTGAGGAATTCACTCCTTAAAGGGCAAAGTTGAGCCATCTCAGACAATCTTTTTCTCTGTCCTTTACGATATGGGACTATCAAAAGCTTGAGCTAGACCACAATCTGCTCAAGACTTGAAGGGTCTGACCCAGCCATTGCTCATCGTTCGATCGAGCACCACACGCGCGATCGCAAACAGCAAAATACTCTCTAGTGCCATCACCACAAATGGCAACAAAACGCCCTGCGTCATCACACCCACATCAATCTGCGCCAACCCGCGCACCAGCCCAAACGCCAAAACTACACCCGATTTGAGATGTGAGTTTTGGTCTTGCCGAATTACATAGCGGTAGGTGATGCCAAACAACACGCCTGCAATCACCGCGATCGCGCCACTCACTAAAAAACTAATCCCATCTGCCGTTTGCAGACTTGACAACGGCTCAAACCGAGTTGCCAAAATTAGGCGATTGATCAAAGATGCACCCGTGAACGCGATCGCCACCGCTAGCGATGCTACTACTCCCGCCTTGATTGACTCAATTCGCTCTACAAACGTCATGTCTGAATTCATGCTGCGCGGACGATTCTCAAACCCAAGGTAAAGCTATCACGCCTTTGAATTATGATAGTGATTAGCATCCTTTCGTAATGTTTTTACTATCGAAGCTATGGATATTTTGACTTTGGGTTGGGTTTCAATGCTGGCTGTGTTTACATTCTCAATTTCAATGGTCATCTGGGGTCGCAACGGCTTCTAATTACCGTGTGGGGGCATTGTGGAATCGACAGAATTTAGCGTTCTCGTGATTGTTGCGTTTGTGTTGCTAATCAGCGTCACAGGGGGAATTGCCTACCTGACCTTAAATGATTGGCGCGATCGCCGACGACAAGAAAAAGCAAGAGGCAAATAACCTCTTTAAAATCATCAAAGGCTCCCGATTTCAACGAATTGGGAGCCTTTGATTTTAATCATTCACCTTCTCGAAAACCAGACTTTTTAAGATTCGCTACGAGTCAAACCAAAGCCAGAAGAGAATTCCTCGCCATAGCCTTCCTCGCCGTGTTCACTGATATCAACACCCTGCAACTCAACATCAGGATTCACTCGCAGCCCGATCGTGGCATCGAGAGCCTTGAGAATCACAAACGTGCCGATTCCTGCAATAGCGTAGGTAATCACGATCGCAATTAGCTGAGTCCCCAGTTGACCCGGATTGCCATAAAACAACCCATCGCCGCCCGCAGAGTTAACCGCCTTGGTTGCAAAAAGTCCAGTCAAAATTGCGCCTACTGTTCCGCCAACCCCGTGAATTGGGAAGGTGTCGAGAGAGTCGTCAAACTGGATTTTTGCCTTAAAGCTAACTGCAAAGAAACAAGCCGTTGCCGTGATCGCACCAATCAAAATTGCGGCAACGGGGGTTACAAACCCTGCGGCAGGCGTAATGCCCACTAGCCCTGCAACCGCACCTGTCGCGATGCCAACTGCTGTAGGTTTGCCTCGCAGCACCCATTCTAAAATCACCCACACGAGCGCTGCTGCCGCCGCCGCCGTGTTAGTCGCCACAAACGCCACCGTTGCCAATGCGCCAGAAGCCAGTGCGCTTCCTCCATTAAAGCCAAACCAGCCAAACCACAGCAAGCCTGCACCCAGCAAAATGAAGGGGACGTTGTGCGGTGCAGCAGGTTGATCCGGATAGGTTTTGCGAGGACCAATCACCCAAGCCGCTACCAATGCCGACACACCCGAACTGATGTGTACGACCGTTCCGCCTGCAAAGTCGAGGGCATTTATGCCGCCATACAAGCCGAGGAAGCCGCCTTTTGCCCAAACCATGTGAGCAAAAATCGGGTAAAGAATGCTCGACCAAAGCACAATAAACCAGAAGTAAGCCTTGAAGCTAACGCGCTCGACGATCGCCCCAGAAATCAGCGCTGGGGTGATGATGGCAAACATCGCCTGATAAATCATGAATGTTTGGTGAGGAATCGTCGCCGCATAAGACACGACTGCATCGGGTGGAGTACCTTTCAGGTAGTCAGTGGTTTCTAGCCCGACCCCATTTAAGAACAACCACTGCAAGCCCCCAATGAACGGAGTTCCGGGTGCAAACGCGAGGCTATAGCCCCACAAGATCCACGAAGTGCCCACAATGCCCATGAGAATGAAGCTCATCATCATGGTGTTGAGGACGTTGCGCGTTCTGACAAAGCCACCATAGAAAAAGGCAAGCCCAGGAGTCATCAACAGCACGAGGGCTGCCGAGATCAGCATGAATCCCGTGTCTCCCGAAACTTGAGCCGCTGCTGCCGCATCTGTCGCTGCTTTGATCGGATCGTCAGCAGCCAAGGCACTTGAAATTAAAGGACCATTCAGCAGTGCTAACGCTGCCAGCCCCGTCATTAAGATTTTATTCAACACTAGACTTTCAACCTTCAACGCCAAGAACTCTAATTCGGCAATAGACCGAACTTAATTGATATGATTGAATTCCACAGCTTTACACCACTTAATTCTGTATAGCTAAATACTTTTTCATTTTTATCAACCGACTGTTACCTTTTTTACACCTCTTTAGAAAAGAGTTTATTGAAAGAATCGTTGGGTCACTTAGTCAAATGAATTTCGCTCAAACAACGACGGAAGGGGAGTATAAGTCGTCGAACCATACTCCCCTTTCTGACTTGATGAGCCAAAAATCTGCTCTTTTCAATTCTCCTCAGGCTTAGGAATCTCTTATGGGTAAGGATTTGTCACATTTGAGATGTCGCCAGACGAAACATTCGCTCGGCTCGAAGACATTCCTGACGTATCTTTCGCGAAGCCTGCGTATGCCTCCATCCCGTGTTCGCCAATGTCCAACCCTTCAAACTCCTCCTCAGCGCTGACACGAATGCCCAAAGTCGCCTTGAGCGCAAACCAGAAAATGCTAGATAGCAAAACGGTAGCCCCGCCCACAGAAATGGTTCCTAAAAACTGTATCCAAAGCTGACCGATGCCGCCCCCGAACAACAGTCCGGCGGCGGGTGCAGGTGCCGCCCCAAACTGTCCAGCTTGACTAAACAAACCAAGCGCTAACGTGCCCCAAACGCCATTAACCAAGTGAACAGAAACCGCACCAACCGGATCGTCAATGTGCAGCTTGTCAAAAAAGCCCACGGCAAACCCAACTAAGATGCCCCCGATCGTGCCAATAATCGCTGCCGAAGTGACACTGACAAACGCACAAGGAGCCGTCACTGCAACCAATCCTGCCAATAGACCATTGATAATCATTGAGAGGTCAGGGAGAGGTCAGGCTTGCCCAAAACCACCCAGGCAGTGATGGTGGCTGCAAGTGCCCCAAATGCCCCAGCAGTGTTGGTCGTCAACGCAATGTGAGCAATCAGTGAGCCATTGCCTACACCCATCGTCGAGCCGGGGTTAAAGCCAAACCAGCCTAGCCACAGAATCAGCGCTCCTAGAGTGGCAATGCTCATGTTGTGAGCAGGCAACGCATTTGCAGAGCCATCTGCGTTGTACTTGCCGATTCTGGGTCCAAGAAAGGCGGCTCCCATCAAGGCAGCCCAGCCGCCAACTGCGTGAACGACCGTCGAGCCAGCAAAGTCATAAAAGCCTAAACCTGCCAGCCAGCCGCCGCCCCAAATCCAGTGCCCGGTGATGGGGTAAGCGATTCCGACCAGCAGCAGGCTGAAGATCAAAAAGTCAAGAAATTTGATGCGCTCTGCCACTGCGCCCGACACGATCGTGGCGGCTGTTCCAGCAAATACGAGTTGGAAGAAGAATTTTGCGCCGAGCGGAACGCCCGTCCAGTTCAGCGCTGAGAAAATGCCCTGATAGGCATCTCCGATCGCGGGGCTGTTGTCTGCACCCGACAGGAAAAATCCGCCGCTGGCACCCAAAAAGCTATTGCTGTTGCTGAACATGATTCCAAAGCCGATCGCCCAAAATGCCACGGTTGAGAGCGCGAAGACGACTAGGTTTTTCGTCAGTACGTTGACTGCGTTTTTCTGGCGACACATGCCCGTTTCGAGCTTACAAAATCCAGCATTCATGAAAAACACCAGCATGGCGGCGATCATCACCCACATGGTGTCAATGCCGACTTTCAGTTCGGCAGTTGCCTGAGAAATACTTTCTAGCGTCGGCGGGGTTTGGGTCATTCCGGCGTAGCTCCACCCCAGCACGATCGTCAGTGCAATGGGAATGCAGGCTTGCCAGCTTGGAGTCAACCGTTTGGCATACCAGCTTGGAGAGAACCATTTAGAAAATCGACCGAATGACTGACGTTGCCGTGGGACAGGCTGAACTTTTTCGAGCATTGCTCGGTGCATCATGACAAGCTTTTCTGGGTGAGTGAACAGACGAACCTAGTAACAAAGAGGGGACAGTTCCACCTAAGACACTAGGGCGTACATAAAAACAAAGACATAAATGAGGGTCTTCAAGTTACTTCCAAAGAATTCAATTTTTAGATGAAGTTCTTTAGAATTAATCAAATAGTGAATGACTTAAAGGTTCTAAATTGTCTTAATTGCTACAGTCTGTGGGTCTTTAGAATTACGATTTGTGAGGACTAAGCATTGACTTTTCTCAATTGTTTAAGAAGCTACGATCGTGCTGAGTTATCAAATCTAGAAATGGGTTGACAAAACCGCTTTTGATAGTAAACTTGTACTAATCCTTGATTCATCACTCTTTAGAGAATGCTCCTACTGACCTCCAGGGGCATTTTTTTTTGATTTGACGGTTTAAACTGAGAGCATGAGTGAAAAGAGCGAAAGTTTCAAAATTGTTAGCGACAACCGTCAAGCTCGGTTCCAGTATGAGATTCTGGAAACCTATGAAGCTGGGATTGAGCTAGTTGGGACCGAAGTCAAATCGATTCGGGAAGGGAAAGTCAACCTCAGAGATGGCTTTGCCCTAATTCGTGATGGGGAAGCGCTGCTGTTGAATGTGCATATTTCTCCGCACCGAACTGCCAGCCAATTTTTTAACCACGATCCTCGTCGCACTCGTAAGCTCTTACTTCACCGAGAGGAAATCCGTAAGCTGCTGGGCAGAGTAGAGCAGCAAGGCTTAACGCTCGTGCCTCTCAAGATGATTATGAAGCGGGGTTGGGTGAAGGTCGATATCGGTTTGGCGCGGGGTAAAAAACTTTATGACAAGCGAGAAGACATCAAAAAGCGTGACGACCAGCGAGATATGCAGCGAGCGTTGAAAAACTACTAAAACAGTTCGCTTAGGTCAGTTCGATCGTCTAAATTCTGGCATTGCTGAATCAGCTACAAAACTCCAAAAAGGGATGACTTGTCCGAGACCGATCATCCTTATTTTTCTTACTTAATGTGAATGGCTGAAAAGCGCTCGATCGCCCGACCTGCGAAGCGCTTATTTGATTAGATGCAGCAAGTCGCGCAGCACGCTAAAGCCAGCTAGATCCCAAACCAGGTATGCCAGAAAGCCAAGCATGGCAAGTCGTCCGTTCCACAACTCGGCTTGAGGAGTCCAGCCGAACAGAAACGCATTGCGGTCTTTGCCGTTGTATTCAGTGGAGACAGGAGGTAAATCAGTACCAGAAGGAGTTTGCATTGTTAAGTTCCTAAAACTCTTTACACTATTAATGCTAGGCACTTTTTTCAGAGTTGCTGTCTATCTACAGAGGCAATCTTGATCCAGTTCTTAGGAGGAGAGAATCGCCAACTCTAAGTTTTAGATGGGTTGACTTCTCCTAACAACATCTATTGACTTCGTGAGGTTAAATGTCAAAGAAAGAAAAGGTAATTTGGAACACAAACTGTTAGAAAGTGTTAGTTTCAGCGATCGCTGTGAGTGCCTTTTAATGCTGTCAGAAAAATCGTCGTTTTTGTAGAGAGAATGAGCAACCAGGAAAAGTCAGACTTAGCCCCTACCAGAACGATATAAGCATTAGATAAGCCCTCACCTATATAAGTATCTTTATACACCAAAAGATTTCTTTCTCTAGATAGATGAGTTAACTAAAAAAATCAGCTTATTGTTCAGAGTGCTAAAAAACATCAATTCGAGAGTAAATCTATTGACATTTTGTTAGCTACTTATCAAACTTTTATTTTGAAGTCTGCCAATATTCTAATAACACTTTCAATCACCCATTTCGTACTTTGTAGCTTTAGATCTGCTATTAATGGATGAGCAGAATGTTTAGTTTCGTGAAGATAAACTTAGTAAATCAGGTGGTAGTGTATGGACTTCTTAACAAAAACTGTCAAATTTCCTGCCTCGATCGACGATGACGCGATCGCTCAGTTCCACCATCAAACCGATTTAGCATTGCAGTCTGATGTCGATGTCTTGCTAATTGACTTCGCAACCGTAGAGTCTACGAGCAGCCACGGGTTGATGGCTTTGGTGACGGCTTATAAGCGAGTTCGTGAGGCAAATAAGCGGCTCTTTCTCCGCTCAGTGAGTGAGCAAGTCAGAATGCTGTTAGAGCTGACTGGAATGGATGAGGTTTTTGAAGTTCTCACAGAGTCTGAGGACATAAACAGTCCTGCTCTCGTCGCCGTATAGCAGAGTTGATAAACTGTTGAAGCCCATCTCCCACAGTTCTTGGTTAGAAAACCGTGGGAGACAGTCTTTGGGTTACAAAGATTACTTGTTTCAGAAGGTCGATGTGAGTCGCCGCAATCTATTTGGGTAAAAACTCGCGGATGTATTGATTGACAAGCTGCGGCTGCTCTTGCTGCACCCAATGACTGCAATGAGGAATATATTTGATCTGAAAGTCTCGCACATAGGCTTCTGTGCCATAGGTCAACTCTTTACCCAAAGCGGTGTCACTCTCACCCCAAATCATCAGAGTCGGAACGTCTAATACGCTCCAGTCTTGGCTTGTGAGTCCTTGCTGAAAGATATTGCGGTAATAGTTGAGAGCAGCCGTCACTGCGCCGCGCTTAGCAAACGCATCTTTATAGGCATCTAGGTCTTCTTGAGTGAAAGCAGTTTTGTTGACCGCCATTCCCAAAAATGCCGATTCTAGCGCTTTATAGTCATCGAACTGAATCAGCATTTCTGGCACAAACGGAAGCTGAAACAAGAACATATAGGAACTGCGAAGAAGCTGCTGAGGAGTGCGAAGCCCTTGGGCAAATTTGGCAGGGTGAGGCAGATTGAGAATAATCAGTTTTTCGACCAGGTTGGGATAGGCATAGGCGAAATTCCAGGCGATCGCGCCTCCCCAATCGTGTCCCACTAGAATGCAGCGATCGTAGCCCAATCCTTCAATTACGCCCTTGACATCGGCGATAAACTCGGTCATCACATAGGCTTCTTTGTCGTCAGGTTTGTCGCTGTCGTTATAGCCACGCAGGTCGATTGCCACCACTTTGTGATCTTTGGCAAATTCGGGAATCTGCTTGCGCCAGGAATACCAAAATTCAGGAAATCCGTGCAGCATCAGCATTAGAGGACCTTCACCTTGAGTCACATAGTGTAGGTTGATGCCGTTGGTGTGAATGCAGTCATGTTGCCAAGTTTCGAGCATGAGGGATGAGTGATAAGGGTTAGTTGAAGTTTAGCGACTAATCCCGATCGGCGTTCCTATAGCTTTCGGACTAAATTATCGATTTTAACTCCCGCCGAGTGAAAGAAACTCATCGTCAGAAGGGGGCAAAGGAATCGGTGCAAATGCTTTGGCAGCGTCTTGATTTAACTGGTGAGCGAGATCTGCTTCTTCCAGTCTTTCTAAAATAAGATAGGCATCACTAAAACTGCGGAAGCCTATCTGTTCGAGATCATCCATCGTTATTGTGTCATCAGAAAGAGTACCCCGTTGTAGCAATAGCACACGAACCCGTTCTTCTTGCACAGTCAAAGCCGCTTGCTGATGTAAGGTCAAGGCAGCAGCCCGCAACCCTTGTTCTAGTACGTCTGGAGTAATCACCTTTGCCTGAAGGTCAGCAGCCGTTGACAGGACTGTGTTGCCCAAGCGATTAAAGAGACGAGGCTTGCCGAGAGAGACCTCACAGAATCGTTTTGCTGTTTCTGGCAGGAAGGGCAGAACACAACGCGGGTCTTTAGGATCAGTGCAATTATTGTTAATCCGGGCGCTACTGAGGTAATTAATCAGCATCTGATAAGTCGTTGGCAGATCCAGTTCTTCTAGCTTTAGTTGCAGGTCAAACAAGCCGCGTTCACTGGTCAGCAAGTCTCCAGTCATGCCCATTGGGTGTCCGGTTAGCAAGAACCAGGCTCGTCCCTTCAACATGCCCTGAGCATCGTGCATCAGTTGGCGCACGACGCTGGGGTTTTGCTTGTCGAGGTCATCAATGGCGATCACAACCCCTTCGGGATATTTTTCTTGTGCCCGCTCCAGCAGGGTTTCCAGGCTCACAGTGGGGTACTGCGGTTTGGTAATGGGTAAATCCTTCTCGCTCAACTCGGCACCAAAAACCATATTTGCAGAGGCTTTTGTGCTGCGTTCTTTCAGTGCCTGTTCGGTTGGAATACCCATTTGGTAAAGCTGACTCTGTGCCCAATTGTCGTCTGGCATGGCTCGTGCTACTGCAATCAAGGCGGTAGTTGCCAAGTCCAGATTTGCGGGGAGGGAGATGTAGGTCGTCAACATCTTCGGACGCTTCCGGCGCAAGACTGATAGGACTTCTAGTAAAAAGGCACTTTTGCCAATGCCCAGCCGACCATAGACAAGAATTCGGCGACGTTCACGGCTCTGGAACAGATTAAACATCTGACGCAGTTCATTCTGTCGTCCTGTGAAGATGCGCTGTAAGGTTTCGCTTCGCAGGTCGATCGGGCTTTCGGTGAAGGGGATTTCCTTGAGTCCTAATCGCTGGATGTTGCTAGACGATTGATCAAAAATGTCGTCGGCAGTGGTCATACGTATGCCTCGGTCGTTTGCCGTTCCATTGCGCGTTGGGCAGCTTGGTAAATAATATCGACTTCAGCCGCTTTATCGGGCTGTTGCAACTGATGATAGCTTTCACGCGCTTTATCGAGTTCGGCGAGACCTTTTTCTAAATATCCTTGCGACACGAGGACACTTCCCAGTCCGGCACGGCTTTTGGCGATGCCTAGTTCATTTTTGAGGTGGTCGTAGAGACGGAGAGCATCTCGATAATAAAGACGGGCGTTGTCCCAATCAGAGAGGGTTTCGTGAGCGCGTCCTGTTTGGAAAAGGGCGTTAGCGTGAGCTAGAGGATCGTCTCCGGTGCTGAGTTGCCGGACGCTGTTGAGCAAAAGCTGGAGTCCTTCTTGCCATTTGCCTTCGCGCACTAGGCGACTGCCCAAAATGGATTGAGTGGTCGGTAGGGCTTGCCAGATTTGTTTTCTGTCGTAATGTTCGGGACTAATCGCGTCTAAGGCAATCTTGTAGGCTTGCAATGCCTGCTCTAGGTCGCTGGAATTTTGGCTGTGTTCATAGCGACGGGAGAGGGCAATGCCCAGCCGATATTGGGAGTTGATGAAGTTAGGACTGTTGGGAGCAGCAACGTCTAGCGCTGCCTTTAGCAGGGCAATGGCAGTCTCTAGATCGGTATCACTCTCAGTCAGGGAGGCACGTTGCATCAGAACTGCTGCTAGGTTCCCTTGACTCATTGCCCAATCTTCTGGGAATGCCTCACGGGTTCTCACCTGTAAAGCTAATTCGTAAGCCGCGATCGACTGTTCTAGATTCTCTGCCCGATCCCCTCGGATGCGATCGCTGTAAGCATTTCCCAGATTGTTTTGCGTCATTGCCCACTGTTCTGGGAATGCCTCACGGGTTCTCACCTGTAAAGCTAATTCGTAAGCCGCGATCGACTGTTCTAGATTCTCTGCCCGATCTCCTCGGATACGACCACTGTAAGCACTGCCCAGATTGTTTTGCGTCCCTGCCCATTTTTCTGGGAATGCCTCACGGGTTCTCACCTGTAAAGCTAATTCGTAAGCCGCGATCGACTGTTCTAGATTCTCTGCCCGATCCCCTCGGATGCGATCGCTGTAAGCAGTTCCCAGATTGTTTTGCGTCATTGCCCAATCTGCTGGGAATGCCTCACGGGTTCTCACCTGTAAAGCTAATTCGTAAGCCGCGATCGACTGTTCTAGATTCTCTGCCCGATCCCCTCGAATGCGATCGCTGTAAGCAGTTCCCAGATTGTTTTGCGTCATTGCCCAATCTGCTGGGAATGCCTCACGGGTTCTCACCTGTAAAGCTAATTCGTAAGCCGCGATCGACTGTTCTAGATTCTCTGCCCGATCCCCTTGAATGCGATCGCTGTAAGCATTTCCCAGATTGTTTTGCAGCCCTGCCCAATCTTCTGGAAATGCCTCACGAGTGCAAACCTGTAAAGCTAATTCGTAAACCGCGATCGACTGTTCTAAATTCTCTGCTCGATCCCCTTGAATGCGATGGTTATGAGCAATTCCCAGATTGTTTTGCGTCTCCGCCCAATCTTCTGGGAATGCCTCACGAGTTCTCACCTGTAAGGATAATTCGTAAGCCGCGATCGATTGTTCTAGATTCTCTGCCCGATCCCCTCGGATACGGTTGCGGTAGGCAATTCCCAGATTGTTTTGCGTCCTCGCCCAATCTTCTGGGAATGCCTCACGAGTGTAAACCTGTAAAGCTAATTCGTAAGCCGCGATCGACTGTTCTAGATTCTCTGCCCGATCCCCTCGGATACGATCGCTGTTCATATCGTCTAACTCATAACTGGATACTGCTTCAACCTGCTTTGGACATTTTCCCTGTCAGTTGTCCCGTCTTAAGCCGTAATCGGAGCCACCGGATACTGCTCTAGAACGTGCTTGAGATATTGTCCCGTGTAGGAAGCCGGATTTTGTGCCACCTCTTCGGGAGTGCCGATCGCCACGATCTCGCCGCCCAAGTCGCCGCCTTCAGGTCCTAAATCAATAATCCAGTCTGAGCAGCGAATCACATCCATGTTGTGCTCGATCACGAGGACAGAGTTGCCTTTATCTACGAGGCGTTGCACCACGTCTAACAGCTTGTGAACGTCATAGAATGATAAGCCTGTGGTCGGCTCGTCAATCAGGTAGAGGGTTTTGCCCGTGGCGCGGCGCGAAAGTTCTGTCGCAAGTTTGACTCGTTGAGCTTCACCACCAGAGAGGGTTGGGGCGGTTTGTCCGAGTCGCATATAGCCTAAACCGACATCAGCTAAGGTTTGCAGACGAGCCGCCGCTTGAGGAATGTTTTTAAAGAACTCGGCGGCTTCTTCGACGGTCATCGCTAAGACATCCGCGATCGACTTGCTTTTAAACTTCACCTGCAATGTGTCTCGGTTATATCTCGCGCCTTTGCAGACTTCGCACTGGACATAAACATCGGGCAAGAAATTCATCTCGATCACGTTCACGCCCTGACCACTGCACGCCTCACAGCGTCCGCCTTTGACGTTAAACGAGAACTGTCCTGGTTTGTAGCCTCTGGCTTTTGCCTCGATCGTCTCGGTAAAAATATCTCGAATCACATCAAAAACGCCTGTGTAAGTCGCAGGATTCGATCGCGGAGTGCGCCCGATCGGGGATTGGTCAATCACGATCGCTTTGTCGAGCCCGTTCAGTCCTTCAACAGGCTGCATTTCTCTCGGCTGCGGAACTTTTTGTCCAAAGTGGTGCTGGATTGCTGGATAGAGCAGTTCGTTAACCAGCGTTGATTTGCCCGAACCCGACACTCCAGTGATGCAGACCAGTTTGCCTAATGGAATATCGACATCGATTTCTTTAAGGTTGTTGCGGGCAGCACTGCGAATTTTTAGCGATCGACCGTTTCCGGGGCGGCGATCGGCGGGTGTGTGAATGCACTGCCGTTTTGACAAGTAGGCTCCCGTCAAGGATTCTTCAGTGTTGAGCAGCGTTTCTAAGTCGCCCTGAGACACAATCCGTCCGCCGTGAACCCCTGCACCGGGACCAATATCGACGAGATAATCAGCCGCTCGAATGGTTTCTTCATCATGTTCGACGACGATCAGCGTGTTGCCCAAGTCTCGTAGTTTGGTCAGGGTGTTGAGCAGTCGAGTGTTGTCGCGCTGGTGCAGTCCGATACTCGGTTCGTCCAACACATAGAGAACTCCGGTTAAGCCTGCGCCGATTTGCGTAGCGAGACGAATTCGCTGCGCTTCACCACCTGAGAGCGTCATGGCAGTCCGATCGATGGTCAAATAATCCAGTCCCACGTCGAGCAAGAATTGCAGCCGCGCCTTGATTTCTCGCAGAACGAGATCCCCAATTTGCGCCTGACGATCGGTCAACTTTAAGGTATTGACTCGATGCAAACATTCTCGAATCGAAACGCTCGTTAAATCGGTGATGCGAAACTGTCCGAGTCGCACCGCGATTGATTCGGGCTTGAGTCGTTTGCCGCCACAGTCGTCACAGGGCTGGTCGATCAGATATTGCTCTAACTTCTGCTTATAGAGGTCAGACGAGCTTTCTTGATATTGCCGTTCGAGCAGAGGAAGTGCGCCTTCATAGCGACGGTTATAGCCTTTGCTTTCTCGATAGCGCGAGTCTGCCTCGATCCAAATCGGGTCTTTAGAGCCATGCAGCAAGACGTGCTGCTGCTCAGGTGTGAGCTTTTCCCACGGGGTCTGAATCTCGAACTTAAAGGCATCGGCGACGCTGCAAATTAGCGACAGATAATAGGTGTTGTCTTTGTCTGACCAGGGCGCGATCGCCGCATAAACAGGCAACTTCGGATTCGGGATCACCAGATCGGGCGAAAATTTGCGGTGACTGCCCAAGCCATGACAGTTAGGACACGCGCCATACGGGGAGTTAAACGAGAACAGACGCGGGGATAGCTCCTCCATGACTGCGCCGTGTTCAGGGCAGGCGAAATTTTCTGAAAAGACCAGTTCGGCAGGTTGAGCATCGGGTTTCGGTTCATCGACTTGATAGGCTCCACCCTTTTCAGCCGCCTTGAGACTTTGTGACTTGATATCAACAACGTTATTGACCGTCGATTCTTCTTTCATCAAATCGATGATGGCGATCCCGTTGGAGTGTTTCAAACAGGTCGTGAGCGAATCGACCAAGCGTTCTTCGATACCTTCTTTTTTGACGAGACGATCAACGACAATCTCGATCGTGTGCAGTTGATTTTTGTCTAGCTCGATCGAGTCGCTGAGTTCGCGCACTTCGCCATCGACCCGAATTCGCACAAATCCCTCAGCGCTGAGGCTAGAAATCGTTTTGCGATGAGTCCCTTTTTTGCCGCGCACGACTGGCGCTAAGACTTGAAATCGAGTCCGATCGGGCAATTCCATGACTTGATCGACCATCTGATCCACCGTTTGGGGCGAGATGGAGCGATCGCAATGAGGACAGTGTGGCTCACCAGCGCGCCCGTAGAGCAATCGCAGATAATCGTAAATCTCGGTGACAGTCCCAACCGTGGATCGCGGGTTGTGAGAGGTGGACTTTTGATCGATTGAAATCGCAGGGCTGAGTCCTTCGATCGCATCCACATCAGGCTTATCGACCTGTCCCAAAAACTGCCGTGCATAAGCGCTGAGGGATTCTACATATCGTCGCTGCCCCTCTGCAAAAATGGTGTCAAACGCCAGCGATGACTTTCCAGACCCAGACACCCCAGTAAACACAATCAACCGATCGCGGGGTAACTCTAGGTCGATGTTTTTTAAGTTGTGCTGTCGGGCACCCCGCACCCGGATTGTATTGAGAGATGAGGGATTTGAGGGTTTGGCGATCGAGTCTAAGTCGGCGCTTAGATTCTTGGCTTCGGGGCTGTTAGATTTGCTGACACGCTTTGGCATTGAGGACGCGATGAAATAGTCCTTAATGATTCTATCGCTCTCCTTAGCAATCTAGTTGTGACGTACTAGAAAAGTCAGGCTTCAACCCCATGCAGTGTTTGGCATTGCTGAATCTAGAGATGGATTTCCCTCACCCCCAACCCCTCTCCCGCAGGAGAGGACTAGAAATCCTGTTCCCTCTCCTGTGGGAGAGGGCTAGGGTGAGGGCGCAATTCATCGCTAACTATCGTCTCGTCCGGTGCTTATCTCGCCGAGAGCCGCCACGATCGTCTCTGCTTCTCCACTAATTCGCCAAAGGGTGCGGCTAGCTTCCTTGCTGACCAGTTCATATTCCCCTTTAAACGCTTCGATTAAGGCAGGAATGGCGGATTTGGCATCCGGTCCGATGCAGCCGAGGGCGTAAGCAGCCACCCATTGGACTTGCCAATCGTCATCTTTGAGCGCTTGAGTCAATGCTGGAACCGCTGCTCTCGCAAACTGATTAAAGCTAGACAGCACCCAAGCCGCCGTGCTGCGAACGTGAGCAGGTTTAGCTTCGAGTGCCACAATCAGGGCGGGAACTGCCCCGGTTCCTAATTTGCCGAGACTCGCGATCGCTTCTCCACTGACGCGGCGATCGTCATCTCGCAGCCGATCGACTAGAGCAGGAATCGCGGTTCGGGCTTCGGGTCCGATCTGCCCGATCGCTCTCGCAACTTCACGTCGAATCTGCCAGTCGTGTGCCTGAAATTCTCGAATCAAAGCTGGAAGAACCGTTTTTGCCGCCGATCCGAGTTCTCCGAGTTCGCAGATCGCGTCTAGACGCACTTGCAGATCGCCAGTTGCCAGATTAGGCGCGAGACGACGAATTCGCTGTTCAACTTGGGTGCGTCGTAGCGTTTCGGCACTTAAGCCTACTCGTTTACCCAACTCTTCTAAAACGGTGTCAGGCACATCGATTTCGGCACTGCGGGTCATGCAGCAATCGCGCATCGCCAGCAAAAAGCCTTGAATGCTCTCTGGGGCACCCGGCATCGCGTCGGCTTGAATCAGCCACTCTTGCCAAAGGTCTTTTTGGTCACGATAAAGCTCGACGAGATAAAGAGCCGCGAGACATTCTGCTAATGGGTCGAGGGCAAAGCAGATTTGATCTTGGGCAGGTCCGACGGCTTGCACAATTCTCAGCCGCTTTTCTAAATGTTTGAGTCTCGCTTTTACGGCTTCACTGGTTGCGCCCGATCGGGCTTCCATCTCTGCCAAAATCACGTCTCGTTTAGCAGGAGCGGGATAATAAGACTGTCTCAAACACTCCCAGGCGATGATCTGAGCGTCTTTGTGAATAGTGGAGTTGTCCGGTTCATCTGCGTCGGCATCGCGATTGAGTTCATTGAGATAGCTCAACATCAAATCGGGGATGTTGTCTGGCAGATTGTCTTCGCTGACTCCTTCTTCTTTGGCGATCATCTGCTCGGCGTAGAGTTTTGCCAACAGAACGGTGATGTTGCGCTGACCCACTAATTTAGAAAGCTGACTACACGCGTCAAAATATTCTGAGTCGGTGAAGAGTTCGCGCTTGTTGCGTTGCGTCAGATACGCCTCTAAGAACGATGAAAGGCGATTGCCCTCAATCCGCAGTGGTTTGACCGTGGTTTTGGGCACTTCGTCGAGAGTTTCTTCAACTCGTGAGGTCACAATTAGAGCATTTGCCGGAAAGTCAGGGTGTCCGGGGCGAATCTGCTCACGGGTGGCTTCGCTGAGTTCTGAGAGGCGATCGACAATCACGAGAATTCGTCGTTGTCTCAACAACTTTTCTAAAAACTCATCTGAAATCGGTTCGGCAGCATCAATGAGAGCCTGCACCTGTCCTCGAATCGCTTCTCGAAACGGATGTTTATCGGCAGGCAGTTTGAAATCAAGTTCTTGCTCGATTAGAACAGGCAACATTCGATGCCGACAGAGCCGCGACGTGCGATCGTCTGCCATTGCCCATCCTGCCAAATTGCACGCCAAACTGGTTTTGCCGATGCCGCCTTCTCCCCAGATCAATAGACACTGCCGCCCATCCCAAAAGGTTGAGTGCAAATCTTGACTCGCCAATTCTGCGACGGTGTTGCCGCCTAACACAACGGGGATCGGGATATAGACTTTACGATCGCTCACCGTATTTTTATGGGCAAAGGCTTCCCGCGCTACGTCAATATGTTCTGCGACCCAGGCATCTAGCACCCGCGGATGATAGTGAAACATCGCCAAAAACAGCACAAACCGCAGTGGCACCTTGACGCTGCCACCGAGAGGACTAGGAATCTCAAAATCGGTATAGGGTTTGAGCAGATTGTTGAGTTTGAGCAGCCAGAGCGGACAAATCAGCAGAATTAGCCCCCACAGCGACGGCATCGCCAGCAGATAGAGCAACACCCCGGCGATCGCCGGATTTGAGTGACTCCACTCAAAAAAGCGCCCAAACAACCGCGAATCTTTTTGCGTTTTGAGCACGCTCAGCGATCGCCGCACCGCAGTCAACACATCATCATTTTTGGATTCTTCTAAGATCGGTTGGGCAGACGCTAGAGCCGTGTAAGCGTCTGCTAACTCAGTGCCCGTCAGCGCAGAGGCTTTGTCTTGCAGTCTTCCTGAAATGAGATCGAGGGCATTGGCTGAACTGAGTCGCACCTCATAGTTTTCGTCTTTGAGCGTCTTTACCAATTCGGGAAGCGCCGATCGTGCCTCTAGTCCAATTCTGCCGAGTGAAGAGGCGGCTTTCGATCGCACATCTTTGTCTGGGTCAGACAGCGCTTTTATCAACTCAGGAACTGCCGACTTTGCCGCTTCGCCAATACTGCCCAGTGCTTTCGCGGCTAAAGAACGCGTGTTGCGATCGCTGTTTCCGAGTGCTTGCGTCAGAGCAGGAACGGCATCACTGGCGTCGGCACCAATGCGGCTCAGAGTCATCGTGGTGCTGAGGCGAATTTGGCGATCGGGGTCAGATAAGAGTTGAGCGAGGGCTTTGACCGTGGGTTTTGCATCTTGTCCAAAGCGGGCGAGGGCGGCGATCGCGGCGAGTCGCACATCCCTAGACAAATCAGAGAGCGTCGGCACCAGTTCTGGAATGGCGACTTTTGCCTCTGGTCCTAAACTGGGCAGCGCATTGATGGCTTGAGTCCGCACGGCTTCACTGGGATCGTTGAGGGCATCGATCAAATCAGGAACCGCCGCTTTTGCGTTTGTGCCAATCCTTCCCAGCGCTTTTATGGCTGCCTGACGCACCTCGTCACTAGAATCTTTATCCGTTAAGACGCTCCGCAGTTCGGGCACTGCCGCTTTTGCATTCGCGCCAATCCCTGCCAGTGCCTCGATCGCCTTTAGACGAATCGCGGGAGGCGAATCTTGAAGCACCGACACCAAAGCAGGAACCGCCGTTTTTGCATCCGCACCCATCTCTGCGATCGCCGCGATCGCAAACAATCGCACAGATTGCGGCTCTTTGCGGTCTTTGATGACGTGAATCAGTGCCTCGATCGCTGGGGCACCCTCTTTTTTAAGCGTAGCGATCGCTGACTCAGGCGACGAACTGCTTGCCAACTTATGAACCTGCGCCGAAAGGGCAGACGGACTAGTTGCCAGTGCCTTTTGGGGTATTGGCACAATTACTGATGTGCAAAGAAGACTCAACTGAAGAGCTAGAAAAAACGAAGGTCGGTTGCGCGTTGCCATACCAAAACGCCTGCAAGAGGATGAAAGGATCTCGTTGCAGAACTGCTCATCGGCTTCTAGGGATCGTGAATTAAACTAAGATCCGAATTTGCCCTCACCCCAACCCTCTCCCTAGGGAGAGGGAGCAAACTCTGGTTCCTTTCTCCCTAGGGAGAAGGGGTTAGGCGAGGGCTTCGCCCCACTTCGTGAGGAGGGTAAATCCGGCTTGTACAATTCCCGAAGTTGTTTAATTCACGAGCCTATGTAGAATCACAGAAAAGGAATTTCTCTGTTGATGCCGTTGATGAGCCTCGATCGCAGTCCTGACCGACTCATCATTCCCCAAAAGCGCGGACGGATCTCGCAAGCTTCACATTCATACGGACAGTGTGCGGAATTTACGGAGACGGCTCAAAAATCAGGACTGCTACTTTTCTCGTAAGCCAGTTCTCCAGCAATGTAGGTAGCACAAATCGCCCGATCGTCTCCCATAATGACGAGACTGAAAACTTGATCAGCAAGGTCGGCAAGCGAGATGGCGTTGGCGACTGGGTTGCGAACCGCCATTAACGGAGTCGATCGCACATCCAGCACGATAAAATCAGCTTCTTTCCCTACGTCAAAGTTTCCGATCGTATCCCCAAGCGACAGCGCTCTAGCGCCGCCTAGCGTTGCCAAAAATAGGGCTTTGAAGGGGGATAGGGTTTGTCGCCGCAGTTGAGCAACCTTGTAAGCTTCGTGGGCAGTTTTCAGCATCGAAAAGCTGGTTCCCCCGCCGACATCAGTTCCCAAGCCGAGTTTGACAGGATGTTCCACACATTTAGCCTGCTCGATTCTAAACAGTCCGCTCCCCAAAAATAGATTTGACGTGGGGCAAAATGCGATCGCGGCATTGGCTTCTGACAATCGCTGAAACTCCTGATCTGTGAGCTGAACTCCGTGAGCAAAAACGGAGCGATCGCCCACTAATCCCGCCTGATCATAGACATCCAAATAGCCTGTGCAGCGGGGAAAAAGCTCCTTCACCCAGGCGACCTCATCCATGTTTTCTGACAGATGAGTGTGTAGATAAACATCTGGAAATTCTTCTAACAGCTTGCCTGCTAGCCGCAGTTGCTCATCGGTTGAGGTGATGGCAAATCGGGGCGTAACGGCGTAGAGCAGCCGCCCGTGTTTGTGCCACTTCTCAATCAGGCGTTTGCTGTCTTGATAAGACGTTTCGGCAGTGTCAGACAAGAAATCTGGGGCGTTGCGATCCATCATGACTTTGCCTGCAATCATGCGAAGATTTCGACGGCTGGCTTCTTCAAAAAAGGCATCGACTGATTCAGGATAAACGGCGGCAAACACTAGGGCGGTCGTGGTGCCGTTCCTCAGCAGTTCCTCTAAGAAAAAAGCGGCAATCTTCTGAGCATAGGCTTTATCTTTGAACTTTCTCTCAGTCGGAAAGGCGTATTGATTGAGCCATTCCAGAAGTTGCTCACCGTAAGCGGCAATCATTTCGGTTTGAGGAAAATGAATATGCGTGTCCACAAACCCCGGCATGATCAAGCGATCGGGATGCGCCACGATCGCAACCTCTGAATACTGATCTTTAAGCTGCTGATAGTCTCCAAGGGCTTTGACCTTGCCCTCTTCTAAAACGAGCAATCCATCAGCAAAATAACGAACGCTCTCTGATTCAGCCACATAGAACGGATCATCGACAAAATCCAGAAAAGCGCACCGAATGGCAGTCAGCGATCGTTCAGGCAACATGATGACAATCTCAAATCTATAAATGGCAATCGAAGTAATCTATCCCAACAAAAAGGGCGTGACACCGCCACGCCTTCAATGCTAGTCATAAAATCGAACCCTGCAATTTTAGGGGTTGCCTAACTGGTCGATTGCATAGCGCGCGATCGCCAAACTCATCCGCGCTTGTTCCGTTTCAGACAAATCACTCCACGCGATCGGGCGAACGCTATTCACCGTCGCATCGACAACATTTGCACCATCGCTTCGCATCGCATACGCGAAAGGACGCGCCAACACCTGCAAATCATCATCTGCCCACGTCGGTAGGGCTTCTTGAACACACTGCACCAACTGATCTGCCAGAGAGTTAGAAGTCTCAACCACTTTTTGAGCCTGACGCGCGATCGCCGCCAATAGCGTCTGAGGCACCGATGCAAATTTTTGAGCCAGCGTCGTTTTTAAGTCAGTAGCTGCCCACAGTCCGTCAAGCTGGTTAAAGAAAGCGCTCGATCGTAAAGCAACCTCGCTGTCATCCCAGTCCTCTAACGAAAACTCTCGTTCGAGTTCTAAAAGAAATGACTCGGCACCAGGGTCGGTCGGATTCCAGGGATAGGAGATTGTGCTGGTGGGGGTTTCTGCCACCTCAATCTCAACCGTATCAATGGAGTTGTTCGGATTCCACCGTAGGGTCACATCGTCGGTTTGAAGAAGTGCGTTTGCGAAGTCTTGCTCGGTTTGCAGACCTACGATCGAATGAGAACGATTTGCTTCACTTGCCATACTGTAATACCCGCATCCACTGAGTCACTGCTGTTTGTGGTGATATCTACAACTCGCCCGTTACACATTCCGTAACCCAATTCATAAATTAGCCCGATCGGGTGATCAGATTTGGCTGCACTTATGCCGAGTCAGGCGATTCGGGAGCCGTGACCGAAAACTCTAACGTAGAATTTTGCGATCCTCCAAATTTTAACTGCACGCCGGACTGAAGCAAGACTTCTTGATGGTGGACTTTTTGCCAGCCGCCACTCGTAAACACCCAAGTGCCATAGCGAGAAAAGTCGCGCAAAAAGTAGGTCGGTTGCCCGGTATCTTGAGACGCATTGCGATAAAAAATCTCAGCGTGCCTGCGAGAAATTCCCGGTTCTCCAGGCAAAACCAAATCATTATCGTCACTCATGCCGACGCGCATCAGCCCCCCGCGCACCGTCCAGACTTTGGTAGTCACTAGCGATCGTAGGGATGCGATCGCCGATCGTCGCCCAAACTGGCTCGGATTTGGCGGAAATTGAGTCGCGCCTTCATCCAACGGTTTCAGCAATTCACCCTCAAATTCTGGGTGCATATAGAGGACGGGCAGCGTCCAGGCTTGCTGATTAAACTTAAATAATGTCAGGAGATGCTGTCTTGCCACCGCAACGGCTTGGTCGATCGGCATCCGATCTGCCAGCGCCTGAGCAAATGCCTGAATAAAACTCAGAGCCTCCTGATCGGTGATCGGCTCCCGCATTGCCAACACCGCCGGGACTCCGTGATGCAATAGCACCTCCGCTAAACTACTGCGCGGAATCGCCTGATAGGTTTGCTCGTCGGGCTGTGCGCCCCAGCAGGAGTTAAACACCGCCAGCTTGACCCGACAACGGGTGAGCACTTGCGCCAACTCGGTGCCGTTGAGCGTCATATCGGGGCGCAAAAACAACAGCCCACCATCAGGAGCAGGCTCGCCATGCCCTGCATAAAACAGGACGTTGTAGCGCTCAGTTTCCAGCTTTTCAATCAGTTCAGCCGGAGTGGGTTGCAGCAGAATATCCACCTGACAGGGAGCCGCATATTGGTAGGCGTTGCGATCGGAAGGGTTGCCCAATCCTCCTCGATTTTGCAAGATTTGAGACAGCGCAGCGGCTTCTTGCTCTAGCTTGAGTTTTTTGAGGGTTGGCTGACGATCGCGCAACGCCCGCGAAGACAGGTCATCCAACCCTCCTGAAATCGGTGGAACTGCGGGCGCAGCATCCTGTCCCAACACTAGCAAAACTGCTAAACTCTGATCCGTCCGCAGCGGGGGAAGGGCATCAACATCGCTAGTCGTGCGACTAAACAGCACCTGCTGACTAAGCGAAATGGCTTGCTTCCCTGCCTGAATCTGCATGATCTCCCACGGAATTGCAATCAAATCAGGGTCGCGAATGTCGAGACGCAGACGCAGAGGTTTCGCTTGTCCGATCGCAATGCCCTGACTTTGGTCAAAGCTACTTTGAATAGAACCTCCAAACAGCCACCCCCACAGATCAATTCCCAACGTCTGCATCAAGCGCACCCCGCGAGAAACAGGCTGACCTGATGGAGTAGTCGCCTCAGCCACGGGTGCCGGGATCTTCACCTCAGAAACGTGAGGCACTGGGGGCAAACTACGCGCAGAAAATAATTCTTGCCACGCGTGCCAGGTTTGAACCAGTGACTCAGACCAAGTGCAGTCGCGCAAAACATAGCCCCCTTTATAGGGAGCCTCAATCACATGAATCGCAAAGTGACTGACTTCAGTGGCACGAAGACGCTCGATCGCAAGACTTAAACAAGGAATTTCAGGCAAAGACATTCACAACCACAACCAATCCTAACTTCTTAAATAGTAGATGAATCACTCATTCCATGCGGTCTGATCAACCATGACACCCAGTGCTTTATCAGTGTATCGAGCTTCGCTAAACTTTGCGCCTCAAATCTTGGGAGTGGCATCAGGGAGTCGCCGAGGGGAAAGGAGTAGCGGACGAGGCAGAAGGCGCACATCGTCCTAGTTGAACAGGTTTGAGGCTTAGATTTTGGGTGACAAACGGCACGATCGTCCGTTCTTCCTGCCAGCCAAAATCTCCTGGTTTGACGGTGTTAGACATCTTATTGTCAGCCGGGACAGAGCAGACTTCAAGCCCAACCCACAAGATGCGATCATCGGTTGCTTGCTGTTTGACTACTCGCACGATCGTCCCTGGCACTACGCTCCCAACCCGTTGTTCTGCTGTAGAAGGCACTGAGATCTTGGGTTGACGGGTCAATGCAAACAGCACCGGAATTTGAGTGCCGTTACTTGCAGAAGGGCGATCGAGCTGAATCACCTGTCTCGTTTGTAACGCGGGAGTAGTCGAGGGGCTAACCGTAGGAATCGGAGAACTGGCAATCGGAGTCGGGCTAGGTGGCGATAAATTAACCGGGTTCAGCATGGCTCGAATCTCAGGCACTAGCAGCACCAGCAGTCCGCCAATGCCCAGCAGTGACAGCAGCATCACCAACAATGACAAGACCCAAAAAGACGATCGCGGCGGTTGAGCAATCTGAGTTTTCAGAGTAGAGGGTTGAGATGGAAATTCTTCTAAAGGCTCATTGGGCGAGCGTTCAGCAAGTCGTGCAGTCGATCGAGTCCAATCTATCTCTAAAGGAGCGATCGAGGTCTGATTTTGCGTCACCTGACAATAGACCAAGCCCACTGTAACGTTGTCGTGTCCATTGCGAGTATTGGCAATCTCAACTAATCGACGGCTTGCGGCTGCGAGATCAACACTGCCGTCCAAAATTGGGGCAATCTCATCTTGCCAACATTCATCGACTCGATCGTGGTCGCTCAACCCATCTGAGCAGAGCAGAAACACACAATCTTCGTCCAACACAAACCGCTGCACGGTCGGATGCAGAAAGTTAGAACTACTCATTCCCAAAGCCTGAACGAGAGCGCCAGAGGCAGGTTGCTGAAGGGCATCTCGATAAAGGGCATACCCTAACCGAACTTCTCTCGATGCGACATCATCATCTAACGTGACTTGGTAGCATCCCGTTCGGGTAACTCGGTAGGCGCGGCTGTCACCCACATGAGACACCAATAGCTCATGGGCGTGAGCGAGTGCCATGACTAGAGTAGTTCCCATGCGCTGACGTTCTTGGCGATGTTCTTGATCGTTGCGCTGCGAAATTACATCATTTGCGACAAGGGCAGCTTGTTCTAGTCCGCTCACTAAGGTCGCTGCGTCAGTGTGATGGGTGGTTGAGAATAGGTTTTCGGTTTGGGCTTTTAGGGTGGCGATCGCTAACTCCGATGCCACTTCTCCGCCTTCGTGTCCGCCAATGCCATCACAGACAATCAGTAGAGGTTTTGCCGAGGATTTTGAGGCTTGTCCGATCGTCAACTCAACCTGGCTTCCACTCGCCGGATAACACGCATCTTCATTGCTCTGACGACTCGGACCTTGGTCAGTAAACGTCGCAATCTGAATTTTTCGCGTCTGACTCCACCCATAATGAGTCACTCCCTGATCCAGCCGATCCATTAGCTGATCTCCTGTTCTGATCTGCCCCTGGATCATGTGCTGACAAAGTTGAGACAGAAAGCCCGAAATCGAGGAAGCAGCACTTTGTTCTTGCCACTGTTCCCAAAGCTGACCCAACTCTGCCAAAGTCGGACTTTCTTGAGAGTCGGGCTGCACATCTAACAATCGGACAGCAGACGCATCAACCCGCAGCAGATCAGAGTTTAGAAGAGTAGAAGCTACATGCTCTTGACAAAACGGCTCCCATAATCGAGAAATCTGCCACAGCCAATTAAGCTGCCGGAGGGAATGACTTTCTTGCCAAAGACTCGTCAGCTTTGGCATCATGCTGCCAGCCAAATCGGTGCCTTGTCTCAGCGTTGCTCCGTCGGGATAAATCGGCGCATCTTCTAACAAAAGAAGCGTCGAGGTCGATCGCGGTTCTGTCACTACTCCATAGATCTGCGGAACGTGGAGTCGAAGCGGAGACAACCGTAAATACACTTCCCACTTTGCCGGGATTTCAGAGGGGCTTTCGGGAGCTAAACCCGGCTTCGTATCGAGGAGAATTTGACCATTTTTGAGCAGATAGCGATCGCCCACCAACTCCCCAGACGCAAACGCTTCTAACCCTGATCCGACTGCCCACAAATACCGCTTAATCAGCGGCGATCGACACTTGTGACAAAATCTGTGGCTTTCTAGATTGAGAGCCTGACAGAAAAAATTAGAGCACTGAAGAATGGGCTGATCGTTTTGCATTGAGGATAGGGATGGGTGGGTCTCGCAATTTAGCTCGACGGTTCACCTAAAAACGGCTTCTGACATCCTCCATGTTAAACGCAAGCCTTTCGCGCTTGACCAACAACCTTCTAGAATTAAGTCAGAATAAGTACATATACACAGTATAGGAATCAACGATTATGGCAGAGAGCGAATCTCAAGTGCAGGCAACGCTCTCCGATCGGGAACTGCAAGTGATCGAGCTAGTAGCGGCTGGTTTGACAAACCAAGATATCGCTGAAAGGTTAGAAATCAGTAAGCGCACGGTGGATAACCACATCAGCAATATCTTGACCAAGACAGAAACTGACAATCGGGTTTCCCTAGTCCGGTGGGCATTGCAGTGGGGCAAAGTCTGTCTAGATGAGGTCAATTGCTGCGCCCTCCCTCCTTATAAAGGCATCAGCACCGCTAAATGAGACAATCCTGTAGGACGTTTCGCTGGAACGTCTAATTGACACACCTATACAGGAGCACCAAAGTTGAGATATCACGTCCAATGTAAGGAGTTGCCGCTAGCTGTTTATCGAGAAGTTGCCGCCCATTTGTCTCAAGTTGAAGGGGTTGAAACTGGGTTAGTGTCGCAGCGATCGACCCATTTCGACTATCGCCAAAGCCAAATTGAAAGTTTGTGGATTCAGTTTGTAGACTCTGCAACGGCGGCTTCTCAGACGCGAGTTGATCAGATTTTGGCTTACTATGGCGATTGCTATGGTGCCTGGGAAGACGTTCAGGCTGAATAAAGTTTTTACAGTAGGTTCATGAGTTCAATTCAAGCAAGCCGAGGAACGCGGGATATTTTGCCCGATGAGGTGGGTTATTGGCAGCGGGTCGAAGCGATCGCGCGGGATATTCTGACGCGGGCTGCCTATCGAGAAATTCGCACGCCCATTTTTGAGCAGACGACACTGTTTGAGCGCGGCGTGGGCGAAGCCACTGATGTCGTCAGTAAAGAAATGTACACCTTTCAAGATCGGGGCGATCGCTCTTTAACCCTTCGACCTGAAGGCACGGCTGGAGTGGCGCGTTCTTACATCGATCATAATCTTTCTGCTCAGGGAGGCGTGCAGCGGCTCTGGTATGTTGGGGCGATGTTTCGCTATGAGCGTCCTCAAGCGGGACGGCAGCGACAGTTTCATCAACTGGGCGTTGAGGTTTTGGGGAGTGCAGATTTTCGAGCCGATGCTGAAGCGATCGCGCTTGCCACTGAGATTTTGCAAACGCTGGGTTTAAAAGATTTACGACTGGATTTGAACTCGATCGGAGACAGCAGCGATCGCCAAAAATATCGAGAGGCATTGGTCGCTTATCTGACTCCTTTCAAAGAAGAATTAGACGCGGACTCTCAAGATCGTCTGACTCGCAATCCTTTACGGATTCTCGACAGCAAAGATCCGCGCACCCAAACCATTTTGGATCAGGCACCTGGTATCTTAGACTATCTCAGTCCCGATTCTCAACGGCGGTTCGATCGGGTGCAGCAGCTATTGAGTGATTTAGGCATCGCCTGCAACGTCAACTCCCGGCTCGTTCGTGGGCTGGACTATTACACCCACACTGTTTTTGAGATTCAGTCTGACGATTTGGGCGCACAGGCGACGGTTTGCGCGGGAGGTCGCTATGACGGACTCGTTGCCGAACTGGGCGGAGCCGAAACCCCGGCGGTCGGTTGGGCGATGGGATTAGAGCGATTAATCTTGCTTCTGCAACAAATTCAGCCTGCAACGCCTTCCCCAGTGGACTTTTATATCGTGTCCAGAGGTGAGAAGGCAGAGTCTCAGGCGCTAACCTTGGCGCAATCGCTGCGACGATCGGGCTTCATCACCGAACTTGATTTAAGCGGCAGTGCCTTTGGGAAACAGTTCAAACGCGCCGATCGTAGCGATGCGGTTGCCTGTCTGATTTTGGGTGACACCGAGGCAGAAACTAAAACCGTGCAGTTGAAGTGGTTGAGAAGCGGAGAGCAAACGGCGATCGAGCAAACCGCCCTTTTAGAAATGGTTGACAAACTTCGTCAGCAAATATTCCGTTTGAGAGATGACTAGAATAGTGAACTTTTCTAACGCTCAACGCTCGCTTTCAAGAATGTGTCCCCGCACCTGCTTAAGATGAGTGTCAAATTCTTCTGTCACTGTTCAAAGTGCTAGGAAATATTAACTTATGACTGAGCAGCTCATCAAACCCTACAACGGCGATCCGTTTACAGGGCATCTTTCAACTCCTATCAGTGACTCCGCCTTTACCCGTGCGTTTGTCGGCAACTTGCCCGCCTATCGCAAAGGGCTATCTCCTCTGCTGCGTGGGCTAGAAATCGGCTTGGCTCACGGCTACTTCATCATTGGTCCTTGGGTAAAGCTAGGTCCCCTGCGTGACTCTGATGTTGCCAACGCGGGCGGGCTGATTTCGGGTGTCGCGCTCGTCTTGATTGCAACCCTTTGCCTCTCTGCTTATGGGCTAGTGTCTTTCCAAGGAGACGACGAAAGCTCTAGCGATTCTCTTCAGTCTGCTAATGGCTGGAGCCAGTTTACGGGTGGATTTTTTGTGGGTGCAACAGGCAGCGCCTTCGTTGCCTATCTGCTGTTGAGCAATTTCTCCATTATTGATGGCATCTTCCGAGGCGGATTTAACTAACCTTCCTACGGAATCTAGTGTGAGAGCCTGTCTGCCAAAAACATTCAGGCTCTTTTTCAGTGTTTAGGCGAAGACTCAGGTAAAATGCCTGACAGAAACAGGTTAGATTAACAGCCTGAACAATTAGCGCGGGAAGCTCCTCGAACATGGCTGAGATGGAGTATTGGGAATTTCTATTACAAAAAGAAGGCGATCGCTCTTGGTTGCCCCTAGAATCTCCGACTGTGGAAATTCTAGAAGGTCGCTATCGCGTCGTAGCACGATCGAGCCGCAAACAAACCAATGTCGAAGTTCGCATCATGCATCAGGCGACGGAAGAAGTTCCGCCCAAACGCCGCACTCAGAAGCGATCGAATCGCACCAATGCAGACGGGCTAGTTGTGGTGATTCCCTACACGTCTCTCAAATCTGGCACCTGGGAACTCACCTGCTCTGGCGATTTGATGTCAGAGCTGATGGGCAACGGCTGGCAATATTCTGTTCAGTTTGAGGTGTCGCCGATCGAGCCAGACGAAGAGTGGGAACCCAATTGGCAAACCTCCCCCGAACCCGTCGAATCGACCATCGAAATTGCCGACTCCACTCCAGAATCCGCGATCGTTTCCTCTCAGCCGACTGCTGAATCTTGGGATTCACCCGAACTCACGCCCGAAGAAACCCCTGCTGAATCGGTCAACGCGGCTGAATCGTCTGTCGATCGCTTGCTGCAAATCACAGAGCAACTCGCTCAAGAGAGTGGTCAAGCAAGTCAGCTTCCTCCGCTGCAAATCGTGTTGACTCAAGACACCTATATCGCCCGTCGAGGGCAACCGCTAACGCTTTCAGGTCAAATTATTCCAGTAGATCAGTCAGAAACGCCCGTCTTACTCACTCATGCCGAAATCAGAATTTGCTTCCGCGACCCCCAGAGCGCCAAAGTTTTGCTGGAGACTCGCAAACCGATTCTCAATCAATCGATTCCAACTCCGATCACTTGCAACTTGACGCTACCGTCTGACTTCAAGACCCAGTTGATTTTGGGTGAAGTTACCTTTTATGACTTGACTTTAGCCTCCGAGGAGCCATCTGTGTTGGCGAGTCAGTCGTTTACGCTCACTGCCGATGCCGATGAACTATTGGAGACGATCGCTGATCACCCGATCGCGGATGAAGAAGAACTGGAGCGATCGCTAGAGTCTGCCGCCAATGCGGCTGAAAAACCTTCCGAATCTCCCAGCCTCAATCTCACCTTCTTAAATCTTGTTGCGACTCCTAAAGAGCCTCCGAGCTTCAAATATGCCTCAGATCAGCCGTTGCCGCCTCAACTTCACCCGTCAGCCTCAACTTCAGAAGGCAGCAAAAAAGGTCTGGATCTGCCATCGTTTGCTGTACCTGTTAGTGCTGCCAGCGCTGAAGCCGCGATCGTTCCCGAAACTGAGGAGGCGGACTCGATCGAGTCCGCCTCAATCCAACCTCAACTCACGCTCCCACCCGAACCCGAATCTCAGCGACTAGGGGCGATTGCCAAAGTTTCTCCCGTTCAGTCTGCATTTCAAGCTTTAAATATTCAGGGGCGGTTTCTCGATCGGCTGAATTTGTTGGCATCTGACACAGAGTTATCCGAAGAATTAAGAGAGACAATTCCTGAACCAGAAAGCGCGACTTTACCTGAATCGCCTATTGAGGGTGCGATCGTTCCTTCAACATCTTTTGAGACGACCGCGCTGCCACTTTCTCTCGAAGACAAGTTGTTAAGTCAAGAAGTCGTTGTAGAAGATGAGCCACTGATAGAAGCCATCTCAACTCCTCAAAAGCAGCCTCAGCCCTCGGTAAACCAGGTTCCAAATCCCTTATTCCTATCGCTCGATCAAGACGTTCCAACGCCGATTTTAGACCTTGTGGGTGAAGAACTGATCGCAGGTCGATCGATTGCTATTCGCGCTAGGCTTCCCAATCTTCTGCCGCGCTTCTACGTCAAATTCTGGATCAACGATCGCCAAACTCGTGCTTTGTTAGATGGTCCTCGCTGGCTCGTCGATTTTGCGCCTAACGGCTTGGGTGATTTGGAGGCAAGCACTCAGCTAATCGTGCCCTTTGGCAGTCTAGAGATTCAGCTCGAAGCGATCGCTGTCGAAGTCGCGACCCAGCGCGAAAGTCATAAAGTAGTGCTCGATCGTGCGGTCATTCCGCCAGACTTACCCGACCTCTCGCTGGATGAGTTTGATGCTTGAGGCGTTCGGAATACTCAATAAAGTCTAATGAACCTCTCCTGAATGTTAAGAATTCTTAGAACCCCAAATCAGTGAACCCTTTCACAAGTAACTTCAGAGATGGACTCATCTAACAACCCTAGGAAAAACCTTATGACAGGTTCATACGCAGCATCATATCTGCCCTGGATTCTAATCCCCGTTGTTACCTGGCTCGTGCCGATCGTCGTCATGGGCTTGCTGTTTCTATACATTGAGCGCGAAGACCCAACGGGTGTCTAAGCGAGCAGCACACTGACATCAACATTAAAAGCCGCCTAACCTAAATAGATAAGCGGCTTTCTTTTTATTAAACAAATTGCTTAGAACAAGTCCAGATCATCCTACATTGAGGAGCCTAAACCCGCATAAGCCCCGTAAAAGAAAAGACCTAAAACACATAGAACTCCGGTTCCTGCTACGGTTGCAACAATCCAAAGGGGAATTCTTCCACCAGTACCCACAGTTTTACCTCCTAACAAGCGATCGATTTGTAGACCACTCTAAACGGGGTTAGCCGCCTGAATGTTTGATTAGTTGAAGAAATAGCTGGAAAATAGAATGCCGAGCGAAAAGATTGCCAACAAGCCTAAGTAGAGGGACGTTCTATTTAGCTCAACGGGCTGCTGGTTGGGGTTGGGAGATTTAGCTGCCATTGCTTTTACCTATCGTTGAATAAACTGCATGGACGCGATCGCGCCTAAAAAGAAAACAGAAGGAACCGCTAGCGTGTGAACGGCTAACCATCTCACCGTAAAAATGGGATAGACGATCGGTTGATTGGGAGAATTGCTGGTCATAGTATTTGAATCAGTTGGGGGAAAAACTACTTCTTGTCTTTTTCGCCAATGAATTGGTCAACTTGCTGCTTTGCTTCAAAGCGATTGTTGACGATCGGCACTTCTTGCCGTGCGGCGGGAAAATATTCATTGGGGCGAGGAGTGCCAAACACGTCGTATGCCAAGCCTGTGCTGACAAACAACCAACCTGCCACAAACAAAGCCGGAATGGTGATGCTGTGAATCACCCAATAGCGAATACTTGTAACAATGTCACCAAACGGACGCTCTCCAGTAGTACCAGCCATTCAGATTCCTCCACGGACAACAATTAAAAGCCTTATAAACATCATAAGGGACGATAGAAATCCTCACAAGCAAACCCTTTGAATTTACAATTTGTAGGGTTTGGTTTCTTTCAAAACGAGCACTTAAAAACCGCTACCAAAGCCCTTCAAATTAGCACTGGGGATCAGGCAGCTTGCGGGGTTCCCTGATATCTCAGTAACGTTCCTCGCTGACCAATGACAAACCCTTGTTCGGGGCTAAGAAACACAATTCGATACAGGTTAGCCGGAACGTTCTCAACCTCTTTGTCTTTTTGCCAGGTTTTGCCCCCGTCGAAACTGCCGAGCAAGTTGCCGCTTCCACCGACGACCCAGAGCTCATCGGGTGTACGGTAAGCCAGATCTAGCAGACCCCAACTCGTTGAATATTCTGGGTTTTGGACTTCTTGCCAGTCTTCTGGATCAGTAGAAGCCGTAAACTGCACCTGCCCACCCCGCGCTAACATCCACAGACGACCATCTTTGGTGAAGCCCATGCTCTGCACGCGACGAGAGCTATTGCGGTTATAAGGGTGCCAAGCCTGATCGCCCGGTTCCCACACTGAGAAGAAGTTTCCTCTCGAAGACACGGCGACATATTTGCCGTCGGCTGCTCGATCGAGGCTCCTCAGCACGCCAAATGCCTCAGTCACCATTGCTTTCCAGTTGCGACCGCCGTCGGCTGTCCGATAAATTGCGCCCAAGTCGGTCGTCATTTCTGCGGCATTTGCGCCGATCGCCACTACGGTGCTGGGCGCTCCCGGCAGCTTTTCGCTCAAAGGAATCTGTGACCAGGCTTTACCGCCATCGGTGGTGTGCAGGAGGAGGGAAGGCTGTCCCGTAATCCAGCCTTCTTGCCCTGAGAAACTGACGGAACTCAAGCGATAATTCTGTTCGCCTAGATCGAGCTTGCGTAGTTCCCAGGTCTTTCCAGCATCGTCAGTTTCTAAGAGGGATGAGTTTGTGCCGACGAGCCAACCGTGCTTTGAGTCGCCCGTAAAGCTGACATCGAGAAGATTCTCTTCAACGGGGAGTGAAATGATTTCCCAGGGGTTGTTGGCGACGGTCGGCAAAAAAGCTTTGCAGCTAGTGGTCAATAAAGCGACCGCCAATAATATGACAAGTTGTTTCCAGGCTCTCACAGTCCACTGCATCGCTTCTAATCTCTGATAACAATTTACGTTTTCTGTAGCGAATTTGCTCGACTACTGCAACCCATAGAGGCTGAGGAATAACAAGAAGAATAGAACCAACCCACCAAAAATGAGGAGATTTTTTTGCCCTGGCGTTAGTGTGTTGACTCCAAAGCCATACCCCAGATTCTCTTTAAACCCAGATGGGCTATTGAGCGGACCGACGTTCTGAAACCTAGACGTGGGTGCGCCACATACGGGACAACGCCAGCTAGGAGGCAATTCCTCAAACGGAGTTCCCGCGGCGATATTTCGACGATCGTCTCCTTTTACAGGCTCATAAACATAGCCGCAGGCGGCACATTCATGACGATCGAGTGATTTTGGATCAATAACTTCGGTGCTCATAGCTCTAGGAGACGGTAGTGGACTAGAATGCCAATCTTAGAATCTCCGTTAATTATTATGACATTATGACTCCACCTTTTTAAGATCCATTTTTGGGAAATGGTAAGAAGCGACTCCATAGAAAACTATCTATCAACGGCTGGGCAGATTTTTAGTCTTGTGAGTCGTTGAATATACGCCAGAGGGTCACGTCCATCTATAATGTGAGTGTGAAGAAGAAGTAACACAAGCGTTTTCACCCACCCTATGAGAGGCGGCTATTACTGTGTTTGTCCTGACTGGCTACGAATATTTTCTGGGCTTCCTACTCATCTGTAGTTTGGTGCCCGTCCTGGCATTGACGGCTTCTAAGCTGGTGCGTCCGAGTCGTCGTGGACCTGAGCGCCGCACGACCTATGAATCGGGCATGGAGCCGATCGGAGGCGCTTGGATTCAGTTCAACATTCGCTACTATATGTTTGCACTGGTCTTTGTGATCTTTGATGTTGAAACCGTGTTTCTCTATCCGTGGGCAGTCGCCTTTAGTCGATTAGGGCTATTAGCGTTCATCGAGGCACTGGTTTTTATCGGGATTCTCATTATTGGTTTAGTCTACGCTTGGCGCAAAGGAGCGTTGGAATGGTCATGAACTCGGAACTTACTGCAAGAAATGGCGCTGCTGAGGGGTTGATTAACCCGATCGAGCGTCCTGATATCACTCAAGCTCTGTCTGAAAACGTGGTTTTGACGAGCGTTGATGATCTTTATAATTGGGCGAAGCTCTCCAGCCTGTGGCCGCTGCTCTTTGGAACTGCCTGTTGCTTTATTGAATTTGCAGCATTGATTGGGTCGCGGTTCGACTTCGATCGCTTTGGTCTGGTGCCGCGATCGTCGCCTCGCCAAGCAGATCTGATCATTACTGCTGGCACAATCACGATGAAGATGGCTCCGGCGCTCGTTCGTCTCTATGAGCAGATGCCAGAGCCGAAGTATGTCATCGCGATGGGTGCTTGCACCATTACGGGCGGTATGTTTAGCGTCGATTCGCCCACGGCGGTTCGGGGTGTGGACAAGCTGATCCCAGTTGACATCTATCTTCCTGGTTGCCCTCCTCGCCCGGAAGCGATCGTCGATGCCATCATCAAGCTGAGAAAGAAAATCTCAAACGAGTCGATTCAGGAACGAGGTGCTCTTCGTCAGACGCATCGCTATTACAGCACGACTCACCGCATGAAAGCGGTTGCTGAAATTCACGATGGCAGATATATGGCGCTCGCTGATCGCCAAACCCCTGCTGCAGAATTGAGAGAAGCGATGGGTCTGCCGATCGCACCTGCACTCAAGGCAACCGAAAAGGAGGGTCTCGATCGTGGCTGAAGAACTCCAACCGAATGCTTCTGAAACTGAAGCGGCTCCTATTATCGAAGTGGGCAAAACGTCAAAGTGGCTGACTCAAAACGGCTTTGAGCATGAGTTTTTAGGAAAAGATGCCAGCGGCACCGAGATGATCAAAGTTGATGCGGAACTTCTGATTCCGTTCTCGACCGCGCTCTTTGCCTATGGGTTTAATTACCTTCAGTGCCAGGGCGGCTATGATTCTGGTCCCGGTCAGGAGTTGGTCAGCTTTTACCATCTGGCGAAGTTGAGTGATAATGCCGATCGACCTGACGAAGTGCGTCTCAAGGTCTTTCTACCCCGCGAAAATCCGGTAGTCCCATCGGTTTATTGGATTTGGAAAGCAGCAGACTGGCAGGAACGCGAATCGTTTGATATGTACGGCATCATTTATGAAGGGCATCCCAGTTTAAAGCGTCTCTTAATGCCTGCCGATTGGGTCGGCTATCCGCTTCGTAAAGACTATGTTTCCCAAGACTTCTTTGAGTTGCAAGACGCATATTAGCCTTCCAGATGTCTGAGCCGCGTTACGCTACTAAAGCTCCTCGTCAAACTGAGGGGCTTTTGATCTGAAAGGGAGCCTGAGAGGAGATTTGCGTTGATTCTGATTCAACCAACAATCTGCTTAATTATCTGTGACCCCTCAGTGATAAGCTGAAAAATTGCGGATAACACGCAAAGTTTTGTTTTTAATTGTTTGAATCGCTGAATCACACACTAGGGCGTAAGCATGGTCACAACCGCAGAGAAGACGAATATCGGTCATATCACTCAAATCATTGGTCCTGTTTTAGACGTTAAGTTCTCGAACGGCAATATGCCACAGATCTATAACGCCTTGACTATCAAAGGCACCAACGAAGCTGGACAAGACGTGTCAGTCACCTGCGAAGTGCAGCAACTTTTAGGCGACAACCAGGTTCGTGCTGTTGCGATGAGCACGACTGATGGTTTGGTGCGCGGCATGGAAGTGACAGACACAGGTTCACCCATCAGCGTGCCCGTCGGTCCGGCTACCCTAGGTCGGATTTTTAACGTTCTCGGTGAGCCTATAGACAACAAGGGTCCTGTAGATACCCAAGACAGGTTGCCCATTCACCGGGATGCTCCTAAGCTAACGGATCTTGAGACCAAATCCTCTGTCTTTGAAACAGGCATCAAAGTGATTGACTTGCTGACTCCTTATCGTCGGGGCGGCAAAATTGGTCTATTTGGCGGAGCGGGTGTGGGCAAAACCGTCATCATGATGGAACTGATCAATAATATCGCGACCAATCACGGCGGTGTGTCTGTGTTTGCGGGTGTGGGCGAACGCACTCGTGAGGGCAATGACCTCTACAACGAAATGATGGAATCGGGCGTAATCAACAAAGACAACCTGAGTGAGTCCAAAATTGCGCTGGTTTATGGTCAGATGAACGAGCCGCCAGGTGCTAGAATGCGCGTCGGTCTGTCGGGTCTGACGATGGCAGAATATTTCCGCGATGTGAACAAGCAAGACGTGTTGCTGTTTGTTGATAACATTTTCCGCTTCATTCAAGCGGGTTCTGAAGTGTCGGCACTGCTTGGACGGATGCCGTCTGCGGTGGGGTATCAGCCGACCCTGGGCACAGACGTGGGCGACCTGCAAGAGCGCATCACCTCGACCACTGAAGGATCGATTACCTCGATCCAGGCAGTCTACGTCCCAGCGGATGACTTTACTGACCCGGCTCCAGCCGCCACCTTTGCCCACTTAGATGGAACCACCTCCCTATCTCGTGGTTTGGCATCGAAAGGCATTTATCCCGCCGTTGATCCATTAACTTCGACTTCGACGATGCTGCAACCCGCGATCGTTGGGGATGACCACTACGATACGGCTCGTGCGGTGCAGTCTACCCTTCAGCGCTACAAAGAGCTGCAAGACATCATCGCTATCTTGGGTCTAGATGAATTGTCAGAAGAAGATCGGACGATCGTAGCTCGCGCCCGCCGAATCGAGCGCTTCTTGTCTCAGCCCTTCTTTGTGGCAGAAGTCTTCACCGGATCTCCTGGTAAATACGTCTCGCTTGAGAAGACGATCCAAGGCTTCAAACGTATTCTGGCAGGTGAGTTAGATGATCTGCCAGAGCAGGCATTTTATCTCGTCGGCGACATTGAAGAAGCCGTTGCTAAAGCCGCAAAAATGAAGGCAGAAGCAAAGTAGAAACAGGATGAGGGCTGAATTGATTTCTGACAGCTCAACCCTTATCCCTCTCGACTGCTTTTATTTTGGAGGAAATTATGGCTTTAACCGTTCGTGTGATTGCACCAGACAAAACCGTCTGGGATACTAGCGCTGAGGAAGTGATTCTTCCTAGCACAACCGGGCAAATCGGTATTTTGAGCGGTCATGCACCGTTACTCACGGCTCTAGAAACGGGCGTGATGCGGGTTCGATCAGCCGACAAGACTTGGGTTCCGATCGCTCTGATGGGCGGCTTTGCTGAAGTCGAGAATAATGAAGTGACCGTTTTAGTCAACGGGGCTGAACGTGGAGACAGCATCGATCGTGAGGCGGCGCGTGCAGCCTACACCGAAGCTGAATCTCGCTACAGCAAACTTCAGGCAAGTACCAACAAACAAGAACAAATTCAAGCAACTCAAGCCCTGAAGCGTGCTCGTGCTCGTCTTCAAGCGGCAGGTGGTGGAGTCTAATCGGGCATTGCTGAATGCAGATATGAAATGCCCTCCTCACGAAGTGGGGCAAGCCCTCACTAACCCTTCTTCCTGGGGAGAAGGGAGCCAGAACTCCTGTCCCCTCTCCTTTTGGGAGAGGGCTAGGGTGAGGGTAAAATCTGTGCTTCATCGATCGATTCAGCAATGCCGAAAATTGCTCTCATTTGATTTGTGGAATTTGATTACAGAAAAAAGGGGGGACTAATTATGTCCTCCCTTTTTTTGATGTGGCAGATGGTGGGTCATGGCGAAATCGGCGAGACGTTCCACCGGAACGTCTCTACAGCATTGGGCAAATTCACTGTCTTACACCCGACCTCGCAGCATTTGTGCCATCTCATTCACCTTGGGCGACATCTCTAGCGCGACTTCCTCGGTAATCCGCCCATCTTCATAGAGTTTGTAGAGGGACTGATTCATCGTGCACATTCCATCAAACGTACATTTAGGAATAATGGCTTCGATCTCGTCAATCTCACCTTTGCGAATGTAATCTCTAATCGCATCGGTGTTAATCAAGATGTCATGGAAAGCAGCCCGTTTGCCATCAGTGGTGCGGCACAAACCCTGAGCAACGACACTCACGAGGGATTCTGCGAGAGAAACCCGCATCGGTTCTTGCTCACTGGGATTGTACAAGCTAAGAATCCGCTCGATCGTTTTCACAGCGCTATTGGTGTGCAGCGTTCCCATGACTAAGTGTCCGGTTTGGGCAGCTTTAAGCGCGGTGTTCACGGTTTCTTTATCCCGCATTTCACCGACCAAAATCAGATCGGGGTCTTCTCGCAAAGCTGCTTTTAGAGCGCTGTCAAACTTGTGGGTGTGAATTCCGACTTCTCGGTGCTTGATCAGAGCTTTTCGACTTTTGTGGACGAACTCGATCGGGTCTTCAATGGTGATGATGTGTTTGGGCATCTCCTTGTTGATGTAGTCAAGCATCGCCGCCATCGTCGTTGATTTACCTGAACCTGTCGGACCTGTCACCAACACTAAACCCTTATGATAGTGACAAATATCTCTTAGAACCGGAGGCAGATTTAACTGCTCCATCGTCAGAATAGTCAGCGGAATTAAACGCATGACCATCGCCGGACCGTGCAGCGAGTCAAAGATATTAATCCGAACTCGTGCAAACTCATATTGAGTTGCGCCATCAAAGTCGAGCGTTTCTTCAAATTGCCGAATCTCTGCCTCACTGAGAACTTCTCTAAGCCAACTGAAGAAGGTATCACGATCGGTCGTGGGCCACTCAGTGATATCAATCTCACCCCGATTTCGATAGCGAGGCACCTCCCCTACGCCAACATGAACGTCTGAAAACCCCTTATCGAAAGCGTGGCGAATAAGCTGCTCTAAAGTAGGAGAACCCGAACTATAAGCATTGCGGGCAGCACCGGGAACGGTCGGTGGTGGGGCTGGACGATGTCCTCCCATTGAGGAGGTTGAAGACACCAATCCGGCAGACGTTCCGGTGGTTGGGGGAGACGAATTGATGGCGGTAGACGGAGACGAATGATGGGTTGTCATGGGCGCAGTCGGCATTGCCATCGTTTGCGTCAGTTCGTTCGCTAGGGTGGCGATCGTGGGGTCAGTCGATTCGATCGCGGCACTGTGGGACAAAACCCGCATGGGTGGTGGCGCAGGTGGAACACGAGGCGCGGGAGGAGGCGTAATAGACGGACGCTGGGTGTCGGGTGTCATATCTTACAGGGTGCAAAAAAGCCCTAAAAATTATCTGCGAGATTTGATCGAAGCGGAGTCATAAAGTTATCTAGAAGATTCGCGGGGGTAGGAGGCAACTACAATTAGGGGGGCTTTAATTTTATGAAATGCTCTAGGAAATCTTGACGGTCTCGCTAAAAATCTAGACTCCTTAACAAATCAAGGTTTCCCAAAACTCAAAGGCAAGTATCAAACTCGCCGTACTCAGAGATTCGTCAACCACTGGTTAGATCGCCAATCAATAAAGCAATGAGCAATTCAGACGCTTGGTATGTAGTCAGACAAGAAGACGGCTCGTGCAAAGTTGTGCCAGCCGACGAGGTAGCGATTGAGGAGGAAGCGACTCAGCGCGAACAGTGGGGTCCTTTTGAGTCACAAGGAGTCGCGATCGCGCGTCGGGTTGGCTTAATTCGAGCAGGCAAGTGTAAACCCGTCTAACTGGGGTTATTTCTTAGCAGAGGTCTGTTGGTTTAACACCTGTAGCGCTTTGGCAAACTGCGGATCTTCAGGGGTTCCAATCTTGTCGCGATCGCGTCCTAACGCTTGACGCTGTTGGTCGCTCAACTCAATGACGACATCGGGGTCGATTCCATGTTTGTTGATATCGCGACCTTTTGGAGTCAGATACTTCGCGATCGTCACGGCTAACC
The DNA here is from genome assembly GCF_001650195.1 of Phormidesmis priestleyi BC1401. Classification (GTDB taxonomy): domain Bacteria; phylum Cyanobacteriota; class Cyanobacteriia; order Leptolyngbyales; family Leptolyngbyaceae; genus Phormidesmis_A; species Phormidesmis_A priestleyi_B. The sequence continues at coordinate 13,634 of NZ_LXYR01000016.1, read as the reverse complement.
CTGAGCCATCCTGCAAGCCGCGCACCGATTGCACGAGTCCCTTTCCAAACGTTTTAGTGCCCACAATCGTGCCGCGGCTGTTATCTTGCAGTGCCCCTGAGAGAATTTCGCTGGCACTTGCAGACCCGCCATCGACTAAGACGACTAGAGGTTTGTCGGTCAGGGCGCGGCGATCGGCATTTTCACGATCAGATTCACCCTGACGATTGACCGTCGAGACAATTCCACCGTCTTGAATCCACATTCGGGCGATGTCTACGCTAGCGTAAAGTAAGCCGCCGGGGTTCGATCTCAGATCTAGGACATATCCCGTCACTTGCTGCTTTTCTAGATTCTGGATTGCCTCTCGCATTTCGGGGGCGGCGTTGGCGCTAAACTGCACCAGTCGAATGTAGCCAATATCGCCCGTGGGAGCCTTTTTGAGGCTGTAACGAACGGGATGGATTTCGATTTTGTCGCGTTTGAGCGAGTAGCTAAACTCTTGATTATTGCGGAGAACCGTGAGTTGAACTTGAGAACCTACCGCTCCCCGAATCAGAGTGACGGCTTTGTTGACATCCATGCCATCGGTGCTTGTGTCGTCGATTTTAGTAATGATATCTTTTGCCAAAATTCCAGCTTTTGCAGCAGGACTCCCTTCGATCGGAGAGATGACCGTCAGTTTCTTGGTCTTTTCGTCCGCTGCAAGCTGAATCCCCACCCCTGTTAGTTCTCCAGAGGTGTCAATCTGCATATTTTTATACTCTTCCGGGTCCATAAATCGGGTGTAGGGATCACCCAACTTCTTCAGCATCTCGCGAATGGCATCGTAAGCGTCTTTCTTGCTGGCGTAGTCACGATTGAGATATTGAGTGCGAACCGCTTTCCAATCGACTTGGTGAAACGTGCCATCGACGAAGCTGCGATCGATAATGTTCCAGACTTCATCAACCACTTCTTTGGGATTTTCACGGAAAAATGCTTGAACCTTCGATCGCTGAATCCCAAAACCTGTAACTGTTACTGCCGTGACTGCGGCTGCTGTTGCGCCGAGAACAAGTGCTTTTTTCGTGATCGCCATACCACTCAACCGCAAGATTATGCTCAATTTAACACAGGCTGAGAAGTGCAATCCGTATTGAACGCTAGAGTTTCGGACTTCTGATGCTCCCCATTACACCGCTCGTTAAAACGGATTACTTTGCTTGGTTTCGCACCTGACGAGCAGCTTCTAGCAAACCTGCCCAGCGCTTTTGCAGTTGTTTAGCAGTCCACTTGAGGGTTTGAGTAATTTCCTGATCGCTTGCGGCGGATCGTTTGAGGGTGAGAAGGCGTTTTTGATCGGGAGACAGTTGAGCTAAAAATGCGTCCCATTCGTGGGGAGGTAATCCTAAATTTTGGTCGAGGTCGGCACCTAGCCACTCGTGGACGAGCTTCCAGTTTTGGGAGATAGCGAACTTTTCGACGTGATATTTAAAGCGCTGCTGAAGATAATCGCGCTGACGCGGAGACATATTCAAAATATCATCGATTTCAGGAACGGACAGATCTTGAAGTTTCAGCGTCAAATAATTCGCACACTCCGTTTGTCCCTGAGATTCGAGATATTGAATCAGTTCATCAACGACTCGATCGCGCAACGCTGTTTCTGATGGGTCAACACTATCGGCGACCATCTGCTCTCGAATCATTTTCAGAATCGGCGATCGCCCATAGGCTTCTGCTTCATCTCCTTTTGCGGACTCCATCGCGGTTTCGATGTCAACGGCGATCTCGTGGGGTTGGCGACTCGCAAATCGCTGAGCGCGTAGAATGACTAATTGCTGATTGTGCTGGCTTGGCAGGGTAATTCGTCGCTTGGCATACTGCTCGGTAAACGCCATATATTCAGCGAGCTGTAGCCGAGTGCGAGGCTGATAGTTATCGGCTAATCTATTTTCTCGTCGAAAGGCTCTAAGCGACTCGGTGTAGAAACCTTGCAGGAAATCTTCAATCAGACTACAGCGCGCCTGAAAGCTCAACTGTAAATGGGCAGGCGCGATCGGGCGGTAAACCATTGTGCTGAGAGTGCTATGCAGCTCAACGCGACCTTGCCGAGAATTGAGTCGATAATAGGTTGCACATTTTTGGAGGCGATAACGAGCCAACGTCAGTCGCCAAGAGCTAATTTCTCCAGAAGTCTGAATGCGATCGCTTTTGAGACAAATTCGCTCAACTTCTGTAGCGATGCGATCGGTCACCGCTTGAATTGTTTGACTCGTAATCTGAAGTTCTGCTTCTAGCTCGGTGGCAAGAAGATGGGCTAATTTTTGGGTTTCGAGAGATAACTCGGTTGGAGAGGTTTCGTCAGGGTTGACTCTATTAACGGTTGAAGCATCTGGCTCGATCGCAGCAGTCAAGGTTGCTTCGTGTTGAAGTGAGTTAGCAGATTTAGCATTCATAGCGGGAATCAGACTTTGGTAGTGCACACTGATTGATACACACTGACTTCCAGTGTCTTCCGGCAAGTTTAGCGATATTGGGGTCAGTTTCTCAGTTGGTTGCTTTGAGCAACGCACCGCTGAGTCGGCATGGAACCTAGTCTAGTCAGTGCAAATCCATGCAGAGTCTGCACAGGAAGCGCCTCCGTATAGAAAATCGTCCAGCCTTGTTAAACAACATACTACTGTAGTTCAGTGGACGATCTGAAAACTGGCTGCTAAAAGGAATGAGAGCCTTAGATGAGCAGAGAACTCAGGATTTCTCTGCGATCGCCAGGTCTGCGGTGGCTTCCCATCCCAGCCCTCGACGGATCACGGTGGGTTCGTCACTGGTTAAATCCAAGATAGTTGAACCTTGATAGGATGGCTCTTCTCCAGTGTCAACAATTACATCGACTAGACCTTCGATCGCGTCAAACAGTTCCACTAACGATTGGGTTTCAGTCTGCCCCTTAGCTGGCTCGGTTTCATCACTAGCAGGAATGTGGGCAGAGGTCGAAATCACAGGGTTTCCTAATGACTCTAAAAGAGCTTGACAGAGAGGATGATCGGGGACTCGAATTCCAGTCGTTTTGCGTTTGGGACTCATAACTAACTTCGGTACAAGCTTAGTCGCTGGCAGCAAAAATGTGTAAGGACCAGGAACGAGACCTCGCATGATTCGATAAGCCTGATCGCTGACTTCTGCATATTGAGCAATGTTAGACAGCGACGGACATAGGAACGTTAATGGCTTGTCATTAGACATTTGCTTGAGTTGTCTAACTCGCTGCACGGCTGATTTAGAGTTGAGGTCACAGCCGATCGCGTAAACCGTGTCAGTCGGGTAGAGCATCACAGCACCGCTTCGCAGGGCATTCACCACTTGGTCGATGCCTCGACGCTGAGGATTTGCGGGATGAATTTTGTAGACGGTTGCCATAAGTTAAGACGGGATATCGGGTGTAGGGTGTAGGGAAACGATTTAACTTCTATGGCGATGCATAAAGTTGCTTATCTAGAGTGCCCGACTGGAATTGCGGGAGATATGTGTCTAGGAGCGCTCGTGAGTGTGGGCGTTCCTTTAGACTACCTGACTGCGAAGCTCGATCGCTTGGGTATCGCGGGTGAGTATCGACTTCGGGCAGAACTGGTGCATCGAAATGGGCAGCAGGCAACAAAGGTCTGGGTTGACCTGTTGGATGATCATTCCCATGAGTCTGATCCAGGAACGGCTCACTCTGAGATAGATCACAGCCATTCCCACGGGCATCACCATTCTGAAGCAGGTCATAGCCATTCTCATGATCGTCATTCTGAGGGTCAGCAGAAACCTGTTTCGAGACTGCGGCATTTGCCTGAAATTGAGCAAATGATCCAAACAGCAGAATTGCCTCCACGGGCTGAAGCCTGGAGTCTAGAAGTCTTTCGACAACTGGCAAAAGCTGAGGGGGCGGTGCATGGCGTTCCGGCAGAACAGGTGCATTTTCATGAAGTTGGGGCGATCGATGCGATCGTAGATATTGTCGGCACCTGTTTAGGATTGGATTGGCTAGACCTCGATCGCGTCTACTGTTCGGCACTTCCGACTGGAGGCGGCACGATTCGAGCGGCGCATGGTCGGCTGCCTGTGCCTGTGCCTGCGGTGCTAAAACTCTGCGAGATGAGGCAAGTCCCGATTTACAGCAATGGCATCGATCGTGAATTAGTGACACCAACCGGGGCGGCGATCGTCACCACTTTGGCGACTCGGTTTGGCGCTCCGCCTGCGATGACGCTGCACAAGGTTGGGCTGGGTGCCGGATCGCGGGATTTGCCAATCCCCAATATTCTGCGGCTGTGGATTGGAGAACTGACGGCGGCGGACTGGGTTGATCACACCCATAATTCATCCAAAACTCAAACTGTTGCCACGTCTGACTCGATTTCTGTCCTTGAGACTCAAATCGATGACTTGAATCCCCAAGCGATCGGCTATGTTTTTGAAGCGTTGTTTGCAGTCGGAGCCGTGGATGTGTTTACTCAAGCGATCGGCATGAAGAAATCGCGTCCGGGTGTGCTGCTGACGGTGATTTGTCCCCCTGAAAAGGAGTCTATGTGTGAAGCTGTCCTGTTTCGAGAGACCAGCACATTAGGAGTTCGTCACATGAGTCAGAGGCGATCGATTCTCGATCGCGCCTTTCACCCCGTCGAAACCGAGTATGGAACCGTTCAGATGAAAGTCGCGCGGCAGAAAGACGGCGCGATCATCAATGTGCAGCCAGAGTATGAAGACTGTGCACAGCTTGCTCGTCAACACAGCGTTGCTTGGCGAGAAGTCCATCGAGTGGCTCTTCAAACCTGGTATCTTCAGCCCTCAAATTGAAGACAAATATCCCCGACTTCTGAGAGAAACCGGGGATATTTTTGCTATGAGTCGAAGCTAGAGATCTTTTTGCACTTTCTGGTTAGCGCTCTTCGCCGCATCTTCAGTCGCCTGGGCTGCATCCTTCACAGTGTCTTTGATACTACGCGACGTTCTCTTAGCAGCGTCTCCAGTATTATCTTTGATGTTTTCTGCGGCATTCTTTGCGCCTCTTGCCGTGCGATCGCTGACGCGATCGGCAGAGTTAGAGACCCGATCGCCCACCCCTTTCACATCGTCTGCTGCGTTCTTAGCTCCTTCTTTCACATCATCAGTGAGTTTTCTGACTCTCTCATCTAGAGGAGCACCAGAGCGGAAGTTATCAACATATTGGTCAACACTATTGACTCCTTTCGTGTTGATATCGCGCTCTGCTCGATCGATTAGTGCTTTTGTTTTTTCAGCAGTTCCTTTAGCGGCTTGCCCCGGAGCCGTATCGCTAAAGTTGTTCATGCCGCCTTCATAAGGTTGATTTTGTCCAACCGGATTAGAGCCTGCACTTCCAGTCGTGCCGCCCCGAGGCATTTTCGCTTGAGCATTTCCCGCACAGGCGGTCGTGATCACTAAGAGAACTCCCGCTAGAAAAACGGTGAGCACTTGACGTAAACGAATTGATTTAAAGATAGAAACAAGCTTGTTCATAACATTGGCTCCATTAGATTAAGTGATTTAGGGTAGTAAGCGATCGTTCTACTGACCCAGAGCAGGGTTAGCTTTCGCTTCGGGGCGGGCTGAGGCAGAATCTGCCGTGTCTTTCACAAAGGAAGTTGCGTCTTTAAAGGCTTCACCAACCCGCTCTAAAATCTTCGCGTCTGGGTCGCTCCGCTTCAGCACAGGCTGCTTTTGATTCGGCAAACTTGGTAAAGACTTTTGCTGTTTAGCCCCAATATCAGGACGGTCAGAATCAGGAACATTAGACCCTGAATAAATCAAATCTGAGGAGTTTGCCTTGATCGAACTGTCGGCAATCAGTTGAAAAGGAACCTGTAAACCAGTACTCAATAAAACAACAAATCCTGCTAGAAAAACGGTCAAAATTTCTTTCAATCGCAGACTCTTAAAGAAGAAAGTTAGGCGGCTCATAAAATACTCCTTTTTGCTTCAAACCAGTAGGTTTAAAATCTTTACTGCCAAGATTGATGAAGATTTGCAACTCCATAGGTCACTCTGTTAAACCCGGTTCAGGTCTCAATGAAAGTGATGAGTGATTAGATTTTCATCAATCTAAATTGCTTATCAAGACTACAGATCCAGGGGCTACGATCGCCTCTAGCAAAAGGCTCATTCATCTTCAAACCCACCGCTATACTTTTCTAACTCTGGAGAGATTGCAATTGGGTTCAGACTAATCGTGCTGACAGAGGCGAATTGAACTAAATTGAACCTGTTATCACTTCACATATGCAAGCAGTTCGCTCACGTCTCAAAGCTTCTCTGCGTTGGCTCATCTTGGGTCTAGTGCTATTTTTTTTAGCAAAAACTCTTAAAGACCACTGGCAAGAAGTCGCTGCAATTCGGGTTGATGCGGTTGGATATGCGGGTCTGACGATCGCGCTCGGTGTGACTCTCTTAGCTCACATTTTTGCAGGCTGGGTCTGGAGTTGGATTCTGCAACTGCTCAATCAACCTGTCACTGCGGCTTGGAGTGTGAAAATCTATCTGCAAACCAACCTCGCCAAATATTTACCGGGCAATATTTGGCATTTTTATGGGCGCATCTCAGCCGCAGCAAAAACAGGAATTCCGACAGAAATCGCGATCGTCAGCGTCTTGCTAGAACCGCTGCTCATGGTCGTCGCTGCCCTTTTAATCGCGCTAATCGGGGTTCAGCAGATTGCAGCAGTCTATGGTTGGGTTGCCCAAATTCTGGTGGTGGTTGCGTTGGTTGCTGTGTTGGCGATCGTGCATCCCCGATTTCTCAATCCCTTGATCGGCTATCTTGCCAAGCTTAAGCAAAAAGCGTCAGGATCATCTCAGGCGATAACTGTGCCGATGAAGCGCTATCCCATCCAGCCTTTGTTAGGAGAACTCGGATTTTTGGGACTGCGGGGCATCGGATTCATTCTGACTTTTGGGGCGATCGTGCCGCTTTCCCCTGATCAGTTTCCGGCGGTGATGGGAGCGTTTGCGCTGGCGTGGCTGACCGGATTTGTGATTCCGGGGCTACCAGGAGGCATTGGAGTCTTTGAAGCCGTTGCGATCGCATTGCTCTCTCAAGGAAGCGCCTTTCTGGGGCAGCGCTTTCCGACGGGTGAGTTGCTCAGTGTCCTCGCACTCTATCGGTTTATTAACACCCTCGCTGAAGTCGCAGGAGCCGGACTTGTCACGCTGGACGATCGACGCTAAAAAATTTGAAGGCATTCTCTAAACATCTATTCAGGTTTTTCCGAGTCGATGTCTGCTGGCTCAGACTCATCAGGGGCTTCTAAAACGACATCGCGCTTGAGCTGCGAAAAAACGCGGTAGGTATCTAGATTCTGCTGCGTTTTCGGGATCTGAAGAGGCTCTTGAGCCTTATCCATCTTAATCAAGTTGTACTGCACGTTTTCGGCATAGATAGCAAACGTAACGTTAAAAACTTCTAGAAAGTTAACCACCCACCAACATTCGTCTTCTTGAAATCTTTCGTAATAGTGAATCAGTTCAGCGATTTGTGCTTCTAGATGAGTTCGTGAATTTTTGCAAATCAAGATCAGCTTGAGCAACATAATCACTAATGTGATCGGGCTTCCTTGAGAAACAAGCAGCACAAATAAAGGAGAGGGATCTTTGCGGTTTTCGGTGGTGAGATGCTCGATGATGCGATTGCACGTTCTGAGAATCAACGCGTCGTTGACTAACTCGTAGTCATAATTTGCGTAGAGCGGGTCTAATTTTTCGCTCAGTCTCGATCGCAACGTCCCAATTGATCCGGTTCCATCAACTGACAAAATCAGATATCGCTTTAGCTCATGCTTAAACTCTTTATAAGACAATTGATAGGTCTGATTAATAAAAATATTCGCTAAGTTTGCATAGCTAAACGGACCGCGTTTTGCCACGATCGTCTTAATCAATTGCAAAACGTTGTCACCCAATGCTGTCGGATTTTTTGGCAATCTTTCGGGCGAGGTTGCAGATTGAGATTTAGCGATATACATCGCTAAATTAAACTTAAATTTGTCTTTAAGCTGCATTGACAATGTTCTTGCGGCTTCTCGCTGCTCGATCGGGTTTGCCAAGTCAATATATTGAGGAACGAGCAGATAAGAGGTGTAGCGATTTGACCACGAACCTTGACTAGACTCGTCATATCGAGACGTAAAGAGCTTTAGTTCTTGATAATCTTTGCTTTTTCTAAAGTGGTCAATCCACGCCCTTAAACGCTTGAGAGTTGGAGAAACGGTGTGGAGATCGAGGCTGCTGTCTTCAAAGGTTTCGACTAATTCTTGAATCGGCTTAAAATTTCGACTTGCGTCCCAATTGTTGACGAGAATGTAGCACGATCGCTTCAGCGTATTTCTAAACTCTTCTTCGTTATTGCTGAATACGATCTCGTAAATCGCCGGAATCGCACTAGAGCTAGTCGTCTCGACGTGATAGAAAAAGAGACGCTTAAACTCTAATAAAACTTCTTCAGGAGGCCATTTTTTAACAATCTCTAAGAGAAACTGATAAATGGTCTCTTGGGCCTGTTGAAGGTTGCGTCCTGAACGAGACATTCGCTTGAGCGGTTCTGGTGGGTGCCCATTCATTTGCGCATCTCCGATCGTTCCACTCATCAGAGTACCCAAAGGCTGACTGGGAAGACGATCGGAGGCAGGCTGCACGTTAACGGATTCTAACTGAAGATCGCTGAGATTCCGATCGGGCGTTCCGTCCATTTGTATCAGCACCAGATTGATAAAGCAGGGTAGCTCTTAAAAAAAATGTGTCTCTTGAGTGATGATACTGATCCAAGTGGGAATTTTATCAAAACTCATCAAATTTTCATGTTTATCTTGCGGACAGTCATATCACGACCAAGGAACGCGGATTTGCTAAGGTGCCACTTCTCACCCTCACCCTAGCCCTCTCCCCAAGGAGAGGGAACAAGACTCTCTTCTCCCCAAGGAGAAGAGTTGGCGAGGGCTTGCCCCACTTCGTGAGGAGGGCAGAAGACGCTCACAAGTCTTACAGATTATTTAATCCATGATCCTAAGCAAGGGTTGTGTAAGCTGCCCAGAGCGAGATTTAAAAAATCCTTTCAGCAAAGGAATTAGATTATAGGTCTAATGTATCAAAGACGATGAGTCTCTACAAGAAGCGCCCCAAACCTTAGATTGTTCAGAGCGCTCAGGAACAAACTTCCTAACTTAAAGATGGGGGCAGAGGGACTTGAACCCTCACGACCTTGCAGTCAACGGATTTTCTTACCACTATAGCTTTCACTACCACACGGCAACCGTATGTTTGCAGTCTGGACTATGCCTTTACCTTTTAACGTCCCAAGTCCGTCAGTCAGGCAGGAGCCGTCTAGTCTCTACACCTTCCGAATAGCGTTCTAGTTCGGGTTGGCTCGGCGTTGGCAGTGTTAAAGCGTTCACCGAATTTGACTCCATTCACGCTGGGCATTTCTGCTCAGGTGCTCAATTAAACTAAGTCCGTTGCGTCTACCATTCCGCCATGCCCCCAGTCAACTGTCTGATGACAGCGATGCAAAAACTTACAGCGCTTTTACACATTGAACCATTCCACCACTAATTGGCGCAATGTGCAACTCCTATAGAGACTTTTCGTAGACAAACCCCAGAAAGCCTTCTGGTAAAAAAGCTTGGTCCCGGCTGAAATGACGGTAGGATGAGAGAAATCTAGTTTCTGTAAAAGCATGGACGTTGCACTCCTGTATTTAGTTCTGGGCGGAGCCTACCTGGTTGTGGTTCCGCTTGTGCTCTATTTCTACTTGCAAAAGCGCTGGTATGTGGTTAGCTCTTTTGAGCGTAGCTTCATGTACTTTATGGTGTTTTTCTTCTTCCCCGGAATGCTTTTGCTTGCCCCATTTTTGAACTTTAGACCGAAGCGGCGAGAAATTGAAGCCTAAATCAGGGAGAGTGAAGGGTGGTTTCCCCTTCTCTCTGAGTTATTAATGAATGGGTTGGTAAATGCGGCGAATTGATGCGATCGGAATCAGTCTAGGCATGTTTGTGGCTGGCGGACTGGCATATCTGATATTGCAGTGGGTGGGTCTAGACAGCATGAATGCTGGAATCTGGAGCCAGGTGCTTTTGGTGAGTGCGCTCGTGGTCTGGGTGTTTAGCTATTTGACGCGGGTGCTGTCGAAAGACATGACCTATGACCAGCAGCTCAGAGATTATGAAGAAGCCGTTTTGCAAAAGCGTCTAGAAGAGTTGACCCCCGAAGAATTAGCGTCGATGCAAGCCGAAATCGAGCGAGAAAATCAGCAGGCGAAGGGCTAGAGAATACAGGACGATCGCGGTAAACCTTCCCCCGATCGGCTTAAACTAATGATTTGCATTCCTCTAGTTCGTGAAGGATAGAAATGACTTCAGTTTCTCAGTGCTTTGAGCATCTGCGGGATCATGCTCGCTGCGCCCTGATTCCATTTATTACCGCAGGTGATCCCGATTTAGAGACGACGGCTGAAGCGCTGCGCGTTCTTGATCGCTCTGGTGCCGATTTAATTGAGTTGGGCGTTCCTTACTCCGACCCGTTGGCAGACGGTCCGGTGATTCAAGCCGCCGCGACGCGAGCACTCGAACGAGGAACCCGATTAGACGACGTGCTGAAGATGGTTAAACAGGTTGCGCCGACTCTGCGATCGCCCCTGATTCTCTTCACTTACTACAATCCGATGATCAATCGAGGCATCGAGCAATTTTTGCAAGACATCGCCGCCGCCGGAATCAAGGGTCTCGTCGTTCCTGATTTGCCCTTAGAAGAGTCTGACAGCCTGCTAAAGCCTGCGGCAGCACGCGGCATTGAGGTAATTCTGCTGGTCGCGCCTACGAGTCCGCCAGAGCGCATTGCGGCGATCGCGCATCAGTCTCAAGGGTTTATCTATTTAGTCAGCACTACGGGCGTAACAGGGGTGCGGACTCAGATTCAAGCGCGAGTCAAAGATTTAATAGTAGATCTGCGAAACGTCACTGACAAACCGATCGGAGTCGGGTTTGGCATTTCTCAGCCCGAACACGCTCGTCAAGTCATGGAATGGGGATCAGATGCCGTGATTGTGGGCAGTGCGTTCGTAAAGCGGCTAGCAGAAGGAACTCCGGCGGAGGGGTTGAAGTCGATCGAAGAGTTTTGCAAAAGTCTAAAAGCCTCAATTTCACCTGAGTAGAAGATTCCCCCTAATCTCGTCTCAGGGATTGAGAAAAAACTAGGGGGAATCTCCAACGTGTGAATGGGAGCGGATTTGCGGTCAGCGACTACTTGAGAATTCCGAAGTAGTAAGCTGCCACCACAAAGTTAATGCCTAGAAGTAACAATGCCCAGCCCGTGCGGTATGGGTAGGGAGGCTTACTCGTTTTGATGGTTGCGCCCGTCGGATTTTTTGCTACTTGAGTTGCCATAAGCGTTCTCCAGATTTAGTGACCTTCTTAAAGGGATACCAAAACAAGGACACTTCTGAAGGTAAATTTCGATTAAGCAGTTTGTGAACGAGGCTTATTCGTCTGCCCCAGCGTGATAAGAACTGCGGACGAGAGGAGCTGATCGAACGTGAGAAAATCCCATTTCACGGGCGATCGCTCCCAGGTGATCAAACTCGTCAGGGTGCCAATATTTCCGAACAGGCAGGTGATCGAGCGATGGGCGCATGTATTGCCCGATCGTCAGGCGATCGCAGTTCACCGCTCTCAAATCTGCCAACGTTTCGATCACTTCTGCCTCCGTTTCGCCGTGCCCCAGCATCAAGCCCGATTTTGTAGGAATGGTCGGATTCAACTGCTTGACGATTTGCAGCACATTGAGAGAGCGATCGTACTTTGCTCCGCGTCGCACCGGAGCCTGTAATCGGCGCACCGTTTCAACGTTGTGGTTATAACAAGCCGGATTTGCTGCCACCACGATCGCCACTCGCCGAGCCTGCAACGCTTCAGGAGTTACATTGTCTTCGCGTCCGCCCCAAAAATCAGGGGTCAGCACCTCAATCTGAGTCAACGGGGTAACGCGACGAATCTCTGCGATCGTCGTCGCAAACCAGCCAGAACCCTGATCAGGTAAGTCATCACGCGCAACTGAGGTGAGCACGACATAGCGTAACCCCAGCAGTTGCACCGATTCAGCGACTTTTTGAGGTTCGTCGGCATCTAACGGCATGGGGGCGTGCCCTTTATCCACTTGGCAAAAGCCGCACGCACGAGTGCAAACCGGACCCATCAGCAGAAATGTCGCTGTGCCCTGGGCATAGCATTCTCCCCGGTTGGGGCACCGTCCCTCTTCGCAAATCGTGTGGATCTGACGCTGTTTGATGATGCGCTGCACCGTCGAAATCTCGCTGGCTTTCCCAAGCGGGCGACGCAACCAGTCGGGCATCGCGGTAATAGCGGACGATCGTGATGACACAGAGTTAGAACTTGGGGTTATCGGTTCAGATGACATATTCAAAGTGGGAGTGCTGGGATAGTCGTCCTGCTGATCTGTTCGCTTACAATAATCAGATCACCGCGATTTATTAGCCATAGAGGGTACACTTTGTTTTGACACTCAGCCTATCTGGGTTCCCTCAAACGCTCGTGGTATTTCATTCGTTTCGCCGTCACTCTACAGGAGTTCAGTTGTGGCAAGTCACAAAATCGTGGTCATTGATGACAGTGCCGTTATCCGCACGATGGTGCGTGATATGTTGCCGAAGGGAAATTTTGAGGTTCTAGAAGCCAAGGATGGTGTTCAGGGCATCAATCTGATCCGGCAAGAGCTTCCTAATCTGATTATGCTAGACTTTTTGCTGCCGCGAATGAGTGGTTGGGAAGTCTTTCAGCAGATTCAGCTTCAGCCAGAGCTGCAGAGCATTCCGCTGGTGCTGATGTCTGGGCGCAAAGAAGAAGTTGCGGAGAAACTGCAAGAGCCGTTTGAATATTTCGAGTTTGTCCAGAAGCCTTTTGATCAGAAGATTTTGATCACGGCGATTAAAATGGCGATGACGAAGGCAAAACGTCGCCCTGCTGCGGTGGTTCCTGCAGCTCCAGCGACGACTGAAGGGGGAGCAGGTGCAGATATTCAGGCACTCAATGCCAAAATCGCGAAGATGCAGGCTGAAATCGATGCGTTGAAAAAGCAACAGGGGCAGATTCTAGCCTTCATCAAACAAAAGCTGAAGTAATTAAAATCAGCTTTAGATTGCCTGGATTGTGTAGGAGGGTGTACAAAACTCTCAATGCAATACGGGCAATTTTTTTGAGTTTTAGTCACCGCTAATTTCGACTAATGGTTCGCCTGCTTGCAGAAGTCTTAGTGTTTCTGGCAATGTAGCGATCGAGATTTCTTGCAGCCGAGCATTTGAGGTATTTCTACACGGCAACCAAATAATTTGGGGTGGTGCTCCAAGGCGATCGACCAAATCAACAAAATCGCTGTCTTTGGTCATGAAGATAACTCCTTGAGCTTTTGCTGCCTCAAAAATCTCGAAATCTTCAGCGTCTCTCAGACCAATGCTACGCAGAGCTAATGCTGTTATTCCAAAAGTGTTGGTGATCCAAGTTGCGATCGTAGGCGATATAGCCGTTGCCAGTTAGGTTAGGACATACTATAGAAGTTGAGACCCTCAAATGAGCGATGCCAGCCCCCTACAGCGATGACCTCCGACAAAAAGT
>NZ_LXYR01000015.1 GCF_001650195.1 Phormidesmis priestleyi BC1401 | reverse complement strand
TTTCTTACTTTCTTAACCCACCCTTCTGCGTGGGACAATTGCTCAGATCTTGCACCCGTCTATTCGCTGCGGTTCTGTCCCGCCCGTGAATGGAATTCCGGGCTAGCCTTGCGAAGTCCGTTGAAACGGACTGAACCTCAAACCCTCTCTCAGTCCCTTGAGTGGACTTCGCACCGCTAGACCGTGATGTTCAATCACGGGCGGGTGAATGCCAGAAACGAGAGAGGTTTAGTTCAGGTGCAAGATCTCAGCTAAACCAACTTGCTGTTCTTGCTCGAAACCTGGTGGTGACCCTTTACCTCTCAAGGCTGGGGGCGCTGGGAAATCGACATGGGCGATCGCAAGCAAGGCTTCATGTTCATTAATATCTTTGATTCTGCCGTCGCCCGAACTCTTGGCGATGTCGGTAAACCCGTTTGCTATCTCTACGCAGGCTTATTTGCCGGATTCTTCACTGAGCTAGTCAAAAAGCAACTGAGCTGCATCGAAATTCAGTGCTATTCGATGGGAGAAACGTACTGCAAGTTTCTCTTAGGCGGACAGGAACGCATTGATGCCGCCTCGTTTTGGATGAATGAAAGTGCTACTGCTAGAGACATCGAAAAGCGGCTTCGAGGGGGAGAACTGCGATGAACCGCACGACTCATCCCCCAAAGACTCAAACTTGGCTTCAGTCATCGGTTCAACAGTTTTTTAAAGCCTGCAACTGGGATGATCAGCCGATCGAGGTTCAAGAAATCCGATTTGCTTCGCTTCTTGATGACAACACTTCTCTAGATTTGACCCTCAGCGTCAGTCAATTTCTCGCCTCGATCAATTGGGCAGCCACGATCGACCTTCAAACGCCGCTCAGTTTATTAAATATTTGCCGATTCAGCGATTCTCAGTTCATCTCTATCTACTGCTCATTTATTCAAACTTCTGGCACTCGATTCTCGCCATCTTGGTGCTCTTTCTCACGAGTTGACTAAAGGAACCCTGCTAGAGTTTTTTACCCGACGACGATAGGCGATCGGTCGCTTAGAATTAGCAGTAAATCTCGATTGGGTTCTTCTAGGCTTCAGTTCCTATTCTCTAATCGCCACCGAACCAGAACATCCAAAGTCGATTCTAATCATTAATCTCAAGCCGTTAAAGCTGAACCGAATGGCGATCAAGATCACGCCAACGTTTCTAGCGGCTACTTCCTGGGGCTACATTTTGATAGATCGTCAGGGACAGATGATTTTGCTCGATCGGAATGGACAGACCCTCGATCGTAGAGCGGCTCCGGTTAATCCCTGTGTGATCGCGCCCTTTGGCAAATTTGGATTACTCCTATCCACCTGGAACGGAACCCAAGGAAATCTCTACGCGATCGATCTTGAGCCGCAGGTAGGTCAAAACTCGGAGCATTCCTGATCCCTGATCCCGGACTTCCTAATTCCCTGTAAGCTAATATCTAGTACTTTAGTTTCTGTTTCAACTCCATGCCTTACGACTGGCTTACTCCCAGCCACTTTGTTATTTTTGGACTGCTTGTTGGGTTCGCGATCGCCCACAGCGGTCTTGCCGCGCTGCGTCCCTGGGCTGAAAAACGCATCGGTGCCCGACTTTACCGAGTTGTGTTTGCCGTGGTAAGTCTAGGAATTGCTGTTCCGATGATCATCTATTTCTTTAATCATCGCTATGACGGTCTAGAGCTTTGGAATGTGAAAGGCGTTCCGGGGGTTGAGGCAATCGTCTGGATTCTCTCTGCCATCTCATTCTTTTTTCTATATCCCGCCACCTTCAATCTGCTAGAAATCGCAGCTATTCAAAAGCCTGAAGTTCATTTATACGAGTCGGGCATTATTCGCGTCACTCGGCATCCGCAAATGATTGGGCAAGTGATTTGGTGTATTGCGCATACTCTATGGTTGGGAACGACCTTTACTTTAGTGACCTCGATCGGGCTGATCCTGCATCACATCTTTGGCGTGTGGCATGGCGATCGGCGATTGCAGTTGCGGTACGGAAATGCATTTGAGTTAGTGAAAGAACGCACGTCGATCACTCCGTTTCTAGCAATCCTGCAAAACCGTCAAACCTTTGAATGGAAAGAGTTTCTTCGCCCTTCTTATCTAGGAGTTGCCGCTTTTATCTGGCTGCTCTCATGGGCACACCCAATTTTAATCGATGCAACCAGTCGTGTACCCTGGTAGGATGATCCCAAGGCAATTGTAAACACTCAATTTAAAACAAGATAATGATGCGAACTGTCATCAACGAACAGGTGTTTTCAGAAGAAGTTCTGGAATCTTCATCGCCTGTCCTTGTTCATTTTTGGGCACCGTGGTGCAGCCTGTGTCGATTGATTGAGCCTTCTTTAGCAAAACTGCGATCGGACTCAGGAGACCAAATTAAGCTCATTGGGATCAACGCCGATGAAAATCTGAAGTTAGCCAGCAGTTACAGAATTACAACTTTACCGACTGTTTTATTATTTCAAGGAGGCAAACTGCTCCACCGACTCGATAGCTATCACAAACGCGACGAGCTACGAACGGTTTTGCAGGAAGTCATTCCGACTCAAGGCAATATCTAAACTTTAATGATTGGTTTTTAATACTTAGAGTAGGGGCGATCGAGATCGATCGTCCTTATTTTTATGGAATGCGGGCGGCGATCGAGAGATTTATTCACTTCGTCTCAGATTCTTAAGATAACTAGGCTCTTTTGCCTGTCTTTCTACAGATGTTGTCTATAAACAAATTGGAAATACTATCCCGTAGAGACTTAGGCGGCAAATCTGCATCCTAGGAGTTTGGGAGAAGGGTTTCTCATATTCTCCTAAATTGACTACCCTGTATAGTAAAGAACTCTAAACTAGGCGTGAGCGATGGAACCAATTTATCAATATGCCTGGCTAATTCCCGTCTTGCCCCTGGCAGGCGCGATGATTGTTGGTCTTGGGCTGGTTTCGTTTAACAAAGACACCAACCGTCTCCGACAGGCAAACTCTATTTTGATCGTGTCGCTTTTGGGCGCTGCGATGACTTTCTCCTTTGCCCTCTTCTGGAGCCAACTCCAGGGGCATGAACCCTACACTCGCCTGTTTGAGTGGGCATCAGCCGGAGATTTTCACCTATCGATGGGCTATGTCGTTGACCCTCTAGCGTCATTGATGCTCGTGATTGTGACGACTGTAGCGTTTTTGGTGATGATCTACACCGATGGCTACATGGCGCATGATCCTGGTTATGTTCGTTTCTATGCGTATTTAAGCCTATTCAGTTCCTCAATGCTGGGGTTAGTAATTAGTCCCAACCTGGTGCAGGTCTACATCTTCTGGGAACTAGTGGGGATGTGTTCTTATTTGCTGATTGGCTTCTGGTTTAACCGCAAAGCGGCAGCAGATGCGTGTCAGAAGGCATTTGTCACAAACCGAGTCGGTGACTTTGGGTTACTGCTCGGCATTTTGGGTTTATATTGGGCGACTCGCAGTTTTGACTTTGAGGTGGTTGCAACGCGGCTTCAAGATCTCGTGGCATCGGGTGCGATCCCCGGTGCGCTCGCCGCGCTGTTTGCGATTTTAGTCTTTTTGGGTCCCGTCGCAAAATCGGCACAGTTTCCCCTACACGTCTGGCTTCCTGATGCGATGGAAGGTCCGACCCCGATCTCGGCTCTAATCCACGCCGCAACGATGGTGGCAGCAGGGGTCTTCCTCATTGCTCGGATGTTCCCCATGTTTGAAGCGATTCCGTCTGCAATGACGGTTATCTCGTGGACGGGAGCGTTTACAGCATTTTTGGGAGCCTCGATCGCCATTACCCAAAACGACATTAAGAAGGGCTTGGCTTACTCCACGATGTCCCAGTTGGGGTATATGGTGATGGCAATGGGAGTCGGCGCTTACAGCGCGGGCTTATTCCACCTGATGACCCACGCCTTCTTCAAAGCGATGCTGTTCTTGGGTTCTGGCTCTGTCATTCACGGTATGGAGAGCGCCGTCGGTCATGATGCTGCTTACGCTCAAGATATGAGAATGATGGGCGGACTGCGGAAATATATGCCGCTCACCGCTTTCACCTTTTTGGTTGGAACCCTAGCCATTTCTGGAATTCCGCCGTTTGCAGGGTTTTGGTCTAAGGACGAAATCTTAGGAGCGACGTTTGCGGCAAATCCGGTTCTCTGGATCATCGGCTATCTAACTGCTGGGATCACTGCCTTCTACATGTTCCGCATGTATTTCATGACCTTTGAAGGCAAGTTTCGGGGCAATGATACTGCCGTTAAGCAAACGATTCGCAATGAGCAACTTCAGAGTATGGGGCTGGCGTTCGGTCCCGGTGCGATGGACCCTAGAGAATTGACGATCGAGCCGACCCACGAAGAAGAATCCGCCTACGGAGAGGATCATTCTAGTCATGACCCTCATGAATCTCCGCTCTCGATGACGCTGCCATTGCTGATTTTGGCAGTGCCTTCAACGCTGATTGGCTTGGTCGGAACGCCGTTTCACAACTACTTTGAGGCGTTTATTCATGCGCCGGGTGAGACGGTGCAGCTTGCCGCAGAAGCCGGACAAGAAACGCTGTCTGAGTTTTATGTGATGGCAGGTAGCTCAGTCGGCATCTCGCTGATTGGAATCTCGATCGCCATCCTAATGTACCTACAGCAAAAGATTGATCCCAGCGCGATCGCGGCTAAGATTCCGTTCTTCTACAGGCTCTCAAAGAACAAGTGGTATATCGACGAGATCTACGACGAATTATTTGTGAAGGGAAGTCGCCGACTGGCACGCCAAGTTTTAGAGGTCGATTCCAAAGTGGTAGATGGAGTAGTCAACCTGGCTGGTTTAGCCACGCTGCTGACAGGTGAGGGGCTGAAATACCTTGAAAATGGTCGCGCTCAATTCTATGCGCTGATTATCTTCGTCGCTGTGTTGGGTCTGGTCATCTTCTCTGGCGTAACCTAAAGCCGTTGACAGAGGTTAGCGGTTAGCAGCGATCGCTAAAATCTTGCTGACTGCTAACCCTCCCATAGAAAAACATTAGCGAAATTTTTGAACCCGTAATCACTAAACCTTAAAAACTAGAATGCTAACGGCAGATTTTCCCTGGCTGACTACGATTATTTTGTTTCCGATCGCAGCCTCTTTCTTGATTCCCCTCATTCCTGATAAAGAGGGCAAAACGGTTCGCTGGTATGCCCTAGTTGTAGGATTGCTCGACTTCGCGCTGATTGTCTACGCGTTCTATACCCAATATGATTTTGCGAACCCAGATTTGCAGCTTGTCGAAAGTTATGCCTGGGTGCCGCAACTCGATTTGAACTGGTCAGTCGGTGCAGATGGTTTATCCATGCCGTTGATCATTCTGACGGGATTTATCACTACCCTGGCAATCTTGGCGGCTTGGCCCGTCACCCTTAAACCAAAGCTGTTCTATTTCTTGATGCTGGTCATGTTTGGCGGACAGATTGCGGTCTTTGCCGTACAGGATATGCTGCTGTTCTTCTTGTCATGGGAGCTTGAACTGGTTCCCATTTACTTCTTGCTGTCGATCTGGGGCGGAAAAAAACGGCTGTATGCGGCGACCAAATTTATCCTCTACACGGCGGGGGGATCGCTGTTCATTCTGGTGGCTGCACTGGCGATGGCATTTTACGGCGGAGAGGTGACCTTTGACTTCCGATCGCTGGCTGCTAAAGACTACCCTCTGATCTTCCAACTGTGGATCTACACGGCATTTCTGATCGCCTACGCGGTTAAGTTGCCGATCATTCCCCTACACACTTGGTTGCCGGATGCCCACGGAGAAGCGACCGCCCCCGTTCACATGCTGCTAGCAGGAATTTTGCTGAAGATGGGCGGCTATGCTCTCATTCGGATGAATGCCGAAATGCTCCCGGCGGCTCATGCCACAGTTGCGCCTGCCTTGGTCGTATTAGGAGTCGTCAACATTATTTATGCGGCACTCACGTCCTTTGCTCAACGCAACCTCAAACGCAAGATTGCCTATTCGTCGATTTCCCACATGGGGTTTGTGCTGATTGGGATCGCTTCGTTCACCGATTTGGGCTTGAGCGGTGCGGTGCTGCAAATGGTCTCTCACGGTTTGATTGGCGCAAGTCTATTCTTCCTAGTGGGGGCAACCTACGATCGGACTCACACCCTGATGCTCGATGAAATGGGCGGCGTGGGTAAGCAAATGCCCAAAATTTTCTCAATGTTCACCGCCTGTTCCCTCGCATCTCTGGCAATGCCTGGTATGAGCGGATTTGTGGCTGAACTGATGGTGTTTGTTGGGTTTGCCACCAGCGACGCATACAGTCTGACCTTCCGAGTGATTATTGTGTGTTTAGCGGCGATCGGAGTTGTCTTGACCCCGATTTACCTCCTCTCAATGCTGCGAGAAATCTTCTATGGACCTGAGAACAAAGAACTGACTTCTCACGAAGTTCTAGTCGATGCGGAGCCGCGCGAGGTGTTCATCATTGCCAGCTTGCTGATCCCCATTATTGGCATTGGCTTCTACCCCAAGCTGTTGACTCAAATCTACGATGCTAAAACGATTCAGCTAACGGCTCGGCTTCGAGGTCAAGTGCCCACATTGGCACTTCAGCAAAACCAAAAGCCTGTGGCAATGCAGCCCTTTAGCGAATCTGTTCAGGCTCCTGAAATTCGATAAGCTGGCTAGTATGACAAAAGAGGCAGGAAGTATTCATCACTTCTTGCCTCTTTTATTGGAACCTATTCAGAAGTTTTAGGCGTTCCGAGTTGTCAAAACCGAATCAGTCGGCAAGCAGAGCAGATTATCGCCCTGAGTGCGAATCATGCCTTTTTGACGCAGTTTGCCCATCAGACGAGTTACCGTCACCCGCGTAGACCCGATCGCGCTGCCAATCTGAGCATGAGTTAACGGAAAGGGCAAACAATAGCCTTCATCGGTCGGCTCACCATACTCTTCAATTAGCAGGGTGAGAAAGCCTAGAAGACGGTCGATCGTACGACGCTGACCCAAGGTGCTCAACCAGAGAAGCTTGCGCTGATGCTGATAGCGGAAGGCATCTAGCACTTCGCGGCGGAAGTGAGGCCAGTTGTCTAAGTCGTGCCAATACATCCAAATCACAGAGGTCTGATCGACGTGGGCATAGCTCTGCAAGGTAAACGGAGACTGTGCAACGATTTCAAAGGGTTGACCTGTGCCTACAAAGCCCAAAAACGCCTCTTCTGGACTAATTCGAGCCAGCCGAGTAGGGGTAGTGCCCGTTGCGTTTACCTGAGCCGTGCCCACCAGTCGGACCGCCCCTTTCTGAACGAGATAAAGCAGACCTGGACGGGTCGGAACCTTTTCGTCTTTGTTAAAAGAGCGAACTCGGTAGTGTTCTTGCGCCCAGTCAATAATCCGTTGCCAGGTTAAAAATGGACGAGACGCTTCAGAATTTTGTTGGGGAGGTACTGAGTACATAAGTTAGTTGGAGGACAATGTGAGAACTTTGACAAGCGCTGAGTAGTCAGCAAAACCGAAGAATAGCCGCATCTTTAATCGGGATGGAGACAGGGCGAAAGAAATTCACATACTTATAGCATTCTTGGCATTTTTACTGACGTATCAATAATATAAAAATCTGACTTCCCAGTTTGCAAAACTTCAGTAATGATAACCACACTCAGTAGAAGTGACTATCGAACTCAAGGATTTTTAAGCGAACCTCATTTCATCTGAGATATCAACCGTAGATACTATGACTGATGGCTTACATAAGATTGCTTATCTTACGCTTCGCACATTGTTGCGGGCCGAACTTTACGAAGTAACCTACCCTCAGGTAGATGTTGCGGTAAAAAAGGTGTTGCCGAATACGACTCAAGATCACGTTGATTTTTCCAAAGCTACGACTCTCCTAATGTTGACCTCGCTCAAACAGGTGAAAGATGGGAGGTTTAGAGCCGTTTATGAGTCATCGATCGCTCTACAGCTTTCCTCAGTGTTACGGAGAAACGCCTTAGACATAGCGTATCAAATCTTAGATGCATTTCACTCAAGAAACGTAAATTTTTGTCAAGGGAATATGACAACGGCTGAAAGAGTTCTCAGTGATTTTACAGGAAAGGTCTTTTCTAATGGACTGCTTCAGTTTGAGTTGGGCGATCGTGGCTTGTCGATTTGGTTGCAGTGCCTAATGAAGCCTCCATCGCGATCGCACCCAGACAAACCCGTGCCAGTCTCGATCGACTTACTAGAAGACAAGAGAGGGCTGTTTGTTTGTCAACACAGCCATGCCCGTTGCTGCTCTCTGTTGCGCCACGCCCACGGGTCAACGATTACCTTAAATCGTTTGGACAACGCTCTAAATGATCCCTGGGTGATTCTCGATCCTGACCCAATTCCCTGGCTGGCGGCTGACGGAGAGATTTCTCTAATTCATCCAGTAGAACAGAGATTAATGTCTCAAATCGTGACGATCGCAGATGATTTTTCTGATTTAATGACAAACTCTCGGTCTTGTTTAGCGTCTGCAATCTCCCTCAGTCAATCTTTTCAAGATTTTTATCAAGCGTGTCAAATCTTTGGAGCACCTTCAGAGCCGTCGCTGAAACTCTCTCAAGGTAGATTAGGTTTAGTAATGATCACGCAGCGCTTTTTAAATCAGTTAATTGAAGGTGGGCTAAACGAAGATGCGCCTTCTGAACTTTGACATCAAAAATTTTCACCGATCGGTAGACAGGTGCAATGTAAAGTCAACGTGTAGGGATGGGTTTAAGCTCCGTTCAACCCGCTGAGAATTCTATTTTTGAGCATTGAGCGGAGCCTAAACGGGTCTTACCGTTCATTTTGTCCGTCTGCGACGTGCTTGCTGCATGATCAGAAGCGACATAGAGATGTCATGAAAGCGTCATAAGTTATTGTTATCCCTTAAGCGATGACAAATTCAAACAACTCAGCTAAAGTATCGATGTGTGAGGAGCGAACCAGTTAAGAGCACCGAGACGAAACACGGTCAGTCGTCGGTGCTCTTTCTGATTTTAAAGGTCACACAACTTTTAAGAATTCAAGATTGCAGCACAAATTCTTCAATTGCAGCGGCTGCACCATCCATCTCTACGGTTGGAGCGACCCAACTGGCGATCGCTTGCACAGCTTCGGGCGCGTTGCCCATCGCAACCCCGACTCCTGCATATTCAATCATTTCGACATCATTGAAGTTATCTCCGATCGCCATCACGTTTTCTGCCTTGAGTCCCAGCAGGTCTTCAGCGAGATAGCGGACGGCGGCTCCCTTATTGACAGCAGGATTAGTTGCTTCAAAAAACGTCGCGACAGATTTTGTTAAATACAGTTCAGCAGGCGTATGTTGCGCTTGAAGTGATCCCAATAAGTGATCGATCAGGTCAATATCATCGCTGAGTGCCAAAACTTTGGTCGGCTCGGTTGAAAGAGTGCGCCGCAGATCACCCACTGCAATCGGTTGAATGCCCGATCGCTCTGCATAGGCTTTGGTTTCGGGAGTGATCTCACGCACGTATAGCTCGTCGTTGATGTAGAAATGCACCGAGAGCAGCGATCGCAGGTGAGGCTGCTCAAAATAATCCAGTAGACTCAGCACCTGCTCTTTAGGCACTGACCAGTGACGATCGGGCTTTTCAGTTCCAGGAGTCTGCACCCACGCGCCTTGGTAGGCAACGAGCGGCAGCGTAGATTTAACCTGTTGATGAAAGCGCAGCGCCGATCGAAACATTCTTCCGGTGACGATCGCCACCTGCACGCCTTTTTTTTGAGCAGCGCGGATCGCTCCTAACACAGGTTCACGGATATCATTAGATTTGCCCGCGATCGTGCCATCAATATCTAGCGCCAAAAGCCGGATGTCTGACTTGACGGACTGCTGCATGGTGACTGCTCCCTTTTTGAGTTTTTCCATCTATTTAAGTGTCGTGTAGCTCATTAGAAATGCAGCTCACTACTGCTTAGAAACACCAGCGATTTAATGGTCTTTCACCGTCTGATTAAGTGTTTTAGAAAACAAATTCCGTGGTAGTTTGGGGGGCATGGCTGAAGTTAGAAATCCCCGTGGGGTGAGTCGTCAGGTTTTGTTTGTCACGCTCTGGCTAACGCTGCTCGTGTTGGCAGTAAAAGTGTGGGCAGGTTGGGCAACCCGATCGCTGAGTCTTCTGGCAGAAGCACTTCACACGGTCATTGATAGCTTTAGCACAGTTCTCAGCTTAATCGCAGTTTCGACTCCTCATCGCATCTCTGGCAGAGAAATCTGGGGGCACGGGCGACTCGAAGCCACGTTAGCGCTAATGCTCTCCGCAGTGCTAGGGTTTGCCTGCTTTAGCTTATTAGGGCTATCTGTTCAACAGCTCGGCACGACTCAAGATTTGACCTCACTGCTGCCCGTCAGAATATCGCTGCCGCTGATTGGGCTGCTGACGATCGTATTTTTAGCCAGTTTGGGGTTGGCATCCTTTCAAAAGCATTTAGCCAAAACCCTAGAAAGCACAGCCCTAAGAGTAAATGCCAATCAAATTCTTCAAGACGCGTGGTTAACGTTAGTGGTGTTGATCGGATTGATCGGCATCTGGAAAGGCTATCGCTGGCTCGATCCGCTAATCGCGATCGGCATGGTTTTGACCGCCGTGATCAGCGGTTGGCGAGTGCTCAATTGGCAACTTCCGCTAATGGTGCGGCAAACGGCGATCGCGCCAGAAGCCATTTCTCAACTGGTTAAACAGGTGCAAGGCATCGTCACTTGCTATCAGATTCGATCGCGCGGCATTGTCGGTCGTCAAGTGTTGATCGAAATGCGGCTCGTTCTGCACCCCGAATTTATAGGCGCGAGTCAGTGGATTATGGAGCAGATCGAAGCCACCATTCGAGAGCACTATGGACCCGTGCAAGTGTGGATGGAAATCGACGACGATCGCGATGAGCTTCACCCATCCGATGAGCGAGCACGATCGCAGAATCCCAGCCGAAAACTGGACTGGAACTAAAGAAGTTTGAGCACTGCGTCAATAAACTGCGAATCAGAGAGAGTTCCCTGCTGTCGAAGCTGTTTTAGGGTGATGAGCGTCGATCGCAGGTCTGATCCTGATGGCATCGGTGTCGGTGTAGGCGATGGAATTGGAGGTTTCCCAATAATTTGTCTAGCATCATCATCGGCTTGCTTACGAATTGAGCGCGTTGCAATTCCAGTGACCAAAAGGCTGCGGTTTCTCTGATAAGTCTTGACCGCGTTGAGCGTCTGATTGAAATATTTACCCGTAATAGGAAGCTGAGTTTGCAAGACGATTTTGAGGTTGTTTTGCAAAATTCTGACGGTTTCTTCTACTTTTTCTTGAAGATCGGGTCCGTTTTGCCCTGTGGCAGCTAGGGTGTTATCAAGTTGAAACTGAAAGATCGCCGATCGAGTGTAAGCATCAAGACTTTGAAGATCACGCAGCGGGGTAAGATCACAGTTAATGGTGCCCAAAACATCTCGATCGCAAGCCCCATTGAGATTTCCCAACCCTAGTAAACCTCTAGAACCCAGGTAGTAACCCAACCCATCCAAATTGGTTCTTAGTTCTGCAAGTGTCAATGTCATAACCGTTTAGCTCCTCGTTGCTGAGACAGGCAGATTCGTTAAAAACACAGCCGTAAGGTAACTCTGCCATTTCAGGTGTATTCAAATTCTAGTTTGAATCGGGGATCAGTCAAATGCGAGTCACAGGCAGTTGATTGTGGATTAGCAGAGATTTTCCGTTAACCTGATTACTACTGCGTCTAATCGTACGATCGCACTCTCTAATCTTCAACCATGACCTCTGAACCCACCACAGAAACAACGTCTGCTTCAGTCACTTCTAAGCCACCCTCAAAGTTAAAAGCGCTGTGGGAAAACCTTCAGATTCTCATCGTTGCCCTGGTTTTGGCACTTTTAGTTCGAGCTTATATTGCAGAGCCGCGATTTATTCCGTCAGACTCGATGGTGCCGACGTTGCAGGTGGGCGATCGCTTGGTCGTCGAGAAGATTTCTTATCGGCTCCATTTGCCTGAATTTGGGGACATTGTGGTGTTTGATCCGCCCCCTCAGCTACAGCGACAGGGATATAAGAAAGATCAAGCTTTCATCAAGCGGATCATTGGACAACCTGGACAAACGATCGAGATTAAGAACGGCAAGGTTTTGGTCGATAATCAGCCTCTTCAAGAATCGTATATTGCAGAGTCACCGAGCTATATCATGAAGCCTGCCCAAGTTCCTGAAGGGGCGTTTTTTGTAATGGGTGATAATCGCAACAACAGCAACGACTCCCACGTCTGGGGATTTTTACCCAAAGAGAATATCATCGGTCGCGCCTGGGTGCGGTTTTATCCGTTCGATCGCGTGGGCAAAGTCTAAAAGCTAAGATAGTGCATCAAATTAGCGACGAGTTGACTCGGCAAAGACAATCGCTGCTGTAGGTCAGCCAAGTTTTTGTAGGTGCCATTCGTCGATCGATTTTGAACGATTGTTCTTGCTAAAACAGGTTTGATTCCTGGAATTTGTCCGAGAGTCTCGATCGTCGCTGTATTCGGATTGATGCGCTGAATTAGACAAAGGCTTTCAGAATCGTAATAACAGAATTGCAGAATCGATTCTAAGGGCTTGAGACGCTGAATCGAAAGTCCTAAAGCGGCAGCCACATCTTCGACACAGTAGAACTGCACCCCAGACGCTGAGAGTTGAGTCAGCATTCGCGCCTGATGAATCGACAAACCGGGCAACCTCAGCCAATCATCAATGGTCGCTTGTTGAACATCGATATAGATTCCTAACGAAACGGCTAAACGAATCTCGTCTAAAGACTGAAAGCGGTAGTAAGGATCGTCTCGGATGCGGGATTTGAGCGACCGCCCCGGCAATTTCAATGCCAACCAGTTTAAAAAAGCCATCCAACCGTGTCCTAACGAATCCGATCGAGCAATTGTCGTCGCTTTTGCTCAAACTCATATTCTGTGATTAATCCATCTTGCCGCAGTTGATCTAAATGGCGCATGGCATCGGCGATCGTCACGACTTTTTCGGCGATAACAGGTTCGTGGGTGCCAATTGTCCCCAGTTCTGATGCCAATTCACTATTAAAGTTTTGGTTAAACTCGTCTGGGTCTTGAATTAAATACCAAACGGCTTCGATGACTCCTGCGATCGAGCCGATCGGGGTGAATGCGAACAGAATATACAGAAGCCCCCACCATTTTTGTCCTAGATAGAATTTATGTAGCCCTGCCAGATGCAGCGATACGCCAAATAACGGGAGCGGGGCAACCCCTACCAGCGCCAAAATTGCGGCAATTTTTCGATTCTTCGGCTGACTCAACATACAAAAAATGCTCTTATAAGGCGATAAAATTAGAGAAGAGAACCGTTTCTTTGAAAGTCAACTCAAACGGATCGCTGCTTGCCGTAGGTCACGATATTGCGTCATATTCTCCGGTTTTGCTGAGACAGAGAGGAAACATTGAGTACATTAGGAGTATAGACTTCTGCTAAAAATTCGCTAGAAGTTCTTAGTCAGAGCGGCTGCATCTCCACGTTGTTAATCTACCTCGATCGCTGATCTCCCCCACATCAGCGAAATCGTTCGTCTACTCTTGTGCAGACAAGTCTATTTCACTATAAATAATACAGGCGTTTTCTGAAGCCTTTGGGTGTAATCGAGCCAGCACCTGACAGCGTGCGGCGAAATTTTTGGATGAATTTGTTTGATGGTTGAGGACTGACGATCGATGCTCCATTCTTTCTCGCCAGACTGGTTGAAGAAACTGTCAGATCCCTATGCAGTGCTAGGAGTGTCTGTCGTCGCCGACGATCGGCGAGTGCTTAAGCGATATCGACTCGTCGCTAAGATCTTGCATCCTGACAGCTATGCGTCAACTGATCCTGCAACCGGGGAACTTGCTACCCAACTATTTGCCCGACTAATCAACCCGGCTTATCAGCAAGTCAAGCAAGAAAAAGGACGCACCGAAGCGGTGGCAATGCTGCGATTTCAGGTGCGACGAATGCTGCGCGAATCGACTCTCGTGCCTCAAAGTCAAGCGGCACGAGAGTTAAGTCAAAAATCTGTGCAGGAAGCCGACGTTTTTTATGAACAAGCGATCGCCCAACTAGCTGAGATTCAATATCAATCACTCGACCAGTTTGAGGAAGTCACTCAGCAGATCAATGAGCTAAACCTCGTCTATCTCCAACTCAAGATGGGCGATGTGTTCATTCGAGAAAAGCGGCAGGGTGTGGTGCCCGTTTCGACTGAAATGCAGGCTGCGCCATCGGTTGATCGGTCTGCTTCTGGCGCTGTTCAGACCGACTATGCGCGTCGTCACTATGAGCGATCGCAGGAATATGTTAAACGAGAAGAGTGGGTGCAGGCGGTTTCAGAGCTAAAAGATGCGGTGAAAATGGAGCCGAAAAAGGCAGAATATCATGCGCTGCTGGGTTATTCCTACCTTCGCCAAAAAATGATGGGCATGGCGAAAGCGCATATTCGGCGAGCACTCGAACTTAACCCCAACGATCCATTAGCCTCAAATCTGGCACCCAAACTCAAAATTGACGGGTCTGCCTCCACCGCCCCTCCAGCGTCCAATTCTTCCAACAAAGATAAGAAGCGTAAAGGACTGTTTGACATTTTTCGTCGCCCCTAGTGGAGTGAATTAAATTAAGGTCAGTCATTGCAAAATGGGGTTGCCCTCCTCACGAAGTGGGGCGAATCCCTCGCCTAACCCTTCTCCTTAGGGAGAAGGAGAACTATAGGTTTGCTCCCTCTCCTTAGGGAGAGGGTTGGGGTGAGGGAGAATTCGGTTTTATTCAATCCCCGATTTTTAGTGGAGTCGGTAGGGGAAACACTACTTAACTCAACCAAGTTGCTGCCTTAAAATAATCGTTATTGATTAACATCAAGTTTTTACTTAACTGAGAGACTCAGGCGATTGAAGCGATGGGATTTTTTGATTCTGAGATTGTTCAAGAAGAAGCCAAGCGATTGTTTGAAGACTACCAATCTCTAACCCAGTTAGGGAGTAGCTATGGTAAGTTCGATCGCGAAGGCAAAAAAATGTATATCGAACAAATGGAAGCGATGATGGATCGCTACCGAGTATTTATGAAGCGTTTTGAGCTATCGGAAGACTTCTCAGCCCAGATGACGGTAGAGCAGCTCAAAACTCAACTCGGTCAGTTTGGCATCACGCCCCAGCAGATGTTTGATCAGATGAACATGACCCTAGAGCGAATGAAAAAAGAGATTGAGCGGTAGGGGTCAGATTGCGTTTAGATACAGACCCCAGAATCTTGCTTAGGGTCGATCGAACTCTGATGCGGGCTTAAAGTTTTCAACGGGCACACCTTGAAGCGCTTGCTGCATGTAGTCGCGCCAGATTGGAGCCACGAAGTGACCGCCTGTTGCGCCATAGCCGAGAGGTCTATAGTTGTCGTTGCCCACCCACACCGCTGTCGCGAGTTGCGGCACATAGCCCACAAACCAGATATCGCGCTCAGAAGAGGTCGTTCCCGTTTTTCCGGCGGCAGGGCGACCAATTTGCGCTGCGGTTGCGGTGCCTCGCGAGACTACACCTTGGAGGGTATCGTTTAGAGAAGCCGCTGCCCACGAATCGAGAACCAGTCGCGGTTTGGGCGTGTTGTCTAACAGCACATTTCCACTGCTGTCTGTTACCTGCACGATCAGCGTTGGGTCTGAATACCAGCCGTTGCTGGCAAAGGTGGCATAGGCTCCTGCCATTTCTAGCGGGGTCAGATCCACGGCTCCTAGCGGCAGAGAAATCACCGGGTCGATCGGGCTTTTAATCCCAAGGCTGCGGCAAATTTCTATGACTTTATTCAGTCCCACTTCTTGCCCCAATTTTACGGCAGGCACGTTGCGCGAAATTTCCAGCGCTTTCCGAATGGTAATGGCTCCGGCAAACGTGCCGTCATAGTTGCGAGGAGAATACGTCTCGTTGCCGTCAGGATAGCTGACGGGCGAATCGTAGACGGTTGAATCTGGCGTGTATTTGCCTGATGCGAAGGCAGCGTAATAGATAAATGGCTTAAACGAAGATCCTGGCTGTCTTTGCGCATTCATCGCTCGGTTGAATTGGCTCTTTTTGTAGTTAATGCCGCCTACCATCGCTTTAATGAAATGAGTGCGGGGATCAACGGAGACGATCGCCATCTGATCGGCGTAGACTCCTTCATAGTTGAGGGTCTGAATCCATCGTCGAGCCGTGTCTTCGCCAATGCGCTGAAGTCTGGAGTCGATCGTGGTTTGAATTCGCATTCCACCTTTGAGCACAGCATCGCGCCCAAATTTTTTGGTCAACTCTTCCACCACAGCATCGGTCACATAAGGCATCTCACTCGATTGGAAAGAGGTGCGCTTACCGAGTTTGATCGGCTGCTTTCGGGCAGCCGCTTCTTCTTGAGGCGTAATCCACTTCAACTCCACCATTCGGTGCAGCACGTCATGCTGACGACGAGTGGCGGCTTTGAGATCGACTAGAGGACTCAGCGCTTCGGGCGACTGAATCAGCCCTGCCATCATTGCCGATTCTGCGAGGTTGAGATCTGAGGCGGGTTTGGCAAAATAAGTTTGAGCAGCCGTTTGCACGCCGTAGGTGTTGTGTCCCCAATAAACCTGATTGAGGTAGAGTTCTAGAATCTGGTCTTTTTTAAAGATCTGCTCGATTCTCAGCGCTAAAACGGCTTCTGCAACTTTGCGGCTAAAGGCACGTTTGGGCGAGAGAAACAGGTTCTTTACTAACTGCATCGTCAGCGTCGAACCACCCTCAACCGTGCGCCCGTGGTTGAAGTTTTGGCTAAATGCCCGCGCCACCGCTCCCACGTTTACACCTTGGTGTGAGTAAAAATAGCTGTCTTCGATCGCGATCACCGCTCGCTTTAAGTGGGGAGAAATCTTGTCAAGCGGCACGACTTCCCGGTTGGCTTCACCGTGGATGCTGGCAAGCTGCTTGCCCTTAATGTCATAAATGTGCGTCGTTTCGCTAGGGGTATAGGTTTGCAGCACTCTCACATCGGGCAGATTGCGGAAGCTAATGGCTAGACCGACCAACCCGCCTGCCACCACCGCACTGGTCAGCGTGGTCAGCCCTAACAGGGTGCCTCCTGTGACCTTGCCGACCGTCTGAACGAACTGAATCGTAGAATCAGGGTCTTTTTTCTGATTTTGTCTAAGGGTGTTGGCTGCCACGACGCTCTCTCTTTATAAAAATAAAAGGGTGAAACGATGAATGAAGAACTAATTTTAGAAAAGTCTAAAAGTCTTAAAGTAAAACCTATTTACAGTAAAGTTTCACTAAATCGCCCTCAGTAGGATAGTGGACACTTGAAGAAGTGAACCAAGTTTGTAAACAGAATGAGAGCAGACGCACGTTTCTTGACTCAAAGCTGACACTAAATATAGTAGGCTGACTTAATTAGAGCTTGAATTTTAGCAAGTGAGCCTGTCTAGCGCAAAGGGATAGTACCGTAAATTTTTGTCGATCGCACCTTCTATGTCGAACTCCTTCCCCTGGCTGCATCGAGGCATTCACGAAATTTTTCCCGATCAGCCTGAGTCTAAAAGCCCTGATGAAAATCTAGAGCAACGGTTGATTCAGAGTAACCGCCCGCTGCGAATTAAGCTAGGAATTGACCCTACGGGCACGGATATTCATCTCGGTCATAGCCTTTTGTTTAGAAAGCTACGATCGTTTCAAGATGCAGGTCATACGGCAGTTTTGATTATCGGTGACTTTACGGCTCGGATCGGCGACCCAACGGGCAAGTCAGAAGTTCGGAAACAGTTGACCGAGGAACAAGTCGCTGCCAATGCTGAGACGTATCTTAAGCAGGTGCGCCCTATCTTGGATTTTGACACACCGGGAAGATTAGAGGTTCGCTATAACTCGGAGTGGTTATCAAAACTTGACCTTCCTCAAACGCTAGAACTGCTGGCAACGATGACGGTCGGGCAAATGCTTGCCAAAGAAGGATTTGCAGAGCGTTATAAGCAGGGAACCGCAATTTATTTGCATGAGTTCTTGTATCCATTAATGCAGGGTTACGATTCGGTTGCAGTGCAGTCTGACGTTGAGCTAGGCGGAACCGATCAGAAATTCAACCTGGCAGTCGGGCGAGACTTACAGAGGCATTTTGGACAAACTCCGCAGTTTGGGCTGTTGATGCCGATTTTAATCGGGACGGATGGCGTTCAAAAAATGTCAAAGTCGATCGGCAACTATGTCGGCTTGTCGGAAGATGCGCTGAGTATGTACTCGAAACTAGAGAAAACTCCTGATGCGCTAATTTTGCAATATTTTGAGTTACTTACTGATCTACCGTTAGATCAATTGCCAGAAGGAGCGCGCGATCGTCAAAAACGTCTCGCGTTAGAAATTGTCAGCCAATATCGGGGTCGAGAAGCCGCGCTAGACGCTCAAAAGGCAGCAGGTGAATTAGTCCGAGGTGGCATCGTTCAACTCCGAGGCAGCATCGTTCAACCGCAATCCATAACAGGTTCATTAATCGTTAAAGAGGCGGATGGTAGTGTACTAAGCCCAGTTGTCAGTGATACAACCTTTATCGTGCCAAACGATGATATCGTGCCAAAATTTTCGTTGGCACCCATTCAGTTTCCCGTTAAGGCTTTCTATCTAGTCAGCGCCAGTGGTCTGTGTAAGACTAGCTCTGAAGCCCGTCGTCACATTCAAGGCGGCGCAGTCAGATTAGAGGGCGACAAACTGACATCACTAGACTTGACCTTTGAGTCTCCTGATGAGTTAGTTGGCAAAGTTCTTCAGCTCGGAAAAAACAAATTTGTGCGATTCGTGCCTTAAAATCTATGCCCGTTTCTGACTGCATTATTGTGCCGCTTGACGTTGCTTCTGAAGCAGAGGCGATCGCGCTGATCGAAAAACTTCCGCACGTCACCTTCTGGAAAGTTGGGCTGGAATTATTTGTCAGCAGTGGTGCCTCGATTTTGACGAGTCTCAAAGAGCGACAAAAGCGCATTTTTCTCGATCTCAAGTTTCACGATATTCCGAATACGATCGCGGGAGCCTGTGCTGCTGCTGCTCGCTATGGAGTCGATCTAGTCACCATTCATGCAACCTGTGGCAAAGAGGGGCTGCACCACGCTCAAACGGCGATGCAAGCTAGTGCAGATCAAGCTGGGTTACCTGCCCCAAAACTAATTGCCATTACGCTGCTGACGAGCATTTCTTCTCGCAGTTTGGCGTTTGAGTTAAAAATTCCGTTAGAGTTGCCAGAATATGCGCTGCACATGGCACTGTTAGCGCAAGAAAGTGGCTTGTCGGGGGCGGTTTGTTCGCCTCAAGAGGTGGCACAACTGCGGCAAAGCTGCGGCAACGACTTTACGCTAGTGTGTCCCGGTGTTAGACCGACTTGGGCAGAAGCCGGAGATCAAAAACGCGTCATGACTCCGGCGGCAGCGCTAAAAGCGGGAGCCAATTATTTAGTGATTGGTCGCCCGATCACGGCGGCAGATGATCCGGCGAGGGCGTTCGATCGCATCTGTGAAGAATTGAGCTAGTTTGTGAAAAAACTTCTAACAGGTGGGCTGAGTGTGGTTTGGTTGTTGGGTGGCTCGATCGAGTCCTCTGCAATTTCGATAAGACCTGTCAGTCACGCCTGTCCGTCAGAGGTTGAGCCGTTGACTGCGCTAATGCTGCGAGACTTGCCCGGATATGCAAATCGGGTGATTGTGCGATCGCGCACTCGCTACCCAGCGATTTCTTCACTCGACTCGATCATCACCGCAGGCAGACCCGAATTTGTACCCTTGCCTCTGACTTCTGGCACCTTTTCAACGATTCCAGATCCTCAAAACGCCTCGGATTTGCGTCAGGTCTTTATCACCACCCTAGAGCGACAAAACGTGGCAGGCACGGCGATCGAGCTTCAACAATTTCACTGGCTCTTTTTGACCAAAACCGAAAGCGGTTGGCGATTGGCACTGATGTTTACGCGCACCGGAGTTACGTCAGTTGGACCGCCGATCACGCCTCCGAGAGAGAGCAGTCAAGGGGTCATCGGGCAAGCCGTCCGGACTTGGTTAAGAGACTGTAACGCTGGAGCAGTGAGGTCTTGATCAGCGTTGCGATCGAGCGACTGAATCACCCAAACTCGGATAAGATGAGCATCTCGATCGTACCCGTCACAAACTCATGCCGTTAAACGAGAAGCAGATTAAGATTCTGCAAGCCATTAATGCCGGAAACATCTCAGGAGACAGCATCGCTCAGGCACTCGGAACGTCGATGCAAATGCTGCGATATTATCTAGACACGATGGCAGAAGATGGCTATCTAAAAGCGGCAAAAGTTTTTGACAATAAGACGAGAGAGTTTCTAATTGTTCGAGCCTATCTGACTGAAGAAGGAAAAGCTGCTCTCGATCGGATAGGTTCAGATCAAACGTCCAATCAAGTTGACGAAACAACACAAATCTCTCTCGAAGCTGACGTTAATAAAAGCCCTCCTGAAGAGATAACGGCGATTCTCAAATCGTTGGATGTGCTGAAAGAATTTGTCGATAAACTCCCAGACGGAAGACGTGAGTTAGCGATCGTCTATCTCGAAGATCTGCAAGCTGAAATTAAAACTGTCTATCGCCGAAAGCCCCAGAGAATTAAAGCTTACTTTCTGGCGGTGTTGAGTGTGATTCTTCCGATCGTCCAACAACTCAACAACGCCGCAGACTTTCTAGAATGTACAAAGTTCTTGTCTAGCAAACTAAATATTCCGGTTAAATTACCATCGTTGTAATCTCATCCTCAAGCGCTTTACAGACCATTTCTTAAAGCTTAATGATGAAGACAACCCCACCTAACGGAGTTGTCTTTTCCAAAGTGCCTGATCGTTAGGACTCGGCGCGCATCTCATCTAGCTTCGATCGCACTGCCTGAATATCTTGCCACATCAACCATTTAGGACTGCCCTGATCGCGTGACTGGTTTCGCAGCAGATAAGCAGGGTGAAAAATCGGCATATACATCCGTCCGTCTCGATCGATCCACTGACCGCGAACTTTGGTAATGCCTTGCTTAATGCCCACTAGGTTTTTCATCGCAGTTGCCCCGGTTAACAAAATAATTTTGGGGTCAACCATGCGAATCTGTTCAAGCAAATAGCCTTTGCAAGCTTCCGCTTCGTCGGTTGAAGGTGTGCGGTTTTCGGGTGGGCGACACTTGACCACGTTGCAGATGAAGACATCTTCTTCGACAGTGAGCTTCACCGACTCTAAGATTTTGTCTAATAGCTGTCCCGATTTGCCCACAAATGGTAGCCCCGTTTCGTCCTCTGTTTGTCCTGGACCCTCACCCACAATCATAATCGGGGCATTCAGGTTGCCTCGCCCGACGACCGCATGAGTGCGATTGGCTCCGAGATCGCAGCGATGGCACTGATTGCAGTGGTTGCTCATTTGCTCCATCGTTTGATAAGTGCCGATCGGAATCGGAATCTTGGCACTCGTCGGAATCAAATTGGGGTCAAAATCTTTTGGCGGCTCTTTAGGGGCAGTCGGCTCTGGGCTAGATCCCAAATCAAATAAACTAATCTGTTCTTCATTAACCATGAATCGGCAGGCAGGACGTTTCGATTTATAAATTCTAGGTTGAAAGGAAGGGTTTGAGGGCGATTGAGCGAAATAGTTTTAGGAGAAGTCTTTCCTCTACCGAATCGTTCATCATAAAAGAAAGCCATTGACTCAACTGGAGGAAGTAATGTCTCTTTCTCGATTGTCTCAAGGATCTGGAAACGCGACGATTTTTGTCGATCGCCACGATGCCGGAGAAAAGCTGGCTCAAGCCGTCTTAGCCGAAGCGCAAACGCTGCCGGATTCTACAAAATTTGTGGTGTATGCGCTGCCTCGCGGTGGATTGCCTGTGGCGGCACCTGTAGCGCGGGCGTTGGGCTGTCCGCTTGATGTGATCGTGGCGAAGAAGATCACTCGCCCTGAAAATTTAGAACTGGCGATCGGAGCCGTGACCGCCGATGGACAGGTTCTCTGGCAAAAAACCGTGTCATCTGATCAGGGGCGATCGCGCGAAGAAGCCCTGCGGGTTGCTCAAACCAAGGCTCAAGCACAGTTGGCTCGATTTGTCGATCGTCCTGATATTGACCCTGAAGGAGCGATCGCGCTAATCGTCGATGATGGCATTGCTACGGGAATGACGATGGCGGTGGCGGTGAAGTCGCTGCGAACTCGCAACCCGCTAGAGATTTGGGTTTGTGCGCCCGTGGCACCTTTGGGAATGGTCGATTCGCTGCGGCGATGGAGTGATGCTTCAGAACGTCGCGGAGTCGATCGAGCCATTATTCTCGCGACTCCTGACCCATTTTGGAGTGTGAGCCGTTTTTATCAAGTGTTTACCCAGGTCGAAACGGACGAGGCGCTTGCGTGTTTGCAAAATTTCTATAAAAATTAAGTCTCGGTGACGTTAAGGAACTAACAATTTGTGATCAGACAGTGGCGGCACTTTTGGAACACGCTGGCGATTTCAGGGCAATACAATCCGCCTCAGTTAGTTGAAACGCTGATGCTCTCGCTGTCGATGATTTTGTTCATCGTGTGGATGGTTAATCCAGAGACTCCTTATTTGCTGTTGGGGTTGGTTTATACGATCGGAGCCTGTGCGTCTATTTTGGTGAGGGAGTCGCTGATTCAATCTCCCCGGCTGCGACCCATCCAAATGGCGGCGACGGTGCTGCTGGTCGTCAGTTTATATGGATGTGTTGACCTAATCGTCTCGTAGGATTTGCGAATAAGCTTCAATCATCTGCTGGGCGATCGCTGACCAACTATAAAATTTTTGGGCGTGAGTTTGGGCGTTGAGTCCTCGGCGTTGTTGCTCGGCGCGATTGCTCAACGCAAGTCTCAAAGTTTCGGTTAATGACTCGATCGTGCAGGCACTTACCCAACCTGATTGAGATTGAGTAATATCTTGCCAGATGTGAACCTGATCAGAAATCACAACGGGCGTTCCGGCTGCCATCGCTTCTGCAACGGCGATGCCAAAATTTTCGTAGTAGGACGGCAAGATAAATAAGTCGGCTTCTTGCAATAGGGTCGTTTTCTCACCGCCAGAAATAAATCCGGTGAGAGTGGTGCTATCGTGCAATACAGACGATTGAATTTGATCTCGAATCTTCGCCTCATAAGCCTGATCTTGAGGATTTGCTCCTGCTAAGATAAATTGAAACGATCGACCTTCGTTAGCCAGGTTTTCCAAAGCTGGAATCAGCAAATCGAGTCCTTTTTTGGGATCGATGCGAGACATAAAGAGCAGGAGAGGACGATCGCTCGGAATCCCAACTCGACTGCGGAACGATTGCTCGGCTGGTTTGGGCAGCGTCACGCCCAGCGGAATCACCAGATCGTGAGTCAACGTGCCAAAGCGATCGGAGACTTTTGCCTCCTGGTCGCTCGTGAAATGGATGGCGGCGGCTCCTGCTAGATTGGAACGCTCCAACAGTGCAGCATAGAGATTTTTGATTCGGCGTTTTTTCTGCAAGTCGGCAGGGTCGAGCGTCCCCAACGGTCGTAGAATGTAGGGCAGGTTTTGGTGTCTTGCAACGGTGGCGGCGGCTGTACTCACAGGTGAAAATAGAGCGTGAATATGCACCAAATCGTAGCGATGACCATATTTGGCTAACCATCGCAGCAGGTTGAGTGAAAACTTATAGCGGCGAAACGGCGAACAGCGAAAGTAATAAATTTCATAGCCATCTTGCTTGACGGGAGATTCTAACGGCACGTCTAGAGGCGGTTGCCCCATATCACCGTTTGAGTCAGTGGTCAACACCGTCACCTCTACACCCTCAGCAGCAAGCGCGGCTGAAAGACCCATCACCATTTGACTAGGACCACCGTAAATCAGAGCGATCGAGGGAACGATTTGCAGAATTCGCATAGGAAAGGATTTAGGTAAGTTGCAGATCGCGATAGAAA
This sequence comes from Phormidesmis priestleyi BC1401, assembly GCF_001650195.1. Classification (GTDB taxonomy): domain Bacteria; phylum Cyanobacteriota; class Cyanobacteriia; order Leptolyngbyales; family Leptolyngbyaceae; genus Phormidesmis_A; species Phormidesmis_A priestleyi_B. Next base: position 79,963 of record NZ_LXYR01000015.1, on the reverse strand, counting down.
CTCAATAATTCTTTAGCCAGAGCGTGATTGGTGTATTGAGCGATCGCGCGTTGATAGCCTCGTTGACCAAGTTCTCTCGCGTGTTCGGGGTGATCGATGAGTTGAGTGAGCCGATCGTTCAACGCCGCTACGTCTCCTTCTGGAAAAACCAGCCCAGCATCGGCAATCACGTTGGGAATCTCACCCGAATCAGATCCAATTACAGGCACTTGACACGCCATCGCTTCGATCAGGACGTGCCCAAATTGCTCTTTCCAACCCGATGAGGTGAGCGTTTTGAATTGATGAGTCGTTTCAGAAGGCAGCACTAGCGTATTCATTAAGTTGATGTAGCGAAAGACCTCTTTATGAGGAACGCTTTCGACCCAGATTAAGCGATCGAGCACTCCCGCTTGTTTTGCCCGATCGAGCAGCGTTTCTTTCAGCGCTCCGCGTCCCAATAAGAGCCATTTCCAGGGACGATCTTTGAGATTCACTAAAGCATTCATCAAGGTTAATAAGCCTTTCTCTTCGACAAATCGCCCTACAAATCCGACGACAAAATCTGAAGGTTTAATGCCCAATTGAGCGGCAAGTCTTGGTTGAGATTGGGGACGAAACAGATGCTCATCGACTCCTAATTGGGGCATAACTCGCATCGCTTTTTGATAGCCTCGTTGACGCAAAACCTCGGCTCCGTCTTGATTTCCGACAACAACGCCATCGGTGTGGCGGAGATTATATGCTTCTAGCTGCGACACCGGGAATTTTAGCGAATACGGCAGATTCCACCAGGTGAAGAATAAGTTTTTTGCCTTCAGTCCGAGGAGACGATTCAGCGTGATCATTTGAGCGTAAGCCAGCGATTTAGCCCCTTGCTCAACCTGAATGATATCTGGTCGAAAGTCTCGCATTAACGCAATCAAATCCGCCCCAAAGGTGAGCAGTCCCTGGTTGTTTTGGCTGAAGTTAGAGACGGGGACGACCCGAAAAGAGCCTTCCATCCGAAATCGAGCTTCGACCATGTTCTTCATCACGCCTCCCGGTTTCCAGCGTTTTGGAACCACGATCGTCACTTCAATTCCCGGTTCTAAATTCGCTAAAACGCGCAGTTTTTCGCAGTTGAGATCGACGATATACGAATGACTGGCAACTAAGATTCTCATAAAGTCACCTCAGAGGATTCTTGACTATAAAGTTGACTGTTTTGTGATCGCAGCACCGTCTTCAACGCCTGCAAAAATCCCAGAATATAGAACCCGAATCGAGTCACAACTTTGATCGGCGAACCGCTTTTGTGACACGGGGGACGACCCAACACATGACAGTCAAACAGCCGCAAGAAAAATCGACACGCCTGCCAGAACGTGAGATTTTTAAAGCCCATTAAAAAATGATTGTGATAGAAGGTGATTTGATATTTTAGCGATCGCGTGCTGATGTCATGACAGCCCCCGGTTTCTTCACCGAGATGAATCAGATGCGCCTCTGGGTCATACCAAATCATCAATCCCGTTTTGCGAATGCGTAAACAAAAGTCTGATTCTTCTCGCACCGCGCTGCCCTGAAACCGTTCGTCAAACCAGACCCCATGCTGCTCAAAAATCTCGCGCCGAAACGACATATTGCAGCCCCTGGCACTCAACACCTGCTGCGGCTTGACGGTATGTACAAGATTAATGTGATACCAGGCGATTCCAGGATTCATCGCTTCGGGCGGCAGGTCTTGGATTTCTAAACCGGGCTTAAAATCGGCTAACTTCATGCGATCGAAGACTCGCCCCGCGACGGCTCCAATATCGGATCTATCTAGATAATTTTTGGCATGAGCAGATAAAAAGCCCGATTCGAGCTGCACATCGTCGTCTAAAAACAGCAAAATCTCACCCTTCGCCTGCCGAACTGCATAATTTCTCGCCCCTGGCAAACTTGCCCAACTAACTCGAAACAGCCGAATTTTGCCAGAGTTCTCCAACTCATCCAAAAATTTCTGAATCTCTGGCTGATGCGCTTGCGTTTGATCCACGACCAGCACTTCAAAATTGGGATAATCCTGCTTCAAAACATCTTGCAACGTCTCCTGAAGCGGCTCTTCGCGCCCATAAGTAGGGATAATCACAGAAATCAGGGAGCAAGTCATGATGGCGGCAGAGAGGGACGGTTTAGTGTTCCCACGAGTGGGAGGGAGTGTTGAGACAATAGGAGAAAATTAAGGATCGGGAGCGATCGGGCGACGTTTCTTCTTTGGGGGGATTGGGTCTACGATCGCGGCTTTTTCCTGCTGATCCAACACAGGTAACTTCAAGACAACTCCAGCAAAAAACCAGTAATACACCGCAACCGGATCGACATCTAACGGGTAGTAATAAGTGTTGTAGCTGATGACGAGCACAAACGTCCAAAATGATGCCCCATAGCCCCGCAGACTTTTATCACGCACCGATCGATACGCTCTAAACGTGCTTACTGTCAACGTCGTCACCAGCGCTAGGAATAAAAACGCCCCGATCGGTCCGATCTCAAATAGCAGTTTGGGATAGTAAGTCTCAATCAAGGCAGTTTGCCCCAAGCCGCGAGCGGAATTGGTTGCCCGACCTAGCCCTCTGCCTAAAAAGCTTGACTTGCCGTTGTCAGAGAAGTCAGAAAATTGACCTGCAATAAAGTCAGTTGGAGGCGAGGCATTCCAGCGATCGACCGCACTATTCCAGCGTTCTGTAACCACCGCTGGGTTTGACACCATCACCCCGCTCATCAGCAGCCCCAACACTAGCGCGATCGGAATAAATCGCTTCAAATTGACCACTTGACCTGTGGTGATCAGCAAAATCACGATTACGATCGGCACGAGCAGCAGCGCAATTCTTTGACCCGAAACCACCGCCAGCACCAGCGTTGCCGCCATTGAACCCAACCCGACTCCGCGCCACAAAAAAGACGGATCCATAAACGCAACCGAGAAGCTAAAAAAGGCGCTAGAAATCAGAAACCAGCCCCACTGCCACGGCGCGACAAACGTTCCGGGTAGCCGAATTACGCCCTGTTCTTCGTTGTAGAGCAGCGACCCGCCTACCAAACATCTTGCTTCTAGAGAGGCTTTAAACAGGGCTGCCCCTTCGCCCACGGTGCCCTGACACCTCCCAGTCTTGAGGAATATGTACTGCAAAAACGCGAGACCACAGCAGATCAAAATAATCACTGCGGTGACTCGCATTAAGAAATGCAAATCTTCTTTTTTGCGTAATAAATAATACGCACAGGGAATCAGGGGCACATAGCCGAGCAAAACTTTGATGCCCAAAACTCCCATCAAAAATGGTTTCTCAGTCCCGTTACCCGAAAATTGCTGTGCGCCATTCACAAACAGCAGCACCAAAATGCAGTAAGCCAAAAAGATTCCTAATGCAGGCTTTAAAGCTTTGGGCATTAAAAACGGCTGCTTTCTGAGCTTGCAGTATTGAATGACTGCAATCAGAGCGGGGATATAAAACCCGTCTTTGGCAAGCTGAAACAGAGGATTGTTGCCCCCGATCGAATAAGTCACCGTTCCGCTAAAGGGCATATAGAACAGGAAAGCGTAGAGGGCTTGCCAGGGATATTGAAACGAAATCATCAGAATGAAAACGGCGGTTCCTCCACCGACCCCACCCTTAACGCCCCCGACGATCGCCATCAGTAACCCTGCCACGATCGCTACTGCTGCCGCCACTGACGCAGCATTGATCACGTCCTTGCGAGTCTGTGCCGCTTTGCGTTTAGCTGCCAACTTTTCTTTAAGGCTCAAAGTCGGAGTGGTTTCGGCAGGTGACGATTTGAGTTTGCGCTTAGGCATGAAAGCAAGATTATAGAGAGTCTGAGCTGTGTGACAAACGTTCTACGCGATTTCACTTATCCGATCGCTTGACAAAAGAGGCACCCCAATCCTAGCTTAGAGAGCCATCTATAATCGCTCCATAAAACCACAGGAGCTTGACCGTTTTTTCATAGGTTTGTTTGTCTCTAAGCCGTATATTTACGGATTCCCATCTGTGAATGTCTGGCACTTTCCTATCGGCAGGGGTGATTTAAAGGAAAATACCCCTTAGAGTGGTTTCTTTAAGCGAAACACTGCATTTATGGTTAATGCTTCAAATAAATATGATTGCTATAAATTCGCTTGGATTGCTCACAAGCAGGTTTTAGACCTAGACTCGTGACCCCCGACCCAAAACTCGATTTCACTATGAGTATTAACTTATCTCGCCCTCTTTTAGCGGTGCCATCAGGAGTGCTGCAAGTGCCTCCTGTGCCCGATGCGGCGCTGACGACTCGTCCGGTCTATTTTTCGTTGGTTGTGCCTACTTACAACGAGGGCAAAAATATTCGGCAGATTGTTCAGATTCTCAGCCGATTGTTGGATCAGGCATTGCCCAATGACTATGAGCTGATCGTAGTGGATGATAATAGCCCCGATCGCACCTGGGAACTGGCTCAACAGTTGATGGCAGACTATCCGCAGCTGCGAGTCATGCGTCGTCAAACTGAGCGGGGGCTGTCAACGGCAGTGATTCGAGGGTGGCAAGCAGCGACTGGGCAGGTTTTGGGCGTGATTGATGGAGATCTACAGCATCCGCCAGAGGTGTTGATTGAGCTATTGAACACGATCGAGCATGGGGCAGACCTGGCAGTGGGCAGTCGTCATATCGAAGGGGGCGGCACGAGCGATTGGGGGCTGGTGCGGCGGATGCTCTCGCGGGGTGCCCAACTGCTAGGTTTGATGATTTTGCCCCGTGTGATCGGGCGCGTCTCTGACCCGATGAGCGGCTATTTTATGGTGCGTCGAGCCGCGATCGCCGAGTGCCTGATGAATCCTTTGGGCTACAAAATTCTGATCGAGGTGTTGGGACGGGGCAACGTTGAGGAAGTGGCAGAAGTCGGCTATGTGTTTCAAGAGCGGCAAGAAGGCGAGAGCAAAGTCACTTGGCGGCAGTATGTTGAATATTTGATGCACCTAGCAAAGCTGCGATCGCGGGGACGAATTACACGGCTCAGAGAGCGGTTCCCGATCGCTCGATTCCTGCGATTTGGCTTAGTTGGGTTGAGTGGCGTGTTTGTCGATTTTGCAGTGTTTTATCTGCTGCGAACTCAGCTAGGCTTGCCGATCGCTCGCAGCACGATTTTGTCTGCCGAAGTTGCGGTTGTGAACAACTTTCTGTGGAATGATCTCTGGACGTTTGGAGACATTGCTAGACAGCAACCAGGCAAACGGCAGCGACTGCGGCGATTCTTTAAGTTCAATCTCGTTTGTCTCGCTGGCATTATTCTGCAAGCGCTGCTGGTGAGTTTGCTGCACGATGCGTTTGGGGTGAATGAGTTTGCCGCGAAATTGGGCGCGATCGCGATCGTCACCTTCTGGAATTTTTGGATTAATCTCAAACTCAGTTGGCGCGTCACCGATGTGAGGAAATAGCGATTTTTGCTGAGTTGCATCACCTTGATGACTGTGCAGAGGCGATAAGGGTTCTCAATTCTCGGAATCAATTCCTCTAATGAATTACAGTGATAAAAGGTAGATAAAATTACCGATTCACACATTCCAAGGATATTCCCGGTATGCATCTGAGTGAATTGACTCACCCAAACCAGTTGCACGGTCTGTCGATCTATCAGCTTCAGCAAATTGCTCGTCAGATTCGTGAAAAGCATCTGCAAACGGTCGCAACCATTGGAGGGCACCTCGGTCCTGGATTAGGGGTCGTCGAGCTAACCCTGGCACTTTATCAAACCCTAGATCTCGATCGCGACAAAGTGATCTGGGATGTTGGGCACCAAGCCTATCCCCACAAGCTGATCACAGGGCGCTATGCCAACTTTGACACGCTACGTCAAAAAGACGGCATCGCAGGCTATCTTAAGCGCGGTGAAAGCAAGTTTGACCATTTTGGCGCAGGTCATGCCTCTACGAGCATCTCAGCAGGTCTTGGAATGGCTCTGGCACGCGACGCGAAGGGCGAAAATTTCAAAGTGGTCTCGGTGATTGGCGATGGCGCACTCACGGGCGGCATGGCACTCGAAGCGATCAATCACGCAGGTCATTTGCCCAAAACTAATCTGCTCGTCGTGCTAAACGATAACGAGATGTCGATTTCGCCCAACGTCGGCGCGATTCCTCGCTATCTCAACAAAATGCGTCTCAGTTCGCCTGTTCAGTTTCTCACCGATAACTTAGAGGAACAGTTCAAAAATATGCCCTTCTCGCCCGAACTGTTACGGCTGAAAGAAGGCATGAAGCGTCTGGCAGTTCCCAAAGTAGGAGCGGTGTTTGAAGAATTAGGCTTCACCTATATGGGTCCGATCGACGGTCACAATCTTGAAGAACTGATTGCCACGTTCAAACAGGCGCACCAGCATCCAGGTCCGGTTTTGGTGCATGTGGCGACGGTGAAAGGCAAAGGCTATGCGATCGCTGAAAATGATCAGGTCGGCTATCACGCCCAAACGCCTTTTAACCTGGCAACGGGCAAGGCGAATCCCTCCAGCAAACCCAAGCCTCCGGGCTACTCGAAGGTGTTTGGTGAAACGCTAAGCACGATCGCTGAAAACGATCCGCGCGTCATTGGCATCACGGCGGCAATGGCAACCGGAACGGGATTGGATATCTTTCAGAAGCGAGTGCCCAAGCAATATGTGGATGTTGGCATCGCCGAACAGCACGCTATCACCCTCGCCGCTGGACTCGCTTGTGAAGGAATGCGCCCCGTTGCGGCAATCTATTCCACCTTTTTGCAACGAGCGTTTGATCAAATTATTCACGACGTTTGCATTCAAAATCTGCCCGTGTTTTTCTGCCTCGATCGGGCAGGAATCGTCGGATCAGACGGTCCCACGCACCAGGGAATGTATGACATCGCCTATCTTCGCCTGATTCCCAACATGGTGCTGATGGCTCCCAAAGACGAAGCCGAATTGCAGCGGATGATTGTGACCGGAATCAATCACACGAGTGGTCCGATCGCCATGCGCTATCCCAGAGGCAATGGCTATGGTGTGCCCTTGATGGAAGAAGGCTGGGAAGAGTTGCCGATCGGAAAAGGTGAAATTCTCCGTCAGGGCGATGATCTCCTGTTGCTCGGCTACGGCTCAATGGTTTATCCCTCGATGCAGGTTGCCGAAATCTTGAGCGAACACGGCATTGAATCTACGGTAATCAACGCTCGATTTGCCAAACCTCTTGATACCGAGTTGATCTTGCCGTTGGCTGAAAAAATCGGTCGAGTGGTGACGCTCGAAGAAGGCTGTCTGCCCGGTGGATTTGGTTCTGCGGTGGTCGAAGCTCTGATGGATGCCGATATCACCGTCCCCGTCAAGCGGATCGGCGTTCCTGACATTTTGGTTGACCATGCTACACCTGACGAGTCAAAAGCAGAATTAGGATTGACTCCGCCGCAAATGGCAGAGCAAATTCTCAAATTGTTTAGCCGTCAGCCGTCGCCTGTTAGCGTGTGAGCGATCGTCCATTTTTGAGGCGCTGGGGATTGGGTTGATCGCAACCGTTCAACCGATGATGGCACAATAGACCTCTTGCAAAAGTCCCTGCCCTCACCCTAAATTCCTCTCCCACATGTGGGAGAGGGACTTTGAAATCTGGCTCCCCTTCTCCCAGACTTGGGAGAAGGGGTTGGGGGATGAGGGCATCTTCGGACTTTCGCAAGAAGTTTAATGAATCGTTGGTTCCAGCCATTATTCTTAACCTGTCGTCAACCAATCCCTAGCCCTTATGTCTCTTCAAAACCAGGTCTTCCCCGTTATTTGGCAAGCCGATCGTGTCTTGCTGATTGACCAAACTCGCCTCCCTAATGAATATGCGCTGGTCGATATTCATCGCTGTGACGACATGGCAGAAGCGATTAAAACCATGATCGTGCGAGGTGCCCCGGCGATCGGAGTTGCCGCCGCCTATGGAATGTATCTCGGCGCACGAGAAATTGAAACCAGCGATCGCGATCGCTTTCTCACCCACCTCGAAGACGTTGCCAAAACGTTACGCGCCACTCGCCCCACGGCGGTTAATTTGTTCTGGGCGATCGAGCGAATGCTCAAAACGGCACGTCAAACCTTGGGCAGCGTGGACTACTTAAAAGAAGTCTTGCTTGAAACGGCGAAGACGATCAATGCCGATGATATTGAAACGTGCAAAGCGATCGGAGATTACGGGTTATCGGTTCTGCCGTCCACGCCAGGAAAACTGCGGCTGTTGACTCACTGCAACGCCGGGGCGCTCGCAACGGCTGGATATGGCACTGCTTTGGGAGTGGTGCGATCGACGTGGCAAGCCGATCGGCTGGAACGGGTTTATGCCGATGAGACGCGACCTCGACTGCAAGGCGCAAAACTGACCGCTTGGGAATGTGTGCAAGAGGGCATTCCCGTTACGGTGATCACCGACAACATGGCGGCACACTGTATGCAGCGCGGCATGATTGATGCGGTGGTTGTCGGAGCCGATCGCATTGCTGCCAACGGCGACACCGCTAATAAAATTGGGACTTATAGCGTGGCTCTGATTGCCAAAGCGCACAAAATTCCGTTCTTTGTCGCGGCTCCTCTTTCGACGATCGACTTCAAGATTAGCGATGGCAGTCAGATTCCGATCGAAGAACGCGATCCGGCTGAAATCTATCAGGTCGGAGAAACGATTCTCTGTCCGCCCGGAGTTGATTATTACAACCCTGCGTTTGATGTCACCCCGGCAGAATTAGTGACAGCGATCGTGACTGAACATGGAGCGTTTGCCCCCAGTCAACTCCACTTAGAGCTGTATTCAAAGCAGGTTGTTTAGAACCTAGTGTAAATGGGTTTCGGCTCTGCTCAACCCGCTGGGAATTTTGGCTTTAAGCGTTGAGTGGAGCCGAAATGCGTCCTCCGGTTCACATTATCTACTTTAATCTCTGAAATAGCCCTGTCGTCGCCAAAACCGATCGACGCGTTCTTCCCACTGCTCCCAATAGTCGGTCATCGCGTCTGGCTCAAACCAAAACACTTCGGCGGGCATCTCTGGAATGGCAACCACCAGCAAAGCATGACGCAAATTTAAGTCATAGTCTTGATAAAGCTGATTGACTGCTCCGCAATATGCCGCCAACTGCAACGGGTAGTCATAGAGTCGATCGACCGTTTTTTTAGGTTTATCTGACGTTTTCCACTCACAGATGCAGGGCGTTCCTTCAAAACTGGCGACACAATCCACCACGCCGCCATAGCGAAGTTCGTCGTGAAAGATCGTCCCTTCGACTAAGCGAACTTGCTCGATCGACTTGACGATCGGCTCCATACTTTCCCAATAGGGACGCACCGCTTCGGGGCACGGAGTGGTTTCACCCTGCAAATAGCGCTGCACATGGCGATGAGTTCCGGTGCCGCGCCGACTCGCAGCCTGCGTGATTTGAGACGCTTCCTCGACTCCGATGCGCTGCTGCCAGTCAAACAACGCTTTGCGCTGCTCTGGCGGTTTGGTCGCGTTGAGAATCGCCGTCACACTGGGAACGCGATCGCCCCGATCGGTGACGTAATACTGCTTCCCCGATTCCCGCACCTGTTTTGCTTTATAAGGTGGCAACCCTTCCTCTATCATTTCTCTCCTCCTCTCGGCAGCGTAAACCAAAACGTCTCTCCTTCCCTAGTTTACAGACTGCTTTGATTTGCCCTTTGTGAACGGTGATGATCTGCTGATGACGGTCTTCACTAGAGAATCGAGTTCATAGGGCAAAACGATGCTTTCACGATCGCGAGAGTGAGTTTCTAAACGTGAATGAATCAGATCAAGCGGACGATCGCACCTGTGAAAGATTCGATTTTTAGTCACGATCGCCCTATCGCACGGCATTGAGAGAAAATATCCTACCATGTAAAAATAAAGCTCATTTAAGTTCATTTGATGCATCATAAATAAGCTGATTCCTAACCACTTCCAAAAGTGTCATAGCGATGGAAACATCTCTCTTTTAGCAAGGGTCTTGAGATACATAAAGGTAGACAGAATGAGCGTTAAAAATCTGCAATCTACAACAATGTTTCAGGAAAGATTCAAGATCTTCCTGTAGTTAGACGACAAGATTACTTAACTCATTCACTGTCTATTTGATCAAGTTAAAAATCAACGCAATTAGTTGGGAACGACTCAATATGTCTATCGCTTTTAAGTCTGGAACCGCTCTCTTACTCACCCTCGGCATCACGGCAACGGCAGCAGCTCCGATCGTGATTTCTGCGCCTGCGTTTGCTCAAACCACATTCTTTGATGTCTCTTCAAACTATTGGGCAAGTGGTTTTATTCAAGAGCTTGCCTCTCGGAATGTCATTAAAGGCTTCCCCGATGGATCATTCCGCCCAAATGATCCGGTGACTCGTGCTCAATTTGCTGCCATGATTCGTCAAGCATTTCCCAATGCTCCAAGAGTTCGCAGCGCAATCAACTTCGCTGATGTCCCGACTAACTACTGGGGCTATGAGGCAATCCAAACCGCCTATACCAGTGGGTTTTTAGCGGGCTATCCGGGTGGCACGTTTCGCCCCAATGAAAACATTCCTCGCGCTCAATCGCTGGTTTCTTTGGCAAATGGGTTGCAATATGCCAGCACCGCTCCGGCTGATACGACGCTGCAAATCTTCCGCGACGCGTCTGCCATCCCAGGCTATGCGCGAGGCAGCATTGCCGCCGCCGCCGAACGCCGCATTGTCGTCAACTATCCCGATGTGCAGTTGCTTAACCCTAACCAGGTTGCAACCCGCGCTGAAGTAGCTGCCTTTATCTTTCAGGCATTGGTCAGCACTGGGCAGGTTGCGGCGATTCAGTCTCCTTACATCGTGGGTCAAGCAGTTACGCCTCAACAAGTAACCATTCCTGCTGGCACCTCGATTCCTTTGCGTTACTCAAAAGCTGACAAGATCTTGCTGGCGAAGAACGAGCCAAATCCCACCCCGATCACGCTTGATGTGGCTCAAAATATCGTCACTTCCAACGGGACGGTGTTGATTCCGGCGGGAAGTCAGGTGTCAGGTCAACTGGTGGTGTCTCAAGGGCAGGCACAGTTTGTTGCCAGTCAACTGACCTTGCCGAATGGTCAACCGATCGCGATCGATGCGACCTCTAACGCCATCACCGAAACTGAAACCATTCGTCGCGGCGTTAACGTCGGCTCGATTCTTAAAGATGCGGCTCTAGGGTCTGCGGCGGCGGCTGGCATTGCGGCAGTCACGGGCGATCGCAACATCAAAGCTGGAGAAGTCTTGATTGGCACAGGCGCGGGTGCTTTGGCAGGTCTGATCTTTGGCAGCGATCGAGTGGATCTGATCTCGATCAAACCCAATTCTGACCTGAACTTACGCCTAAACAACAACCTAGTCTTGCCTCGGTAAGCGAGATCAGGTTCTTCCCAGTTTCACCACAAACGTAGTCCCGTGATCTTTCGGCGGCTGGTCAGAATTTTCTGAAACCCAGCCGCCGTTTTGCATGGGGCTAAAGACCTCGATTTCACCGTGCATCTGCTCGATTAACTGATCGGCGATCGCTAACCCCAACCCTGACCCCGGAATGTCGGTCGTCTCTTGCACTCCTCGATAGTGACGCTCAAACAGATGAGGCAAATCTTGCGACGGAATTCCCAAACCTGTGTCGCTGACTCGGATGATCACTTGATCATCCGAATCAGCGACACGAATATGAATTTGTCCTTCAACGGGCGTGTATTTGAGCGCATTATCAATCAGGTTGCTTAAGACCTCGCGCAGCGCTCCTTGATTTGCCCACACAGATGGCAAACTATCAGGAATCCACGATCGCAGGGAGAGTCCTTTTTCTTGAGCGATCGCCTCTGCTGACACCAGCAAAGGCTGCAAAATCTCACTCACACTACAGAATTCTAACGTCAGAGTTGAACCCGTTAAGACTCCTGCCGGAAGCAGTGGAATCGGTCGATTGACCGTTGAGGGTTCCTCACCTAAATCCATTGAGATCAGGTCTACATCGCCCAGGTCGATCGCGTGATCAAACTGCTTTAACAAGTCTTGCAGGCGATCGCTTTCTCGCACAATGCTCGTCGCGACTTCTCGATTCGAGTCTTCGGGTCTTAACCGTCTCAGCAGCAGTTTGCCAAACGTGCGAAGCGCCGTTAATGGATTTTTAAACTGATGCAGCAAATTATCTAAGATATCATGCTGATCGCTTTGTAAGAGTCGCTGCTGACGATGCGTTTGATCGAGCCACTGAGCGCGCTGATCCATCACATAAGCCAGCGCGATCGTGTCTGCAATTCGCTCAATCTGAGTGCCTTCCCACGTCGTCCACGGGCGATCGTTCCGCTCACTCACCAACAGTCCTAAAACCATGCCATCGTGAACCAGGGGCAACACCATCTGCTGTGGTTCTGCTGCCAAGCTATTTCTTAACGAGACAGATGACTGATCTCTTCGATCGTCCTCGTCGTCTTTTTCGTCTACCGAGTCAGGGGCAAAAAACTGGCGAGGCATTGCAGAAACCGCATCGGCAGCGGGCGACAGAGCCAACTGGCGTGATCGTTCTAGCGCCAAAGCCGACTCAGGATATGCCGCCACTGGAACCAGTCTAGCCTCTGCCCCCTCTACCAGTGTCTCAGTCAAATAGACCACGCTCATTGAAGCCCCCAACACCTGAGTGAGCAAAGCGACCTGCGATCGACACAACGCTACAAATTCTGAACTGGTCGGCAGCAACATGCCTTCAGGTGCCTCGCCTTAAATTAAGATTGACTTAAACATTGAACCCTCGTAAGTTAGTAATAGCGGCATCACTCCACGCTAGTACTCTAGACTTTAACCGACGAACTGCTGTTTGTTGACTCCCTGTCAGCCTATATTTCTAGTTCAACGTGATTCAGTCTGCGGTTTACTAGCATCCCTACACGCAGTTACAGCCGATAAGTCTAAGGTTAGCAAGCACCAATCTGATCAATTCAGTGGATGTTCTTGAAGGCATTCTACCTAAAGCTTAAGATTTTGTATCATTGCGTTAAGGGAAGTTGATATCTGAAGCCAGAGCAGATATACTTGCGACGGCTTTTGTAACGATCACTACAACTCAATAATTAGGATTTAGGAGGTAAGGGGTTTGGCAAGGAGACGTAAGCGTAAAAGCCGTCGGCGGCAAGAAGGGCGCAGAATTTTAGAAAATGTGCCTCAATACAGCATTGAGTGTGGCGAAGACAAACCTGTCACGGCTGCCCGAAAGTTCATCCATTCTGAAGGTATTCATCCTCCTGCACTGTTGCTAGTCAAGAGAAATGAGCATACCACGGATCGGTACTTCTGGGCTGAGAAGGGTCTTTTCGGCGCGCAATATGTCGAAGAAAACCATTTCTTGTTCCCCAGCCTCAAAACTAACGACGATGAGCTAGAACCCATTGGGGCTTCTACAAGTAGTCATTAGAGACCAGAGGCTTCTACATAGCCCATTGTTTAGCCAGACGGTTGTTTTTAGTAGCTGATCATCAGTAAAGCCCAAAAGCACCGTGCTATGCGAGTAAACGTTAAACTCCTTAAGCTGATGAAATTGAGCTTCAGATCACTATAAAGTCTAGAAGTGGTCGTTTAAATCTGTCTTAAGCTAGAAACATCCCGGTTGCTCAGTTTGGTATTCTTGGTCTCAATAAATAGCCCTCCCAGGTTTCTTAACGTGAGAGGGCTTTTTTCATGATGGTTTGGCTAGCTGGCAAGTTTCATTCTGCCGCCTTCAGCCCTAAGATGCGCTGTAGCTCTGCCAATTCGTCCCGGTGAGCTTTGACTGTGATCAGGCTTTTTGTCTCTGCGTTTGTATTGGGCATAGATTCAACCTTGAGCAAAACTTGCTCAGATCGCTTTGCGCCGCGCCAATAAAATATTCCTGCCAATGGAGGTAAGAGCAACAAGCCTAACCAGACGTTTGACAAGTCTGAAACTAGGTAAGACAGCATTAAGATGAGGCACAAAGCTGCTGTCGCTGCCAACAGAGTCAGAAATCCTGCTAAGAATAGGCTAGGACGCACCGTTCCTTCAAAGATGACTTCGTTTTTAGCGGCATCCAACGACACAACGCGGTAAGCACGCTGATCAAAATATTGCCGTAATCGAGTCAACAAAGACGCTTCTGATTGCTCAGAGGCAAGGGTAATCACCTGAGTTCGATCTTTAACCGATGCTCGGATGAAGAAAACCAGCCCGATCGTCATCAACAGGGTCAAAAAGAGAGTAGATGGAATGACGGATGTACTCATTAAGTCAACCAGGTTGTAAAAGCGTCCTGTCTACTTCAGTGTAGTGAACAATGGAATAACTTTTAAAACCTGGAGAACTTATCGCTCTGCGCCACTGGCTTGGGGCATTTTGCTAGCGTGGTCGCGTTTGACAGCGTATTCTTGCCAAAGTCTTGCCAGATCTTGCGCCTGAGGCATTGCTTCAGGGCGAATCTGATACATTCGACGGGGACGACCTCTACCCTCAACTTTCTTCCAGTAGCCTGTCACCATCTCTTCGTCTTCAAGAAACTTAAGCGCGCTGTAAAGCACAGTATCTGAAAGTCTATAGAGAGGATGCTCTGACTCTAGTAGCTGGATTAGCTCTGTCCCGTAGGAGTCGCCTCGCAAAAGAACTGCGAGAACGTAGCACACCGCCAGCTCTTTATTTAGATAAAAAGGAGGTGGGTCTTTGAAAAATTGATAGATATCTTCAAACTTCATGTGTCTTAATCCAAGCGAGTGACAAAACAACGTTTCTCTAATGGCTTATTGAGAGAAGCAGTCAAGCTGATTGTTTAAGATGACACCACAATGTTAGCAGTTGTGCCTCTAGGCTTGCCGTCCTTCAAAAGGGTTAAATTACCCTGAGCGTGAAAAATTGGGTGAAGACGTAGAGCACGATCGTCTAGTTACGATTGATGATGAATGGATGACCCAAGTCTCCAGAAAACGTGCTTTGTGTGGACGTTTTTGACGGGTTAGCTTTTCAAAACGCAACGTGATTCTGCGGTCAAGTGTCTCAGGGAGTTGCTCAAGCATCAGGGCATTCATACCCTTAATGGGTGAAAGTGCGCTTAACCTAAGCAGCAACTCTGTTAGATTGCTCAACCATACATAAATTGTACAACTTCATTTTTAATCATGCGTTCTAATTTGCAGGTGAAAAAGTAGATTATGGTTACGTTCTTAAAATCATTAGACTCCCATTTTTTGCGGTGAAGAAATGAAGGTTTTGTAGCAGTGGTCATTCTATTAGACTCTTCTGAATTGTTAGTAGTATCTGACGAATTTTCTGATGTTGACAAAAAATGTTTTCACAGTGCGTTTGGCTCCTGCTAAGGTTACTAGCAGGTTTCTGTCACTCTAAACAGAGCAAAATGGCTCTTCGGCTAGCCAAAGCTAGAAACTCTTTCAGCATCAGCAGTCTGTAAGCAAATCATTACCCCATCAGAGTTTGTAATGTTGGTCGATCAGAAGGCTTATTGTCTGGATAAACTTTCTAGTAGCGCTATGTTTGATAAAACGTTTGTTTTTCTTGAAAATGCTCACAGATGGTCATCTTTCCTCTGGTTTGCGCGATCGCAGTTAGCAAAAATTGTCGTTTCATGGCTCGAAGTTTTGAGCACAATTCGTTCTACTGCCATCTAGATGAGACTGTCTAAAGGGCTAATGAATCTGCTGCCTAACGATTTTTCTGTGAAGTTCACGTTTTTAGTGCAACGATGCTCAATCTAGCTCTTTGAGGGCTGAAAGAAGAAGCCTCATTAGACGCAAATTTGGGACGATTGTTCCGGTCTTTAAACTATTTGAGGGCTTCTAAACTGCGATGCTATCCACGCGAGATAAACCGATATCTGTCACGATCAGATCTGCATCGTCGGGTTATCTTCGACGATCAGCATGCATATTGGGGAAGCCCGATCGAGTTCATCACCCGCACTTTAAAGAGATACCTCCCCTCAAATAATAGTGGTAGTCTAAGTTATCTTCTCTGACTGGAAAGATTGTGCTTGAGTTCTCCAGCGTTGAAAGGATCGATCTCATCTTTGGGCTGACTATTTTGCTGGAGAGCGTCAGCACTCGCCGCAACTCCGTCATCATGTAGGTGGGGAGCCGTTAGACCCAATTGCTGAAGGGTTTCAATCGTGTCATGCATCTCGATCGGGTCAAACACGCGCAAAATGCTGGTCTGAGTGACAATCGCTGTGATCTGATTAGCGATGGGTAAAGATTCTGTCGTGCAAGAGCGATCTGAACTCTAATACGGTTTAGAACCCTTAGGATCGTGGATTAAATAACCCGTAAGACTTGTGAGCGTCTTCTGCCCTCCTCACAAAGTGGGGCAAGCCCTCGCCAACCCTTCTCTCCCAGGAGAAGGGAGTTAGAGTCTTGTTCCCTCTCCTGGGGGAGAGGGCTAGGGTGAGGGTGAGAAGTTGCACCTTAATAAATCTACGTTCCTTCGAAGCACCTGCACGATCGCGCAAAGGATGACTCAAGTCAGAAGGCAAAAACAGAGGCTTATTTTTGAGCAAGCTATCGCCAATCAGATAAGCAAATCCGGCGACAAAGAAAGCGATCAAAATCCCGATCGCAGTCATTGAGTTAATTTTGGCGCTTCCTGCTCCAGCCAGTCTATAGTAAAAGATGCCGCAAACCATAAATAGATTCGCCCCTAGACCTCATATAGGAATGACGATCGTTTGGATGGGATTGCGCTCTTCGTCTAGCAAATGCTTTAACGTTGCGACTAGCATAACCCCGCAGGTAATGCCGTAAAGCATAAACGTGCCAAGGTGCTGGCGATCGTAATCTGCAACAAAAAGCCGTTGCCAAACAATAGAGTGTCACCCAAAATCTTCGCCATGTCACCAATCGGCGCACCTGACGAGAATGCGGCAGCAAATCCAGTAACAGTCTTGCCGTCCACGATCGCAGTATATTGATCGCCAACGAAGAAGTTTGCAGCAAAATACTCAAAAAAGTAGCAGACACAGGCTTGAATGAACAGTGACAGAATCACACCTCTAGGAATATTACGCCGAGGATTGACTGCCTCTCCTGCCATTGCTGTTGCAGATTCAAAACCAACGACTAGAAGAATGGCGATCGTAGCTTGATAAATTAACCCCAGAAAATCGTGAGGAATCACAACGCTAAATGCATTGGTGTGTTTATAAGTAACGTTGGGATGACCCAATCGATACAAAATCATCAACAACCACAAGAACACCAGAGAAGTGATTTGAATAATCTTAATGACAATGTTGACGAGTGTCGATCCCGTCACACCTACCATTGCGATGCCGCCCACTAGCCCAGCAAAAATGAAACAGATTAAAACTTTACTGAACCAATCTGAGGCAAACCCAGGATCAGAGGATGGTTGAAAAGTATGGAAAGTCTCTTCGCTACGATCGCGCTCCGCCCCGGACTGAAAGTCGGGGCTAACGGTGCGAAACTCGTTTCAACGGGTTAAATCCAGACGACATTAGGCTTTCAGTCCCTTTAGTGGACTTCGCACCGTTAGACCGTGATTTTCAATCACGGGCGGGTCATGCCATCAACGACTACTTTTAAAACATCCTCTTAAACAGTTACCCAACGTAAGCGACCAGCGTTCCCATAAAGCTAATCATGATGCCGGGATACACCCATTAGTAGAGGTGCGCTGCCCAACCTGTGACAAACTTTGCCAGACGAGCTAACCGAAAATGCTTATGTTCTTCGTTGACCATAATTGCTGCCTCGGCGTAATAGTAAGAACTACCCGCACCCGCCTCAGGATAAGCTTTGGAGAGTGTGGCATAGCAACTAGCTGTCAGTAGAGCAATGCACGACAATCTGCCGATGTTACGAGTATCATCTTCGACAAAGAAAACTCTCGACTCCATGGCTATCGATACAAAATTTGTTTATTGTTGTAGACAGTTTTGCTGAAGCTGATATCCTCTACAGACCTAGCAAGCGTGTCAATTAGACTTTAAACAGATTTCTGTTACGTCGTTTTGAGAACGTCTTGGACAGGCTTTCTACCTTTTATCTTGCTCTGTAATCTTTGATACAAACGTCTCGATTCGCTGTTCTTAATATAAGTCGGAACGCATAACCTTTAGCAAGATTCAGACTCGATTCAAGTAAGGACTTTGTTGGCTTTACTTGTTATATTTGTCGAAGAGGATTTTGAGTTAGCGATGTCAACCTAATAGGCTGAGTCACAGACTGCTTCACATCGAATGTCGCCACTATAATTGTCAGTGCAGGTTTTCTCAAAGCTCAGGTTCCCCTAACCTTGATTGGTTTGCTGTTGTCTGTCTCATGGTCATTTCAGTCACTGGAGAACAAGTATGGAATCCGACTTTATGAATGGAGAGAACTCTACGATCGCAGAATTCCTCACTCCAGAATCCGCTAATCTGACCACAAAGAAAAAAAAGAAGAAAGGTAAGAAACACAAAAAAACCAAACTCCACTATACTCCGCCACCCATGACTTACCTACTCGCTTCTCAGCAGGAGAGTAAGTCTAAATTCTCTAGTAAAGATTATGAGAAAGAACTCGCCCGACTGCAAGTAGAGCTGGTGAAAATGCAGTATTGGGCAAAACATACGGGCACCCGAATTGTGATCTCGTTTGAAGGTCGTGATGCCGCAGGGAAAGGCGGCACGATTAAGCGGATTACTGAGCCGTTAAATCCACGCGGCTGTCGGGTTGTCGCGTTGGGAACACCGAGCGATCGTGAAAAAACCGAATGGTACTTCCAGCGCTATGTGCCTCATCTACCAGCAGCAGGCGAAATTGTCTGCTTCGATCGCAGTTGGTATAACCGCGCCGGGGTCGAGCATGTGATGGGGTTTTGCACCGACGAACAGTATCAGGAATTTATGCAAACCTGTCCCGAATTTGAGCGAATGCTGGTGCGGTCTGGCATCATTTTGCTGAAGTACTGGTTTTCGGTCAGCGACGAGGAGCAAGAGCGGCGGTTTCAATCTCGCACGATCGATCCTGCCCGTCGTTGGAAACTTAGCCCGATGGATTTGGAGTCGCGCGATCGCTGGGTGGAATATTCCCAAGCCAAGGACACGATGTTTGCTTACACCAACATCCCCGAAGCGCCCTGGTTCACCGTTGAAGCCGACGACAAAAAACGCGCTCGTCTCAACTGCATCCATCACTTTCTCAGCAAGATTCCCTATGTGGATATGACTCCAGAACCGCTAGAACTGCCGCCGCGCAAGTCTGCTCATGACTATGTGCGACCCCCGCGCAACGAGCAGTTCTTTGTTCCACAGGTCTATTGATGGCGAGTAAGAGCAATCGTTCTCATCGCGCCCGTTTTTGATTTCACACTAATTTCATCTCCAAAGGAACGACAACTATGAGTGGTAATGAACTTCGCTTTTAGGCAATTTGTCAAGTCACCGATCGCGAAAAGCTTCCCCCCAAAACGCCCAGCCGTCTGGAGGAACTCTGGGTAACCGACGTATTTACCCTGGGCAAAATGCAGGCTTGCTTACCCAAAGATGTCTTCAAGTCGATCAAGAACACCATTCAGACGGGTGGAAAGCTGGATGTGTCTGTTGCCGGAACCGTTGCCGCAGCGATGAAAGACTGGGCGGTTTCTAAGGGCGCATTGTATTACGCTCACGTTTTCTACCCGATGACCAACATCACCGCCGAAAAGCACGATGGGTTTATCTCTGTGCAAAGTGACGGCTCGGCGATGACCGAATTTGCTGGCAAAGTGCTGGTGCAAGGCGAACCGGATGGTTCATCGTTTCCCAATGGTGGCATTCGCTCTACGTTTGAAGCGCGGGGCTACACTGCTTGGGATGTCACTAGCCCCGCCTATGTGATGGAAACCGATAATGGGGTGACGTTGTGCATTCCCACCATGTTCATTTCTTGAACCGGGGAAGCGCTAGACAAGAAAATGCCCTTGCTGCGATCGAATGCAGCGATGAGCAAAGCGGCAACCCGACTGCTCAAACTGTTGGGACATTCGGATGTGGCGACCGTCAACTCTAGCTGTGGCACAGAGCAAGAATACTTCTTGATCGATGCTCATTTTGCCCACAGCCGCCCGGACATTTTATTGACGGGCAGAACTTTGTTTGGGCGACCTGCTGTCAAAGGGCAACAGTTTGATGATCACTATTTTGGTGCAATTCCAGAGCGCGTCCAGGTCTTCATGCAAGATGTAGAAGAGCGGATGTATCGACTGGGAATTCCAGCAAAAACCCGACATAACGAAGTGGCTCCCGGTCAGTTTGAGCTTGCTCCATTTTTTGAAGCAGCAAACGTGGCGAGTGACCACCAGCAGATGACGATGACCATTCTCAAGAACACTGCTAAGAAACACGGCTTTGTCTGTCTATCACACGAAAAGCCATTTGCAGGCATCAACGGGTCTGGGAAGCACGTCAACTGGTCGGTGGGCAATGCAACTCAAGGCAACCTGCTCGATCCGGGTGATAACCCTCATACCAACCTGCAATTTTTGCTGTTTTGCGGAGCGGTGATTCGCGGAGTTCACAAATATGGACCTTTGCTGAGAGCCGTGGTTGCGACTGCAAGTAACGATCATCGACTCGGTGCCAATGAAGCTCCTCCCGCGATCATTTCAGTCTATCTGGGCAGCCAGCTCGAAGATGTGTTTGAGCAAATCAAGCAGGGAGAGGTCAAAAGCTCTACTCATGCGGGTGTGATGAGTTTGGGTGTGCTAACGTTGCCAGTGTTTCCTAGAGATCCGGGCGATCGCAACCGCACTTCACCTTTTGCCTTCACGGGCAATCGCTTTGAGTTTCGAGCAGTTGGGTCGAACCAATCGGTTTCCGGTCCGCTGGTTGCAATGAACACGATTCTGACCGATTCGCTGACCTGGATGGCAGATGAGTTAGAAGCTGAACTGGCAAAAGGGCTGACGCTAGAAGATGCTGCCTTTGCCGTGCTGAAAGAAGTCATGACGGATCACAGCGCTGTTGTCTTTGGCGGCAATGGCTACTCTGAGGCGTGGCACAAAATGGCAGTTGAGGAACGCGGGTTGTTGAACCTGCCTACCACAGCAGACGCGTTGCCCATTTTGAAAGAGAAGTATATCGAGGAACTGTTTGAAAAAACGGGAGTGCTGTCTGCTTCTGAACTGGAAAGCCGCTTTGATGTGTATGCAGAGCAATATGTTCAGGTGATTGAGATGGAAGCCAAGCTCGTGATCAGTCTGGCGAAAACGGTGATTTATCCTGCCGCATTCCGCTACTTGTCAGAGCTTTCTACCAGTATTAGTAACCTGAAACAGATCGGGATTGCGTTTGAGCAAGAAAGTGCAGAAACGGTTGCTGCGTTGACAAAGCGAATGATGGATGCCGTTAGCA
Source organism: Phormidesmis priestleyi BC1401 (assembly GCF_001650195.1). Lineage (GTDB taxonomy): Bacteria > Cyanobacteriota > Cyanobacteriia > Leptolyngbyales > Leptolyngbyaceae > Phormidesmis_A > Phormidesmis_A priestleyi_B. Next base: position 58,617 of record NZ_LXYR01000015.1, on the reverse strand, counting down.
AATTGGACAGCGCAATCGCCAAGCATGATTTCGCTACGATCGAGGAACAGATGCAGTACTGCGCCAAAACGCTGCGTCCAATAATGGATCAGGTTCGCGAATTTGCGGACGCGATCGAAGGTGACGTGGCGGACGATCTGTGGCCCTTGCCCAAGTATCAGGAGATGCTGTTTATCAAATAGTAAATCAAGCTGAATAGCTTGCTAAATAGCGATCGTTTTTTGGAGCGATCGCTATTTGTGCCCTCGATCGAGCGTCAGTTTGGCTTCGGCGATTGTTGCGGTCTTGGGAAATTTGGGGCTAAACCCTTCAGCCAGTTTGAAATCTGTCACAGATTTAGATAGACAAATTCGGTCGGGTGCTGCTATTGTATGGAGGTGTGAGGAGCAAATCGAATCGAAGAGCCTCTGGAGTCGAAACACGGCAAGACGTCCAGAGGCTTTTTGTTTGAGAATTTGTAGTCTTCCAAGTTGTTTTGGCGCTGCTGAATTTGGGGATGAGCAAGAAGCTTGCCCTCTCCCAAATGGAGCTGCTGTGTCTACACAAGTCGGTTGATCGGTCATTGCTAAAATCTTTCGCCCCCTAAATCCCCCAAAATTGGCAGGGCTAATTTGAGGTCGAGAAAGAAAATCTGTACCCTTTATTCAGCAACGCCTCTTTGTCTTTTACGGTTAAATCATTTTCGCTGTAGACAACCCGAAGTTGCGTTTTTTGTTAATCGGTTTATCGTCTCAGCTTGATCCAGATAGAAGCCAGCTTTTTTATAAACGGCGTTAAGCGATCGCGGCTATACTCGTCTGCCGCTTTGCGAATTGCTTCGGCTTGGGTTGGGTAAGGATGAATCGTACTCGCTAGCGCACCGATTCCTAATTTGTGAGTCATTGCTAGTGTGATTTCATTAATCATGTCTCCAGCGTGTCTCGTAACGATCGTCGCTCCGATTATTTTGCTGGTTCCTTTTTGTAGATAAATCTTCGTAAATCCTTCTGTTTCACCATCAATGATCGCTCGATCGACTTTATTCATTGGCACGTAGAGAGTATGGACTTCAATGCCGTTCTGTTGGGCTTCTTTAAGCGACATCCCAACCGTTGCCACTTCTGGATCGGTAAACGTGCAGGACGGCATCACCAGCGAACTCAGCTTTCTTCGTCCCAAGCCGAGAACGGCAAACAGCGCATTTTGAATCAGAATTCGAGCTGCCGCATCTGCCGCGTGAGTATATTTCCACTCCATGCAAATGTCGCCCACCGCATAGATTTTTGGATTCGTCGTTTGCAGATAATCGTTGACGAGCACGCCGCGCCTTTGGTCATAGTCTACGCCGACTGTTTCGAGGTTCAGATTCTCAACATTGGGCGATCGCCCGACTCCGACCAAAATTTCATCGACGGTGACAGAGTGTTCTCTCCCGTCTAATTCGTAGTGAATCACTTTTTCGGCACCCCGACGCTCAACGTGTGTGATTTTAGATTGCAAAATCAACTGAATGCCTTCTTGGTCAAATACTTGTTGGATAATTGCGGCTGCATCGTCATCCGCACGGCTCAAAAGGCGAGAACCATGCTGGAATAATGTGACTTCCGAGCCGAGTCGTCGAAAGGTTTGTGCCAGTTCACAGCCTACATAGCCGCCACCAATTACTCCCAGCCGATCGGGACGTTCGGTTAACTCAAACACGTTTTCATTCGTGAGATATCCCGCTTCGGCGAGACCGTCGATCGTCAACTCCGCCGCACGAGAACCTGTGGCGATCGCTGCCTTGCGAAACTTTAGATTCTTGCCTGCAACGCTCACCGTGTCAGCACTGGTAAATTTCGCTTCGCCAAAAAAGACATCCACGCCATAGTCTTGCTGAAATTTCTTTGCCGAGTCATTGGGGCTAATCTCGGCTCTCACCCGTCGCAATCGCTTCATCACCGCTGCAAAATCGATCTTAATCTCGTCGGATGTGCCAATGCCAAATCGTGCCGCGCTTTGAATGTCAGCGACGACTCGCGCCGATCGAATCATCGCCTTTGAGGGCACACAGCCGACGATCGTGCAGTCGCCTCCCATTAAATGCTTCTCGATCAGAGCCACTTTTGCCCCAAAAATCGCCGCCCCTGCTGCTGTGACCAATCCCGCTGCGCCTGCCCCAATCACTACCAAATCATAGCGAGGAGCCGGATCAGGATTCACCCAATCGGGCGGATGGACGTTGTTGATCAACTCCTGATTGTATTGATCCATTGGGGGAACCATGACTCGATCGACATCAGCAACAAACTGCGACATAGCGAACTCTCATTGAACTCCTCTCATTCTAAAGACATAGCTTACAAATTCCTCTAACTAATGGAGGGGAAAGTGTGAATGAAATATGGTTGACTTAGAGCGCACTCTAACCGCTAAGGGGATGGGCATGAATGCAGAACTCACGATTCAACAGGTTTCTGAACGCACAAGGTTGAGTGTCTACACGCTCCGCTACTGCGAGCGTAACGAACTTTTGGAGCCAATCGATCGGGCTGCAAATCGACATCGACGCTATTCAGTTATCGACATGACTCTAATCGAATTCTTAACAAAATCGAGAATAACCGGGATGTCAATTCGATAAGTACGAAACCACGCAATTTCTCTGCGCCAAAAACCCGAAGTATTTAATGAACGTGGAGAACTTTTGGAATCCCACGAACGTGAAGTTCAACAACGTATTCAAGAACTGACTCAAAGCCTGGAGATGATTCAATAGAAGATTCAAAACTATAAAGAAATTGAACAGCGTCACTCAAAGACTAGAAACCCTCGCAATCAATTTGCAAACAGTTCTCAAAACGGAAATTAACTATCATGAAAACACGAACATTGGGTCGCCAAGGACTTACGGTATCAGAACTCGGACTCGGCTGTATGGGAATGTCAGAATTCTACGGCACCCTTGATGAGAACGAATCGATCGCCACCATTCATCGCGCCCTAGAGCTAGGCGTTAACTTTCTCGACACTGCCGATATGTATGGCATTGGGGCAAACGAGCAACTCGTCGGCAAGGCAATGAAAGGGCAGCGCGATCGCGTCATTCTCGCCACTAAATTTGGCATTCAGCGCGGTGACGATCCTGCCTCTCGCGGCATCAACGGCAAACCTGAATATGTGCGTCAAGCCTGCGATGCGTCACTCAAACGCTTAAACGTTGACTACATCGATTTGTATTATCAGCATCGCGTCGATCCCAACGTCGCGATCGAAGACACGATCGGGGCAATGGCAGAACTCGTCCACAAAGGCAAAGTGCGCTATTTGGGGCTGTCAGAAGCGGCTGCGAACACGATTCGTCGCGCTCATGTCGTCCATCCCATCTCTGCCCTTCAGTCAGAATATTCGCTCTGGACTCGTGAACCCGAAGATGAAATTCTCCCCACAATTCGCGAATTAGGAATCGGGTTTGTGCCCTACAGTCCGATGGGTCGCGGCTTTCTCTCAGGACAGATTACTAGCCCCGATGATTTTGCCGCCGATGATTTTCGTAAAAATCTGCCTAGATTTCAGGGCGAAAACTTTTATAAAAATCTCGAACTGGTCGATCGCGTCAAAGAGATCGCATCTCAAAAAAACGCGACTCCCGGACAGTTGGCGCTGGCGTGGCTTCTAGCTCAGGGCGACGATATTGCTCCCATTCCAGGGACAAAACGCCGCACTTATCTAGAAGAAAATGTCGCAGCCGTGGAGATTAAGTTGACCTCAGAAGACCTCGATCGCTTAGATGCGATCGCGCCTAAAAATGCGACAGCGGGCGATCGCTATCCTCAAGCATCAATGGCGGCTCTCGATCGTTGATTGGTGGCTGTGTGGATTAACATTGCTACTACTTCAAGATTGGGATTGGTGCGCCGCAGTGTGCGAATCGTGCTCAGATCAGGCATTAACGGCATCATCAGATCGATCGAGACACGTTCCATGAGAGGTCACTCCTGATGTCTGAGCGTCCTCGTTAGTGCATTTTGGTGTAGTAGTCTCTGGCGAAAGTTAGACTTTTATGACGCAAAACGCAACTTTCGCAATTTAAAAGTCAAACAGACCCACAATAACTAAGTCGTATTGCAATTCTTGGGATCTGCCCGAAACAAAGTGACTAAAAATGTAACCTTTATCGAATGCAGACTCGATCGAGCCAGAATCTGCGATCGAATACAATCATAGAACGCCCCTTACTCAGGTATCTAACCTCTGTTTTCATTTGAGATTGACGTGAATGGCTAATTCCAGTTCAGAAATTACTCCGCAAATATTGAAAGCGATCGACGTTCTAGAAGGGCTTGAAGACCTGCTCGACTCATCGCCCAGTGATGAAATTGAAGCGATTTTACAAGAGGCGTGGATCAAAGTCACCGACACCTTTCCAGAAGACTTTAAAGACGCGACCGCCGAAGATGCCAGTGCAGAAGGGTTGCGGCGCTATATTCGAGTCAAAGCCTTCTTTTCTAACCCGACCGAACGCTCGATCAGCCGCTTAGATTTAGAGCTTTATTGTCGCAACCATGCCCTCTCAATTGATGAAGACGCGCCCGATTTCTTCTTGCCCGACTGACGATATTGCAGAACCGTGGGTCGATCGCTATCTGCAACTCAAAGCCAAAAACCAGATTTAAGACCCGATCGAACTGTAAAGATCTTCAAGTTTCAGGCTTTGAAGCTCAAGGTTGAAGTTTTGAGGTCAAAGTTTCAGGCTCCGAAGTTGAAGTTCCGAGGTTTGTTCGTGAAGCGTTGCATAGCAAAGGCAGATGTTCAAGCTCTGAAGGCGAAGTTTGGCGATCGCAACCCAACATTCCATGATCAAAGGTCGGAAGTTGGCGATCGCAGGTTGACGGGTGAAAGATGAAGGGCGTTAGCGAAGCTCTCCGAAGGAATCACTATCATGCATTTGCCGTTTCAAAGGAAATTTTGAGATTTGTGGTGGATGGAATGGTGTAGTTGAGTTTTTCAAAGCCGATGACTTGCCCGTTGCGATCTTTCATCAAGATCACTTCATCTCCGGTTTCTTCAGAGGTGTATTCATCCTGGGGATCGCCAAACCAGACGGTTAAGGTATTACCCACTTGATCGTAATAAACTTTCACTTCTGCCATATCGTTTCTCCTTCTTTAACTGCATCAGTGGGATAGGTGGTAATCAAGAAGCCTTCTCCGTTGAGTTGTCTGATAACGGCACAGAGCCATCGTTTTTCTCGCTGAAGTTTGTAAAACAGGTAAACATTTGGATCACTGCGGCTGCGGCGGATTTCATTAGGTTGGGTTAGAGTCGCCTGTACTGCTGATTCCTGCCCGTTCATGATTGGGTGTTTGATCTGGGTGATGATGTTCCAGTAGGCAACGGTGACGCGAATGCTGCAATTAAGCGGAGTTTGGGCAGTGAAGAATAGACGATCGCTGCTCATAAGTCAGCTTTTTGGCGTTTGGGTGTGCTGTAGAGGTAATGATTATGTTCGGCTGACCAATCGGCAGGGGCTTCAACGGTTCCAGTGAGAGATTCCAGCACATCCCATGCATTACCAGTTGTTTGTGTATGTTGCTGTCGCAGAGTCACAACAAACTCTAAAACCTGCTGTTGTATATCATCAGGTAAGTCGCTCATTTCTTCAATGACTTTCGTAATAATTGGGCTACTCATTGATATTTCTCCTATTTCTTGTAATAAATAATGACAATTTTGAAAAGTAAATTTTTATATAGATCGTATAAGTTCATAAATTTTTTGATAATTTGGGCGTTTCCAAGTTGCAATGTAAAGCGCTTCTTTTAATACCGCTATTGATAACCCTTTTTCTATACTCTCAAAGGCTGCTGCCTCTTTTGACAGACTGCACAGAAAGCCAATTAAGCTTTGACAAACTAATTCAGAAAAGGCTTCTTTAATATTCCCCTCAAAAAGCAATTGACTAGTAGACTTCTCTTTCGCTTCTATATCTGAGACGTTAACAGGTACAAAAAGTCGAATTTCAACATCCTGTTTAAACGTTTTTGCGATTTTCTTAGAGACTTTATTAGCTTCCTCTAGATAATTGGCGTTAATTAATGTAAGCTTTAGTTTTTTATACAGCTTTAACTTATCTTCTTTAATCTCAAGTCTTTCCAACATATCCTCTGCATTGTTAAAAGCCTGTCGCGATCTTCTGGCATTACCTGATTGAGTAAGTGATAAAGCAAACTCAATCATTACATCTATTTTGCGCCAAGCATCACCTTGAAATATTTTATATCCGTTAGCTGGATCAATATGAATAGATTCAATGACGCTCTCAGCCTTTGAGAACTCCTTAGCTTCAATCAAAGCTAATGCTATATCGTGTAGCAGCCTAGAATCTAGATGTTTCTCAGCGAACGATGGATTAGCTTTCTCTTGAACTTCGTAAAAAATTCTACTTGCATCTTCGATATTACCTGAGCGAGCAAAAGTGAGGGCTAATCCTACTAATGCTTCTACTTGTTCATCTCTATCAGAGATTGTTCGTGCAGTTTTCTCAGCTTCAGGGAACCCTGCCGCAGCCATTTTTACTGCTAAATCTCTCAAAGCCCAAGATTTATCGTAGTGGTTAATTTTTTGTAGAGCTTCTTTTGCCTCTATAAAGTAACCTGCTTGAGCATAAGCATTTACTAAAGCTTTTAGAGCTTGTGTTTTTTGATATTCTTCGTCAAATGTTTCGGCAAGCAGAAGTGCTTGATTGAAATTACTAACTGCCTTTTCTCTGTAAGGTTCTCCTGCTTGAATTAGTGCCACTGCCAGGTATGCAATTTGAGTTACTTGTAAATACTTATCCTCTGTTCTGTAGATTGATCTCTCTGCTTTCCTAAAAGCATCTTTGATTTCAATCTGACAGCTTGGCATCTTACTAAGTTCCAGCCCTAAATTGCGCCATATTTCTGCTGAATTACTTTCATCTATGACTAGATGAAGAGTTGATTTAGCATCTTCTAAATAGCCCGCTCTAACCATAGATAATCCAATTCTCTCAAGCAGTTGTACTTTGGTTTTATATGAGCCAGACTGCTGGCTATCATCAAGGTTAACTGCAATCTGTTTGGCTTTTTTAAGAGCTTTAAAAGCTTCGCTATTGTTGCCACATTGAGAAAAAGCTATTGCTAATTGTCTAATTGCTTCTACTCGAAGCCAATCGCGAGTAAAAATCTTGCTTTCATCTTTAGCTTGAACATCAGTTGCTCTGCTATCTGGATTTCGTTGTCCCAGGACGTAATATAGCCAATCAGGATTGGGTTTTAATGCGGTTACCTCGGCTTCTGCAAGAGCTAAGTTAGCGTCCTCTTGCCTACCAGAAGCGTACAACCGTACAGCTACTCCCCCCAAAGCCCATGTATCGATAGGTTCATGCCCATTGTTTTGAGTGAGTCGTGCAGTTTGCCAAAGTTCATCAAGCAACGCGGAAGTATCTTTCCCTCGCTTTCGCAGGGCATCATAAATTGCAAGCAGTTTGATATATCTTCGGTTTATATCAAGAGTAAGACGGGCATGGCTTATAGACTCTGCCTCACGTCCCAACCAAGCTAGAATTTCTAAATAATCATTATCGTATTGACTACTCCGCTCATACACTACTTGATGGGCAGCATTTAATCTCACCAGAACTAGAAGTTGACTGGCATCCGATGAGTTATTGAGTTCGTCTATTGCCATCTTTATATCAGCAACGTAGGATGAGTCACCTCTACAGTTGATAAATTTAGCCTCCATCCAGTCCGGTGATCCAACAAGTAAGCGATAAAGTTCTTCTTTACGTTCCGCCTTTATTAAGTGAAAAGTCAGATTTTCAAAAAAATATCCATCATTTAGCCCTGTATACCATCCATTAATACAGTGAGTCGCATAAGCATCTAAGAGTCTGTTGTGAAGTGCAGTCGAATCAGAGTTTTGTTTTCTTACATAATCATACTGAAGATCATGAATTGTTAAATTACCAGCTTCATCCCATCGAGCTAGAGATCGCTCCACCAATGTATCAATGACATCCTGAGTATCATACTCATCCAGTCCTTCTGGTTCCCAAAACGTTCTCAAAGTGGTTTCAGGAATTGCGGTATCTTCTAGGAAAACTGCAAAATCGAGATAGCGTACCTTTACTGCTGGTTCTAGTGCATTTACACTAACCTGAATTGCTTTAAGCAAATCTGGATAGGGATAATCAGGGAACTCGTGTCGAATTTTGTCTAGATCAGCATTTTGGAGCTTATACAGAAGATTATCCCAACGATCAGGTCTAGCCTTCGCGATCGCCCCAATCATAGACAGAGCCAGCGGTAAGTTACCGCATTCCTTCACGATCTCATGCGCCTCGATCGGTAGAGTTTCTTGGCACTGTCCAGAACAAGCTGTCAATAATTCAAGCGCCTCATCATCACTTAAAAGATCCACCCGATGCTCAGACGCATTGAGTGCTTTAACAATGCTGCTATCTCGTGTTGTGAACAGAAGCCCACTCTGTTCACCCAAAATATTGAATGCAGCAACATGATCTGCTTTCCATACATCATCTAAAATTAGCAGGCACGTTTTATCCCCTAACAACTGGCTTAGGTGAATCTTACCCTGCTGCACATCCTGAAATGGAAGGGAAGCATCACCCAAGATGCGCGCCAGATCAAGTTGCCTTAATGCCAAAATTGGTTCTTGACCCAGTGTTATCCAGAATATGCCATCTGGGAAAGCGGCACGTACTTCTGGATCTCGCGCTAGCATTGCAGCCAAAACAGACTTTCCAATGCCGCCCATCCCATACACACCAACCTTTAAAGTACTTCTGGTGATACCTGTAGATTGGATTGAGCTAGAAAGTACCAAGTTTTTGAGCGTATCCAAATCTGTGGAACGCTTTAGAAAATGAAATGGTAGATTTGGTATGTGAGCCTTGCTCTTTGGCTTCTCAACGTTCCATTGAGGCGAGGCACCCAGAATCTCAGATCGCTGCTGAAGACTCAATTCACGAGTGATTTCCCAAAGATAGTCATTACTCCAGCTATCAATCTCAATGTCGGGATATTGTTTCTGTTTTTGTTGCAGCGTTAGCTTGATATCTGAAGATGTTCCTCGCTTAGCGTTGTAGACGAACACCCACTTCTTTAGAATGTCACTCCAATGTTGAACAGCACCCTCAAGATCTTCATCGATCTTCTTTTGAACTTCCGCCTGCTTTAACTTATCTGGTGAGTAGACTTGAAAAATGATACCTTCAGATTCGATCAAACCATCACACTTGCGATCACCAAACCTCCCATATGGACGAACGCGCTCAAATTCTCCGGGTCTAGCCCGTACCATGATCTCTTCAAAGATTTCTTGAAAGTCATCACCATTTCCCCGGAGGCACCGATTCTCAAATTTGAGATAGTGATAGTCGGTGGTCGAGTCATATTCGTCAGGTTTGTTTTTTGAAGATTCGCTCATATAATTTTTGAGCTATTTTCCTGCTTACAAGGGGTATTTTAGCTATTTCAAGCAGCGATCGACCTCTAACTCTCACCTTCCAACCTCTGAACTCAAAACTTCAGCCTTTTTGCCCAAAGCTTTGCCCCTTAAACCCGCCAACCCAGGCTTTTTGCTTCAAAAATAAAGCTCAGAACCCGGAATGCCGAGCAAATTGCTCCAACATCCAAGCTCTGAGCCTCAGCTTTCGACCTTTGAGGTCAAATCACTGAGCTATTGTCTAAGCCGTTGTTCCTTCTGACTGTGCCTTCCGAGACTTACGGGCAAACCGCTTACCCATCTCATCCGCCACCGCATCCAGCCCCGCACCCTTGCCGCTGGCTTTGGCAAAGCTGTAGACCACCAGCGCTGCTGCATAGGCATCACTGCCCACCGCCATCACCGTATCATCCACCAACTCTTGCAACTGCGTCAGCGACAAAGAAACCGGATACAACGCCTGAAACAACTCCACATCCCGCTTCATCTCCTCCAGGTCAAACGACCTCGGCAAGAAATCGGGATTCTGCGTTGCCACCTCCAACGCCTTATTCACAAACGCCTGACTCTTATCGCCCATCTTCGGCAACGACTTGCGCTGCTCTGGGGTCAGATCCATCAAAAACGGTAGCTTCTCTTTGATTGTGGCAACGGCTGCCAACACCGCATCCCGATCGGTCTGGGTCATCGTGGCACTGATTTGATTTGTGGTCATCGTAGATTGCTCTCTGTCTGGGTTTACGGCTCTAGAATGCCCTCAGATAAAGTCACAATCTCAAACTCATTGATATCGATCGCACCAAAGATTTTGGCAGAGGTGAGGGTTGTGACGATTCGAGAAGCTGTGATCGCGCTTGAGTCAATCATTGAGGAGCGATCGCTAGTCTGGCAAGGGATATGCCACAATGCAAACAGGACTAGCTGGCGGTGAATACAATGCCCTCACTACTCGACAAAACGACTGACCAACGCATCGTCCATAGTGGCACTTGGGAACAGTTTAAGTTCATTCAAAAGGGCTTTGATGGATCTCCTGGCGTACGACTGTCCTACTATGAGGGCGCGATCGAGGTGCTTATGCCGGGACGCGAACACGAAATCTTTTCGCGGCTGATTGGTTACTTAGTGACCACCTTCCTGACTGAGAAAGGTATTTTCTTTCAGCCAACAGGAGCAATGACACAGGAAAAAGAAGGGGTAGTTTCGGCTCAAGCAGATGAGTCCTACTGCATTGAGAGCGCCAAGACCATCCCAGATTTATCCATTGAAGTCGTCTTTACAAGCGGTGGCATCAGTAAGCTAGAGCGCTACAAAGCGTTGGGTGTGCCTGAAGTCTGGTTTTGGGAAGATCGGGTGCTGAAGCTTTACCGTCTTCAAGATGACACTTATGAACCGATCGATCGCAGTCAGCTACCTGGACTCAATGACCTCGATCTAGATTTGCTGCGACGTTGTATCTTGATGGCTGAGACTGACACTGGAGCAGCGATTAGAGCTTTTCGCCGAGAAATTTAGAGCGATCGCCTTGAATTCAGGACTAAAACGGGTCGCAATTCGGCAATACGCATCAAAGAGGGGTGAACACCGACCTTTCAGAATCGGCTGACTTCTCTACAATGGCTGTATTAAGATCAACCGATATGAGATGTAGAGGGGGAACCAATGCAGCCAACCAACCCCAATCAATTTACCGAAAAAGCCTGGGAAGCGATCGTTCGTACCCCAGAAATTGCCAAACAATATAACCATCAGCAAATCGAAAGCGAACACCTGATGCGCGCCTTGATTGAGCAAGATGGGTTAGCCACCAGCGTCTTTAACAAGCTCGGCATTAATGTGCAAAAACTGCGCGATCGCACCGATGAGTTTATCAGCCGTCAGCCCAAGATCTCTGGCAGCGGCGGATCGGTTTATCTCGGTCGCAGTTTGGATACGCTGTTCGATCGAGCCGAAAATTACCGTAAACAATTCGGGGACGAATTCATCTCGATCGAGCATATGCTGCTGGGCTATGCAAAAGATGATCGATTTGGCAAAGGGCTATTTGCAGAATTTAAACTCGACGAACCTAAGCTTAAATCAGCGATCGAACAGATACGAGGGAGTCAAAAGGTGACGGATCAAAACCCAGAAGGCAAGTACGAATCACTCGAAAAATATGGACGAGATCTGACAGAATACGCTCGTCAAGGCAAGTTAGATCCTGTAATCGGGCGCGATGATGAGATTCGCCGCACGATTCAAATTCTCTCGCGTCGGACGAAGAATAATCCGGTTCTGATTGGTGAACCTGGCGTGGGTAAAACGGCGATCGCGGAAGGACTAGCACAGCGGATTCTCAGTGGAGACGTGCCGCAGTCGTTGAAAGATCGCAAACTGATCGCGCTAGATATGGGCGCTCTGATTGCAGGTGCCAAATATCGCGGCGAATTTGAGGAACGGCTGAAAGCGGTTCTCAAAGAAGTGACTGACTCTAAAGGTCAAATCGTTCTGTTTATTGACGAAATTCATACCGTTGTGGGTGCAGGGGCGACTCAAGGCGCAATGGATGCCGGAAACCTGCTCAAGCCAATGTTGGCGCGGGGCGAACTGCGCTGCATTGGGGCAACTACGCTGGATGAATATCGCAAGTACATTGAAAAAGATGCCGCATTAGAGCGTCGATTTCAACAGGTCTTTGTCGATCAGCCCAGTGTTGAAGATACCGTTTCGATTTTGCGCGGGTTAAAAGAGCGCTACGAAGTTCACCACAAGGTGACAATTTCTGATAGCGCCCTGGTTGCCGCCGCGACTCTTTCAGCGAGATATATCAGCGATCGCTTCCTCCCCGACAAAGCGATCGACCTGGTAGACGAAGCCGCTGCCAAGCTGAATATTGGGATCACCTCAAAACCAGAAAAACTCGATGAGGTCGATCGCAAGATTCTGCAATTGGAAATGGAGCGGTTGTCTCTACAAAAAGAAACCGATCCGGCATCGCGCGACCGCTCCGATCGCTTAGAGCGAGAACTGGCGGATTTGAAAGAGGAGCAAAGCCTTCTCAATGCCCAATGGCAAGCGGAAAAAAAGGTAATTGCTCAGTTTAGTGAGCTAAAAGAAGAGATCGATCAAGTCAATCTCGAAGTCCAGCAGGCAGAACGCGATTATGATCTCAGCAAAGCGGCTGAATTGAAGTATGGCACCCTGACCGATCTCAACCGCCGACTTCAAGAAGCAGAAGCCAACCTGGCTCAAAATCAAAAGAGTGGTACGTCTCTGCTGCGTAAAGAAGTCACCGAGGCTGACATTGCCGAAATCATCTCGAAGTGGACGGGCATTCCGCTCAGTAAACTGGTGCAGTCGGAAATGCAAAAGCTGCTGCATCTAGAAGATGAGTTGCACAACCGCGTGGTGGGTCAAGACGAGGCGGTGACGGCAGTGGCAGATGCCATTCAGCGATCGCGTGCTGGATTGGCTGACCCCAATCGACCGACCGCAAGCTTCATCTTCTTAGGTCCCACAGGTGTCGGCAAAACCGAACTCGCAAAAGCCCTTGCCGTCTATCTTTTCGACACCGAAGAATCGATGGTGCGAATCGATATGTCTGAGTATATGGAGAAGCACGCAGTCTCTCGTCTAATCGGTGCGCCTCCGGGATATGTCGGCTATGAAGAAGGCGGACAGTTGACTGAAGCGGTTCGTCGTCGTCCGTTCTCGGTGATTTTGTTTGACGAAATCGAGAAAGCGCATCCTGATGTGTTTAACGTCATGCTGCAAATTTTGGACGATGGGCGCGTTACTGACTCGCAGGGTCGCACGGTGGACTTTAAAAACTCCATCATCATCATGACCAGCAATATCGGGTCGCAATATATCTTGGATCTGGCGGGTGATGACACTCAATATGAAGAAATGCGATCGCGCGTCATGGATGCGATGCGATCGAGCTTCCGTCCTGAGTTTCTCAACCGCATTGATGAAATCATCATCTTCCACAGTCTCAACAAGGCTGAGTTGCGTGAGATTGTCAAACTGCAAGTGCAGCGACTTGAGAAGCGGTTGTCCGATCGTAAGATGTCGCTCAAGTTGTCTGACTCGGCGCTAGATTTCTTAGCTGAGGTGGGCTTTGACCCTGTGTTTGGGGCGCGTCCGCTCAAGCGTGCGATTCAGCGTGAGTTAGAGACTCAAATCGCTAAGTTGATTCTGCGAGGTGAGTTTAACGAAGGTGACACGATCTTTGTTGACGTGGGCGAAACGGAGCGATTGGAGTTTCGACGCTTGCCGTCTGAAGTGTTGACCACTCATTAATATAAAGTTGAGGGTAGGCAAGTCCTGCCCTCTTTTTGTTGACCCATCATTCCAATTCCATAAACCCGATCGTGCATTAACCCAACGCCGTAGAGACGTTTCGGTGAAATGTCTCATTGATTATGCAATGACGCAAAGATAATCCGTCACATTTTCCGAACCAGATCGTGCATTAACCCGATAGCGTGGAGACGTTTCACCGAAACGTCTCTACAGCGATTTCGTGGTGACGCAAAAATGATTTGTCACATCCAAAATTAAATGGCTATCATCATCCATCAATTTGCGCTACAACCGATTTAGGATTGATTCATCAGCTAATTGTCTTCATGCCGCAAATCCTGTCACCCGACGAATTTTTCAACGCTCCTGGCATTATTTTGGATGTTCGCAGTCCGGCTGAATATGCTCATGGACATATTCCTGGAGCCGTCAGCTTTCCGCTGTTTAGCGACGACGAACGCGCTCAAGTCGGGACTTGCTATAAGCAACAGGGCAAAGATCTCGCGATCGAGCTTGGCTTGACGATCGTCGGGTCAAAACTCACCCAATTTGTCCAAACGGCTAAAAAACTGTCTCCCGATCATCCGATTCGACTTCACTGTTGGCGCGGCGGAATGCGAAGCAGCAGTATGGCGTGGCTGCTCGAAACGGCAGGAATGCAGGTCTCTCTGCTAGAAGGTGGCCATAAAGCATTTCGGCAGTGGGTGCGGTCTACTCTCGCGACACCCCAAGCGATCGTGACTTTGGGCGGCATGACGGGCACCGGAAAAACGATTCTGCTCAACGCGTTGGCAGAGCGAGGAGAGCAGATTCTCGACTTAGAACATTTAGCCAATCATCGCGGCAGCAGCTATGGCAGTTTGGGGCTACCGCCGCAGCCCAGCAATGAGCATTATGAAAATCTGCTTGCGGTGCAGTGGGTGAGCCTCGATCGCGATCGCCCCGTGTGGATCGAAGCCGAAAGCAGTCGCGTCGGATTGTGTCGTGTCCCCGATGAGATTTTTTTACGAATGGTTGAGTCGCCTGTCGTGCAAATTGAGCGATCGCGCTCAGAACGAATTGCGATTTTGCTAGAAGTCTACGGGTCGGCTGATCCTGAAGAACTGATTGCCGCCACGCAGCGAATTAGTAAAAAGCTGGGCGGACAAAATACTCAAGCCGCGATCGCTCACATTCGAGAAGGAAACTTAGCCCCCGCGATCGAGACCGTTTTAGATTATTACGACAAGTCTTATTTGTATGATTTGATGAAACGAGAGGTAGCGATTTATCCAATTGATGTGTCTGGACTTTCTGATAGTGAAAGTGTCGATCGACTGATCGATAAATCTAGAGAGATTCTTTCAGAAAAGCAGGTATCAGCACAAGAGTTAGTAATAAACAGGAAGTAATTATGCAGCTATCTATTAACCACGATCGCTTACGAATTGATCTCAATGCTTGGGAACGAATCCTTGCATTTTTCTTTAATCAAACGCTTGAAATTCCCTTAAATCACATTCACCAAGCCACCGTTGAAAAACCCGAAACCGATTGGAAAGAGGTTCGATTACCCGGTACATTTCTTCCAGGTGTGATCAAGGCGGGCACTTACTATACAAGTCGAGGACGGGAGTTTTGGGTCGTCAATCGTGACGGAGACTGTTTGACACTTGAGCTAGAAAATGAATTCTATAAAAAGATTGTGCTGACGATCGAGCAAAGTCAAGTCTGGCGCGATCGCATTAATCAACAGCGAGATCTGATTCACCAATCGGATTTGATTTAATCTCCAATTCTAGAAATCCAGTTCGTTCATCAGGCGTTCTTAGAAACACTAAATCTTCACTTTCTCCGATGACAATCTCGGCAGTCGTGTAAATAAGATTGCCGTCATTGAGATGTCCACCAATCACCTTTCCGGTTGAATCAGCTACCAAAATATGCAAATGAATTCCATTGATTGAAAGCGTCCCGTTGAGGGAGAGAATCTCAGATCTTTCTTGCAAAATTTCACTATTTGGCTGATCAGCAAATCGAATCGCAGCCTGTTTAAGACTTCCGATCGCCGACAACACAAACCCCGCCTGAATATTATTTAAAAGAGCAAACTCCTTCAAACTTTGGCGCAAATCTTGATCGGGTTTCAGTCGCAGAGCAAAGACTTTCATAGACGCGATCGCTCTTCATCACTTGCCACAAATAACTCGCCGCATCTGCTCAAGATTGATTGGCAAATCAAACTGAATGGCTTGCTCAATCAACATCCCCGGAATCGGAATGATTGGAGTCGCCTGCACCGAATAGGTCAAAATTGTGCCACCTTCGCACGCCTGTAGCTGCAAGTCAGCGCTAAAATCATGAAAACTTCCTGACTCAAGATAAAACTGAATCCGCTGATGTTGAGTTTCTAAGACTTTGAGGTGAATCTCAACCTGCGCTGTCAGAAACAAAAAGGCTTTGCTGGCTTTTTGATGGATGCGTTTGACCTGCCGCTTCAGCACCGTTGCACTAGAGCCACTGATCCCGTTATGCACCACTTCGCTGCGCGTGATGTCAGGAAAAAACAGCGTCCAGCGAGGATAATCGGTCAACTGCTGCCAGACTTGAGCCGGAGAGACGGGCAGATACATCTGGGCAGTGACTGCCCCTCCCCAAGCATTGTAGGAGCGAGTTTTGAGCAGAATTTCACCGTTCATCAGAGACGTGCGCTGAACATCACGAATCTCTGGAATGACAGACGAAGGTTCTGTAGATTTTTGAAGCGAATTGGACTTGCTTGATGAAGTCATCTTAATTCAGCACTCCTCAACAAAGGTCAGCATGGCATTTCGGCTATGCAGAGCAGATTACGCTTGTAACGAGTCGTCGATCGCGCTCCTACCAAGGTCAAGTTATCAATATAATTGACACCTTGCCATAAAAATCAGCCGTTTTTCGATGAAGATTCAGATAAGCTGGCTCACGCTGAAGCAATCGGCGAGAACACGCATCATTATCAGGAGAAATTATGAGTAAGTCATCCAACTCGCGGGTCGTCGTCTTTTTTGGAGTCATTGGGCTGACCGCCCTAGTCTGGATTCTCCGAGGCATAGGGTTGTTCACCTTCATTCCGGGGTTTGTCTTGTGGGTGCTGATTTTGCTGTCGATCGTGCTGGCGATCGTCAACGGACTCATTGAGACGAGATAAACACTCAATCGTTTTCAATTCAAACCAGTTGCTTCTGATACCAAAGTAGGAGTTTGTTGGTTAATCTTTGGTGACTTCAAACCCGTCTTGAGATGGATTGTTCTGACTTCAGCAATCGCGATAATAACAGAGTTAAGCAATAGTTTCTATTTAATTGTTAAGACCCTGTATTCTCAAATTGATGCACTATGAATTCTGAAACTCAAACTCGTGGGCAGCTAGAACGCACTCTTTCTCAACGTATTCAAGCCCTCTATCGAACTCAGCTTGGGCAGCAGCCAAGTCGCGTTCAGTGTCAAATCTTCGACGGTAAGATTGTCATTATTTTAGAAGATTCTATTACGAAAACTGAACAGGTTTTGGTGGCAAGTGGTCAAGAAGAATTGGCAGAACAAGTGAGAGACGATCTCGATAAAGCCTTCAATCCTCAACTGACAGAGTTAATTCAAGAAGTCGTCGGAATTGAAGTTATTGATGTTTTAACCGATGCCACTCTTAAGACTGGAAGGACCGGCACGATCGCGGTCTTAGCCGATGTCCCCTTGTTTCGGGAGCCGCAAGCACCTCGCAAATCCAAGAGTGACACGGATTTAGACGACGCAGAGTGATCGCTTCTAGCTCTTTAAGATTGTAAGAATTGCTTCTATAGTCATCTCTAGCAAGTGCGTCATTGCGATGATGGAAATGATTTCTGTCATAGGTGTCGTAGTGACGAACAGAATTTCTCCATTCTGAAAGTGTTATAAGAGACGTGAATGCTCTAAATGCAATTCTAACTCTTTGCAAAGTTATATAAGCAATAGCTTTTTAATGAAAACCTAAAAAGAATCAAAGGTTAGATTTAGATCAGGGCGCGGTTTGTAAAGGAAAGTAATTTGTACGCTATTGTGTTAAGCAACATGGCTCAACGTTACATCTTTTTTAATTTAGCCGAGTTGATTACTCTTTAAAAAGTAGAGTCTTAAGTTATTGCTTGGAGCGTAAACTATGGGAATTGCTACGACAAACCCTGCAACGGGAGAAGTCTTGCAAACGTTTGAGTCATTGAGCGATCGAGACCTCGACACGAAAATTGCTCATGCCCAGCAGACGTTTCTTAGCTATCGCGCTGTCCCTAGGGTGCAAAAAGCGGTCTGGCTCAATCGGGCGGCTGAGATTTTAGAGACAGAGCGCGATCGCTTTGGCAAACTGATGACCTTGGAGATGGGCAAGCCTTTAAAGGCAGCGATCGCAGAGGTCGAAAAATGCGCCTCGGTTTGCCGCTATTACGCCGAAAATGCGTCTCATCTCTTAGCGGATGTTTCCGTTCAAACCGATGCCAGTCATAGTTTTATCCGCTATCAGCCACTAGGTATTATTCTGGCAGTCATGCCGTGGAATTTTCCATTTTGGCAGGTGTTTCGATTTGCGGCTCCGGCACTGATGGCAGGCAATGTCGGCTTGCTCAAACACGCCTCAAACGTGCCGCAGTCAGCTTTGGCGATCGAAGAAATTCTTCATCGGGCAGGGTTTCCAACCGGGGCATTTCAAACGCTATTAGTCGGAGCGGATAAGGTCGCGGCGATCGTGGCAGACGATCGCGTCAAAGCGGCAACTCTTACAGGCAGCGAACCTGCGGGGATGAGTTTAGCCGCGACAGCCGGAAAGCACCTCAAAAAAGTCGTTTTAGAACTGGGCGGCAGCGACCCGTTTATCGTCATGCCCAGCGCTGATTTAGAAACTGCCGTTTCGACTGCTGTAACCGCTCGCATGATCAACAATGGACAGTCTTGCATCGCGGCGAAGCGGTTCATCTTAGCGGACGCGATCGCCGATGACTTTATCGATCGCCTGCTCGATAAATATCGCGCGCTCAAGATTGGCGACCCGCTTTTACCCGACACCGATATCGGACCGCTCGCTACTCCTGGAATCCTCAACGATTTAGACCAGCAGGTCAAAACCAGTGTCCAGCAAGGAGCCAAACTCTTAATCGGGGGTGAGCCGTTGCACGATCGTCCCGGTAATTTCTATCCGCCGACCATTTTGAGTGAGATTCCGGTCGGCTGTTTGGCAGAGCACGACGAGTTTTTTGGACCGGTGGCATTATTGTTCCGAGTTCCTGATATTGATGCGGCGATTCAACGCGCCAACAATTCCCCGTTTGGCTTGGGGGCGAGTGCTTGGACGACTGACCTAAAAGAGCGCGATCGCTTCATCGAAGAAATCGAATCGGGTTCAGTTTTTATCAACAGCATGGTCAAATCTGATGTGCGCTTGCCTTTTGGCGGCATCAAGCGATCGGGCTATGGTCGCGAGTTAGGAAAAGAAGGAATTCATGAGTTTGTTAACATCAAAACAATTTGGGAAAAATAGGCTGGGCGAATCGATTCTCAGGCTTAAGCTTTGAAAGTGAAGAGATCAGCTATAACTTGAAAGGGTCAAATCTCCCTTCTTGAGAAGCACCAATCTATTGGTCTAAAGGCTTTTTGATGTTACGTAAATTTTAGAAACTCCAGAGTCGAATTTTACAAAAGCCCTACAGGTGTCCTTGATTTAGATACTCGGTTTTAAGCTGAATTCTTGATAGAAACTGAATCGATTTATCTAAAGATTTCAAGTCTCGAAAACAAGCCTGAAGCTGCATTATTCACACTTAATCCCTTTTCCCGGAGGGTAGAATCATGAGCGAAGTGAACACGGCTGAACTACTGATTCGCTGCTTAGAAAATGAGGGCGTAGAATACATTTTTGGGCTGCCAGGAGAAGAAAATCTTAACGTTTTAGAAGCGCTGAAAGATTCCTCGATTCAATTCATCACGACTCGTCATGAACAAGGTGCGGCATTCATGGCAGATGTCTATGGGCGCTTAACTGGACGGGCGGGAGTGTGTCTCTCAACGCTCGGTCCGGGGGCAACTAATCTAATGACCGGAGTTGCCGACGCAAACCTCGATCGCGCTCCGCTAGTCGCCATCACCGGGCAAGTGGGCACCGATCGGATGCACATTGAGTCTCATCAATATCTCGATCTGGTGGCGATGTTTGCCCCAGTAGTGGAACGCTCAAATTGTTCGCCCTAGCAACACTTCAGAAATTGTTCGTCGAGCCTTCAAAATTGCTTAAACCGAAAACCCTGGAGCCGTCCACATTGATCTGCCCGAAAATATTGCCGCGATGCCCGTTGTAGGAGAGCCTCTAACCACCGGAGCGATCGAGAAAACCTACGCTTCATTTCACAGCATTGAGAAAGCAGCGATCGCCATTTCTGAAGCCAAAAATCCGCTGATTTTGGTGGGCAAGGGCGTGATTCCCTTCACGCATCCTCTCGCGCTGTGGGCGGTGGGATTGCAGCAGCGAGACTATATTAGCTGTGGCTTTGATCAGGCTGATTTAATCATCGCGGTCGGCTATGACCTAATTGAATATTCACCCAAAAAATGGAACCCCAAAGCAGATATTCCGATCGTGCATATCAGCGTCACTCCGGCTGAGATTGACAGCAGCTACAGTCCGATGGCTGAAGTGGTCGGTGATATCTCAGATTCCCTCCAAGAGATTTTGTATCGCGCCGATCGAGCAGGCAAACCCGAACCTTACGCGCTAGAACTGCGTGCCGAGATTCGAGCGGACTATGCTCAATATGAGCATGATGATGGTTTTCCAATTAAGCCGCAAAAGCTGATCTATGATCTGCGGCAAGTCATGGCACCTGATGATATCGTGATCTCTGATGTGGGGGCGCATAAAATGTGGATGGCGCGCCACTATCACTGTCACCGTCCTAACACCTGCATTATTTCCAACGGGTTTGCGGCGATGGGCATTGCGATTCCCGGCGCGATCGCCGCTAAACTTGTTCACCCCAATCAAAAAGTGGTCGCGGTCACGGGCGACGGTGGCTTTATGATGAACTGTCAAGAATTAGAAACCGCCCTGCGAATCGGCACAGCATTTGTCACGATTATCTTCAACGATGGCGGCTATGGACTGATCGAATGGAAGCAAGAAAATCAGTTTGGACATTCATCGTTCATCAAATTCAGCAATCCCGATTTTGTCAAGTTTGCCGAAAGCATGGGTCTCAAGGGCTATCGCATTGAGTCTTGCGCTGACCTGATTCCCACTCTAAAAGAAGCGCTCGCTCAAGACGTTCCGGCAGTGATTGATTGCCCGATCGACTATCGAGAAAATCTCCGATTCACCCAACGCGCTGGCGATCTCACCTGCACGATTTAGCCCCTCTAACTTAAAGGAATCAATCGCTCTAGATCTAAACCAGATGCCACTTGAGCCAGCTTGACTAAATCAGTTGGGTCAGACAGATGCGGAATCAAGCCCAAAACCGGAACACTGGTCAACGATTCGATTAAATCTACAGGTGCCCAGTTTTCAACATCGTCATCAGAGCAAAGCTTTACACAATTTAGAACAATGCCCTTGAGATGAACGCGGCGCGATCGAGCCAACGCAACATTGGCAACTGCTTGCCCGATCGCGCCCAGCTTCACGGGCACCACTAACACGGTTGGAATTCTCCAATCCCATGCCAAATCTGCCACCGTCGTTTCTCGTGTGATCGGGGAGCCTAATCCGCCCAACGCTTCTACTAATACCCAGTCTCGCGTTTGGCACAATCTCTCAAAACTCTGCCAAACCTTTTCTAGTTTGATGCGCTTCCCTTCTTTTTCAGCGGCTAAAGGAGGCGCGATCGGCGCTTCAAAATAGAGAGGATTCAACTCGTCCAAGGTTTGATCGAG
Organism: Phormidesmis priestleyi BC1401; assembly: GCF_001650195.1. Taxonomy (GTDB): domain Bacteria; phylum Cyanobacteriota; class Cyanobacteriia; order Leptolyngbyales; family Leptolyngbyaceae; genus Phormidesmis_A; species Phormidesmis_A priestleyi_B. The sequence goes on along the minus strand of NZ_LXYR01000015.1, from coordinate 36,966 downwards.
CGAGAACAGACGATCATAGAGTTCACGATCGCCCGTGCCCGACTGAATGGGCTTCATCACACCGAGCGATCGAGTTTTGCAATAAGTCTGCCAATATGCAATCAGCGCAGTTGTCAAAACGGTCTTTCCCGCGTCGGTGTCGGTTCCGGTAATTAGTAGTGCGTTCAAGCAAATCCACTCAAAACTTCTCTTAACTTTACCGAACATTCACCTCTAACTGATAATCAGTGTCTTGACTGGCAATCACATCAATTTGATAATCACCACTTCTTGACAGTTGAGCCTGCCAGTTCACAACGCCCGAAGAATCTTCGACCAGCTTTCCATTGGGATATCGAATCACTAACGTTGCCGCACCCGAATTGAGCTGCACACTCAACGTTTGTCCTTTTTGAGCATTCACCAAATAGCGCCGAATAATGGCTGGAGTCGTCTGACCTGCGATCGAGGTTCCTGTCTGACCTGCCGGAAAGCTAACCTGCTCAGTCTGAACGGTCGGAGTGACACTTGGAGTCGGAGTCGGCGATGGCGATGGCGTTGAAGGAGTCGGAGTCGGCGGTGCTTTCAAACTTACGTCTAGCTTATAGTCCGTTTTTGGAATGCCCTTCACGGTTTTAAGTTCGATCGTATAGTCTCCCGTAAACGGCAACTCGCCATCCCAGCGAGAAACACGACTGGCACGATTGTCCACCGGGTCTTGATTGGGAGCCAAGACACTCAGCAAAACTCCCTCACTTGCCAATGCTGCACTCAACGTCTCTCCTTGCTGACCCGGAATCACAAAGCTGAGAGTCTCATTCGATCGTAACGTCCCATTTTTAGCAGCATTTTCTCCCGCAGCCAAATTGAGACGCTGCTGATAATTGACAGGCTGAGTGCTAGGGCTAGGAGTTGGCGACGGACGAAGGCTCGGCGTAATCGTTGGGCTAGGAGACGCGACGATCGTTTGAGTCGGGGTTGGCGTTGGCGTAGACGGATTCATCAAAGCGCGTACCAGCGTCCAGGAACCTAAGCCAGTCAATAATACTAATCCAGTGCCGATCGCGCCTACTGCCCAAGGGTCATCCCACAGAGAGCCGCGCGTCGGAATGCTCGGATCTGAGCGAGTAACATTTGTAGGAGTGATGGTGGAATCGATGTTGCGTCGCCCCACGGCTACCGTGCCCATGCTTGAAGGAGGCTGTTGCTGAGGTTGGGGCTGGGTGGCGATCGGAGGAGAGGTTTGCGGAACAGGCGTAACATTGGGCGGAGACTGAATCGCCTGAAGCACGTCTTGGGCTGACTGATAGCGATCGGTGGTGCGATAGCTCAACATCCGGTTGAGCACCATCGCAAAAGCCGGACTGACAGTCACCAATCGCTGCCAGCGCCAAGTCATCGTAGTTTCGTCAAATAATTCTTGTGGCTCTCGCCCAGTGAGCAGCACAACCGCAGTCACCGCCAAGGCATAGAGATCGCTATTGGGATAAGCGCGCCCCGTCTGCATTTGCTCAGTGGGAGCATAGCCCAGCTTGCCAACCGTCGTCGATTGTCTAACCGTGTCGGGCGACTGAATCCGAGTTGCCAATTCTTTCACCACGCCAAAATCGATTAAGACGGGGAGCCGATCGCTCTGCCGCAGCATAATATTGTCGGGTGCAATATCGCGATGAATAATTCCCTTGCCGTGAATGTAAGACAGCACGGGCAAGACTTGCTGCAAAATCTGAATCACCTCCGCTTCTGAGAAGACGTAGCCCTGAGTTTTGCGTTCGTCAAGGAGTGCACGATAGGTCTTGCCTTCGACATAATCTTGCATCAAGAAAAACCGCTGGTCTTGCTCAAACGTTGCTCGAAACTGAGGGATCTGCGGATGCTGAATTTGATAGAGAATCTGTGCCTCTCGCTGAAATAGTTCTTTAGACTTCTCTAGGGCGTAGGCATTATCTTGCGGCGGAAGGAGTTCTTTGAGGGCGCACAGCTCATTAAATCGCCCCTGGTCTTCTGCCAAATAAGTTCGACCGAATCCACCTTGCCCCAAAATGCTCAGAACTCGATAACGATTCTGCAAAATAGTTCCGGTAGGGATAGCTGTCTGCATAGTAGATTCAGTCACTTACACTTCAATAATGGTTAAGGGGGTGCTTAAGAGTTGACCCGACGATTCCAGTCTAAAGTCTACAGCCCAAACCAGGACACGCTGCACCTTAGTCCTTCATATTCTGATAGAGGGGCAGGGCTGAAAGTAGCTACACCTCAAAAGATATGAGCTACGGATTGCTTCTCAGTAAAAGTAGAACGCTGACTGAGATCTTGCACCTGATTAAAACTCCCTCGTTGCTGGCATTCACCCGCCCGTGATTGAAAATCACGGTCTAACAGTGCGAAGTCCCCTGAAGGGGCTGAATACCTTAAACCTTCTCCCAGTCCCTTTAGGGGACTTCGCAAGGCTAGCCCCGACTTTTAGTCCGGGGCGGGACAGAATCGCAGCGAAGAGGCTGGTGCAAGATTTCAGCTAACCATTTAATTTAGATTTGACGAATTCCTGAACTTTTTTGCCGTCTGCCTTGCCCTTTAACTGCTGCATCGCTGGACCCATCACCTTACCCATATCTTTAGCCGAGGTTGCCCCGACTTGGGCGATAATGCTGTCGATCGCCTGAGCCACTTCATCATCAGAGAGTTGCTGCGGCAAAAATTCTTCTACGATCGCTAACTCTTGTGCCTCCTGTTGTGCTAGATCATCGCGTTTGGCATTTTGATATTGCTCGATCGAGTCTCGACGCTGCTTTGCCACCTGCACCAACACTTCGGTTTCCTGTGCCTCTGTCAGATCAGTTTGCCCCAGCGGACGAACGCTCACCTCTTTCTCTAACAGCACTTTCTTAATGCTTCTCAGGGTTTCCAGCCGCACCTTGTCTTTAGACTTCATCGCCGCTTGAATATCCTTAGTAATGCTATCTTTCAGGCTCATTCGACAGACTCTCCTTTTTCTTCCGGATTCCAAGATAACGCAGATGAATCAGGTTGAATAGACTTTTCTCTAGAGACTAAAGTTTCATTTCTACTCACTAGCTGCTATTGATAGATCGATCACTGTTATCGCTTAAATCCTTGATTTTTATGAGTATATTTTTTATCAAAACCAATTTATTTTTACTTAAATTCCTACTAAGATTTCCTACCTGAAGGGTTACAAATTCTCATTGCAGTCGATGATTAGATTTGGCAATATTAAGAGAGGTTAGATTTAGTTTGACGAATTAATTTCTGAATCGATGCGCTGCTCTGACGACTGCTCTATTTATTTAGGAAATCACGATCGCTTTGACTAGATCACTTGCCTAGTCAATCGTTCAGTCTTCGCCTAAGGTTGTGTCAAAGTCTAAAGATATGAATAAAAACGGTAGATTAATAAAAAATGGGGGAAGTTTTTAATCCCCGGTGATAAGATTGCGATGAATGCGTTCGAGGGCTTATTGTGATCCGTTCTGCAACGTTAACTATTCCTGCTGCATTTGCAGCGGTTCCTGACAACAATCGGCTTCGACTGCTTTCTGGCTCGGCGAATGTTGCTCTCTCTCAAGAAGTTGCACGCTACCTGGGAATTGATCTCGGTCCTATGGTGCGCAAACGGTTCGCGGATGGCGAACTTTATATTCAACTTCAAGAATCGATTCGGGGTTGTGATGTTTATCTAATTCAGCCAACCTGTCGCCCTGTCAACGATCATCTCATGGAGCTGATGATTATGGTAGATGCCTGTCGGCGGGCTTCGGCGCGGCAGATTACGGCAGTGATTCCTTATTATGGCTATGCAAGAGCCGATCGTAAAACCGCAGGTCGCGAGTCGATCACCGCAAAATTGGCGGCAAACTTGATTACTCAGGCGGGGGCAAGTCGCATTCTCGCAATGGATCTACACGCTGCTCAGATCCAAGGTTATTTTGATATTCCGCTTGATCATGTTTACGGCTCACCTGTTTTGATCGACTATCTAGCAAGCAAGCAGCTTCAAGACATTGTGGTGGTTTCGCCTGATGTTGGCGGGGTAGCTCGTGCCAGAGCGTTTGCCAAAAAGCTGAATGACGCGCCTCTCGCGATTATTGATAAGCGTCGTCAAGCTCATAACGTTGCCGAAGTCATGAACGTGATCGGAGATGTGCGCGGCAAAACAGCAGTGCTAGTCGATGACATGATCGATACGGCAGGCACGATCACCGAGGCTGCCAAGATTTTGCGGCAGCAAGGAGCGCGACAAGTCTATGCTTGTGCGACCCATGCGGTGTTTTCTCCCCCTGCGATCGAGCGTCTCTCAAGTGGTTGCCTCGAAGAAGTCATCGTGACTAATACAATTCCTGTCGCTGAAGAAAACCGCTTCTCACAGTTGACCGTTCTTTCAGTCGCCAATCTTCTAGGCGAAACGATCTGGCGGATTCATGAAGACACGTCTGTTAGCAGTATGTTTCGCTAGACCCACGCAATAATGTCTGCTTTATGAAGGGGCAGTTGTTTATAGGTTGGCAACTGCCCCTTCACTGCTTTGGTGTTTTCAGCCAGCGTTTAGCGAGACAATGCCTCTCTTAAAGTCTTCCTTTATGGGCTGTAGTAGGCGATCAGCTACCCACCTCTCAAACGTATGCAACGTTCACTAAGCCATTTGGCTGAATACTCTACGCCAGACTACTGATTGGTAAGTGAGCCGACTACAGTTTTTTCTGCGCAAAATCAAAGAACTCTGACAAAACTAAATCTTTAATCTATCCATAGGCTGATGCTGCTCATAAATTAAAATATCTAATCATTCGTTGCTGTCTTCCTGTTGATTAAAAAAAGATATGATTCGTGCGGATTAGCCCATCTTCTGATCTAACCCTCCACCGAATCGCAAAACTACTGTTATCGCTATGCTCAGAGTCGTTCTTGTCCATCCTCAGATTCCACCCAACACAGGCAACATCGCCCGAACCTGTGCCGCTACAGGCACCGAACTGCATCTTGTCGGTCCACTAGGGTTTGAGATTAGCGATCGCTATCTTAAACGCGCTGGGTTAGACTACTGGCCCTATGTCAATCTACGGGTTCACGCCTCTCTACAAGAGTTTCAGACATTTCATCAACAGCAAGGCGGACGCTGGATCGGCTTCAGCACTTCAGGAAGCTGTAGCTATATTCAGTTTCAGTACGTCGAAGGAGATTGGCTGCTTTTTGGCAGTGAGACTCAGGGGCTTTCTGCCGACGTGCTGTCTCTCTGTTCTACGGTGGTTCGCATTCCCATGAATCAGCCCAATGTCCGAAGCCTAAATCTCTCTGTCAGCGCGGCTGTTGGCTTATTTGAAGCCCACCGACAATTAGGGCATCTAGAGTAGAAATACCCTCTAATTCCTTTTAGGGTTAACGGGAGGTCAATAAAGGGCTTCAGCCTCTTTGCTAGAAGAGTTACAGTCTTCTCAAAGCTGAATATCACTGCATCTATATATATGCGTCTAAATATCGAGATGTATGCGTCTGACTATCGAGAAGATAACCGAGGAGAAACGATACTGACCAGCGTCGCCGGTCCCTCACGCCTCACTGTCTTCATGAGATGCATCCCAACCAGATAAGTTATCTAGAACACTAAAACGCAATAATTCGATAAGAAATTTGTATCTGATTATGAAGTAGCTCCAAAAGATGCAGTAACTTTACCCACTGACCTCAATTACCTGACTCGTTGAGTGTCTTACGAGCTATATGCTGTGGGGATTGTTGAGAAAGTACGTAAGCTTGAGATAAGGGAGTTGCTTTCCCTAGAGTAGGCTGCGTCTGCATGATTCTACGGTTGATAGCGATTCATCTTTACCGTAACTTCGAGTCATTACGTGCTCACAAACGTTAGCTTGACGAAGCCCTTACTATTGGTCTAGAGATCTTAAACAGACTCTACCTCTCACTCGTCTATCGAGCATGGACTTTGGATGGCAATCTCAGTTTCCATGTTGCAATTTCCGCAGAGTAGGTTAAACTCCTCTTTGGATTTGTCTAGATTGGACAACTGTTAGGCTTCTCGTCACAATGAGTTGACATCAGTTGAGAAAATCTGTTATCGATTTGAGTCTAGTACATCATTAGATATTTGCTGAATGATGTGAACTTGTCTAAATCGAAAAAGCAGGGTAATCTTGCCTAAGTGTAATTACCGATTGTGATCTTGATCGCTTTTCGGAGCAGTAACGATCACTGACAAATGGTGAATTCAATGGCTCAAGGACAGTTAAACGCTGGTCATTTAGGAGGTCGTTTTTTGAAACGAGCATTCCCGCAAGGAGAATCAATTCCTGTTCCGTTCTCTACTGTTAGCAATGATGTGGTAACTGAACAGTTTAAACAAGCGCTCCCTGAGGCAAACCGCCGGGGTCGCACATCTGCCGCTATGATTGGGCTTGCTGCCATTTCAATGGGTGCTTACAGTCTACTTGCTCCGCAGCAGGGTGATGCTGCCGCTGCCGCTGAACCGATCGCGGCAGAGACAGTCCCAACCGTTTCTAACCCATCTGAGGTTGCGGTCATTCAGTCTGTGCCCGAAGTTGCCTCCGCAGCTATGGCTCCCTCGATCGTCCAAACGGTTGAACATACGGTTCAAGAGGGTCAAACTCTTTGGAAGATTGCCAAGTTTTATCAGGTTGATGTTCAACGTCTTGCAGCGGCAAACCATCTGCGCTCAAGCGCTGTGCTTTATGTGGGGCAAGTCTTGCAGGTTCCAATAGATGGGCAGACTGCCCAACTCCCTATGGGCCAGGAAGTCGGTCAGTTAGCGCCAGATAGCGTCGCAACTTTCCCGACTGAGCCTGTTTCCATCATTGCCTCTAGCCAACCAGGGACTTATGCCTCCCCAGCAGAGGCTCAACAACTGCTCAAATCTCGTCAGGATGTCGCCGTGGCGAATCTGAAGCAAGAGCGAGATCGTTTGAAGCTGAGTCTGGCGGAGTTGAAGTCTGAGGAGTCTAAGAACGCATCGAAGTCCGTTCAAGCCAATGCTCATCAGTCTCTGGGTAAAGAAGCGGCAAGTTTGGTGAGCTATCAGATCAGCCCAGGAGACACTCTGACGGCGATCGCCCAAACCCACGGCATCTCTTCCTCAGAGCTTGCTAAAATTAACCAACTGACGAACCCAAACTTGCTTGAGGTCAACCAGTTCATCAAGGTTCCTCAATCTCAAGCTGTGTCACCTCTGTCTTCGGATGCCGCTCTGATTCAAGTGCCGTCCTCTATGCCTTCTGATCTGCCTCAGGCTGCCTCAGTGCCGCTGCCAACGGTGCCTAGTCTCGCGACTGTAACCTCTTCAAATCCTGTAGTTTTGCCGAGCACTGAAGTCACGACTCCGATTGGGATCGGGGGCGATGCGCCTCAGGTTGCTCTAAATCCTGCTCGATCGGCAGGGCACTCCTACATGGGCATTCAAGCACCTGCAAACGTTCGTCAGGATGACGGTCAATATGTGAGCAGTCTAGTCACTGAGATCATTAAACTGCGCGAAAAATATCAGTCGAAGCCTGTCAGCGTTCGGGATAGACCCCAATCTTTCGCCCCCGCTCAGGCGCTAGTTCCTGCCTCACTCTCTCCGACTGGCAATCATCGAGTTAATCCAGAGTTCAAGCCGAGCCGCAATCTAGAAAGCTTGCAGGCAGAGCTTCGGAGTTTGCAGAGCGATCGCACGGCTGCATCTGGTTCTCAAACCAAGACGAATTCTCTGGCTGCAGATGCCTCCAAGCCCAAGACTCAAACTGTCGCGATGGCTCCGGCTGGGTCAGAATCCTATGCGCCTTTAGTACGCTCTTCTGTGGGTAAGATGGTCTCGCCAAGTCTGCCTCCGATCGGAAAGCCCGATGCCTACTTACCCGGCAATAGTGGCAAATTCAATGGCTACATTTGGCCTGCGAAAGGAATGCTCACTTCAGGCTACGGTTGGCGCTGGGGACGGATGCACAAAGGGGTCGATATCGCGGCTCCGGTTGGAACGCCTGTTGTTGCTGCCGCGCCTGGAAAAATCATCACGGCTGGATGGAATGATGGTGGCTATGGCAACTTGGTTGAAGTGCAGCACGCCGATGGCAGTGTCACTCTCTACGGTCATAACAGCCGCATTTTAGTGAAAGTGGGACAGACTGTGGCTCAAGGTCAGCAGATTGCTGATATGGGTAGTACAGGGTTCAGCACAGGTCCGCACTCTCACTTTGAGGTTCACCTTCCAGGTCAAGGTGCGGTCAATCCAGTCGCTCATTTACCTCAGTTCCGAGGATAAGGATCTCAGCGATTGATTATTTTATGAATGAGGAGCTACATTGCTCCTCTTTTTGATTTCTAGAATCGCTGTAGATTTCGTTCAAGCATGTGTGGTAAGCTGTCGAAAGTAATGAAAAAATTGGCTCAGTAGCTCAGTTGGTTAGAGCAGGGGACTCATAAGCCCAAGGTCGCAGGTTCAAATCCCGCTTGAGCCATTTCTAAAGACGGACTTAAATATCCCATAATCTCGCGGTTTAGGGAATCACAGGATACTTGTGTTTTTGGAGTCATCCTTGTAGATCGAAACTCTCTTCTGTCCTGCATTTTTGTGGGTTGTCTAACTTACACCAATGTTGAGAAGTATGTGCTCACTGGTTCATCAGTCCGCTTTAAATTTGGACGAGATGTTTTAATACTTGATCTTTATGGCTAGAATATTGCTTTTAATTTGAGAGCCAAATCAATCTCACGAGATGACTAGCAGCTATCTTGGACAGCTACTTTTTTCAACGCGTGAAGCTTGGTAACCACATCTTGGTTCCCACAATGCCGCTGATGGCTCCCAACCCTATTAGAATTGCCCAAAGCTGACTGGGACGATGAGTTCTAACGCTAAGAGCTTTTGCTTGGGGATTGTTGAGGAACTGATCACGCTGATCGCGTTGCATGAATAATTGCTCATTCGCACTCCTTGACCAACGGCGAGTCAACGGAATTTCTGTTTGTAACTGCGTGACCAAGACCAGTCGAAAAATACGATTTCCGGCAATGTCGTTTTTTGACTGCACACGCGTTCGCGTGAGGTCAGTTTTGGCAAGGTACAGCGTTTGTAGGCGACCAATCAGCGGTTCGTGGGTGAGTTCACATCTCACGCGATTGCTTTGAGAGCGGCAGTTAAAATGAACCAATTCGCCCATGTCCACGATCGCATATCCGCCAATTTTGGTCACGATTACAGCGAGGAAGGCAGTGATACCAATCAGAAGAAGCCGCGATCGCGCATTGAGCATGAAGCTATTCTATTGCCTAGAAGTGAGTCAAAGCAGTGATGCACAACTTAGCCAAGAACAAAACGCCCTGCTCTTGTTGCAGCGATCGATTATCAACTCCGGTGTGACGAAACGCTGTTGACGAATGCCCTAACGTATCGGGAGGTCAGCAGATCTGCTCGTATTAGGACAGGCATTGAGGGTGAGTTGTGGAGGGAATCGAGTATTAAACCTAGATCTAGTAACTTTTTGAGTATAAACTACCTTGACAGTAGAACACGAGTTTTGATAGCGGTCTCACCTGCTTTAGTGTATAGTGAATGTAAGAGCTATATGCTTGACCGATTCAAACGTAATATTGGGTTTTTCTTTCCTTAAGCGGTGATCGAGAGCATTTACTCTCCAGTGCTATTCAGGGAAGGCGGGTTTTAATTATTCAGATATTTCAGCAGAAGTTTTTGATGTAGCTATCTCGGTTGATTTGGTAGCAAATTTGAGGTTCCCTTGAAGATTCAAGCAGTTGAGATTCAGTCGGGCGATCGCATCGTTGCCTATTGCAACAACAAGATGCAAGTCTGTACTGTAAAGCACATTATTGATCCAACTCTCAGCAACATCACCCTATCCGTTTCTACCTCTGAGCATTCCCGAAATTCAATTTCGCGCGTTGTTCGGTTTCAGCGAGATGCCCTGGTAGAACTACAGGCTAAAGGTTCCAATCAAGATGTGGCTACTGATCTCTCTGGTGAACAGTCATAGCCTGTCAATCTTGAGTTGATGGATTCCTGACCCACCGTTCTGGAAAATCTCTCAACTCATCCTTTATGCTAATTAGAGCCGGGAGGGTTCACCAGTAAAAGAAAAAAACTTCAAGGTAAGTCATGACACGGCAACAGAAGAACTTGCTGATTTGTTTGCAACAGCGATTGTTGACCCCATTAATGTAATCAGCTTAGTGCTGCAAAGTGCAGCTTTGATCGCAGACGTGACTTTGACTATAGAACGCGTTGACTGATCAAACTGGCGATAAACCACACGATCGGTCTGATACTGGTTTGTATAATAAGAAAACCTTCACTCAGGAGCAGCTATGTCAAAAGAGAAAAAAAGCAACAAAGAAGTCAAAAAACCAAAAGCACAACCGGACGAAACAAAGAAGCCAAAGAAAGATCCTAAACGATATGACTAGCTGCCTATCTACGACAAAAGGTTGTTGTTGAAAGCGTTCTGCCAGCGAAAAAGCCGGGGGCAGAACGATGTTCCTACCCGAACCGCTAGCCTTGTGGGAAGGTTTCCCTCCATAAGGGATTGAGCAAGAAGAGGACTGGGCGTAGAGGATGTTAACTACTTATTCCCAATGATCGAGTTCTATAAGCCAATATTGCACCAGCGCGATCGCTCGGCTGCGCCGCGCTTCAAAGGTGGCAGCGATCCAGATAAACGCCAGTCCCAAAACGATGCCCATTGCCCACAAAAGTAGCGATTCGTTGTTGATAAAAAACCAAAGCTGACGAACTACCTTGAGCACAAACGTTGCGGTGCCCACATATAAAAAGGCGCGAATTCGCAAGGTTAACCCAGCCCCGACTAATCCTAAGCTGAACGCGATCGTGAACAGTCCCTGCACCCAACTGCGATCAGACTGATAGAGAGCCGTAAAACAAAACAGCCCTACTGCTAAACAACGCAAAAGATGACGCACTTCGCGAGATGAGGACGATTGCAAAGCCGGATCAATCTGCACACCATAGAGAATTGAACCGCTAATGACCGTCGTAAACCATAGCGGATTGGTCAGTGAATACTCGTTTAACACCTTGAGAATCGCCCAATCTGCCAGCCCAAGCGCCAGATAGCTGAGACGAATTTGAGCCGTGGCTCTTGCAAACCAGGCATAAAATGCAGCCGTGAGCAATAGGCTTTGTACCGTGATGGTTTCATTGGTGATCAGCACGATCGCTCCGGGCAACAGCGCGGCTGAGGTTTGCCAGGGTCGGCGTGACCATCCCCAAGTCTGCCAGGGCAAGGTGTAGAGTCCAAAGGCGAATAGGCTCGCGATCGCGGCTCCCCAACTCAACAGCATCGATTCTGGCAGCGTTTGAGAGAGCGCGTGGGCGATCGCGGCAGATCCTTCAACCACACCGAGATACACCCATTCTTCTCGCGTCCGCCCTTGCCAGATTGCATAACCTGCTAACAGGGTTGTGACTACAATCCACATCAGAAGTCCAGTAGGGCTGAGAGGCGCTATGAGAGCAACAAAGGCGAGAATACTGCCGCCGAGCCAATGGATGTGCGTCACCGTCAAAAGCTGCGATCGCGTGAGTCGCCAATAGAACTGTAGCGATTGGGCAACCAGACGATAAGTAATGGCGATCGCGGTTGCTAACCCTGCCAGTAGCGTTAAGCCATCTCCCACAGCCCCTCCAGAACTGTGCAGCAATTGGTAGGTCAACCCTTCATAAGCGGCGATCGAGACAGTCAAGATTCCCAAATAAGTCAGGAGTTTGAGGTCAGGCTGACGACGACCGACTCCGATTAACGGCAATGCTGCTGCAAGAGTAAACAATCCAGTTGTTGAGGTGAAGTGATCGTGAGCCAAAAATCCGCCAATAATCACGTATAACGGTGGGATTCCATGCAGACTGGTGAGGACAGAATCGGGATGACGACGCAGCCAAACATCGCCTAAGAGTTGACTGAGCAATCCTAAACTGAGCGTGACGATCGCGATATCGTCCCAGGTTCCTTTGCTTAAATGAACGACGCTGACCGCTAGTAACTCAATGCCCCACGCTGCTCCCCACAGTCCTAAATTAGTGGGTTGCTGTGCGATGCGATAGACGATCGCACCCGTAGCTAGCCCGATCGCTAACGCAGATTGCCACTCGATCGAACTGAATGGCGTGAGTTCTTGATTGACGATAATCAAAGTGAACAAACAGAGATTAGTGACACTGAGGGCAACTGCCCAGCCATCTAAAGCGCAGGTGTAGAGACTTGCGAGAACAGTTTCTCGGCGGCTGCATAAATGACGAATTAGCCAGAGTCCTGCGGTGACGATCGCTACCCAAGACAACACCCAAAATAGTGGAGCCGAGTTCCAAATTCGCCACAGCAGGGTGATTGCAAAACTTGCTCCAAAGCCAACAGTAATTGCCGCTGCTCTTAATTTCTGTAGCTGTTGCGTGTTGACGGACATCACAACAGTTGCGATCGCCAGCGCGATCAGCAGAGGATTGAGTTGCGCGATCGTCAATAATGGAGCAATCAATAATGCAATTACACTCAGCCAACTTGCCCAACGAGAATGCAGAAATTGAGGACGACGCGACAGTAGCGTGAGTAGAATCGGAGTCACTAACCAAATGAGATTGCCTTCAGCATTGACAACGTTAGCGGAAATCAATAACGCATAACTACAGGCAGCAAATCCAATGCCAAAATACCAAGCGCTGAGTTGCCATCCACGGCTTTGAACAGTCGCGCACAGCCCCCATTCTGTCACCATGCTGATTAAAAGCACGATCGCCCAACTCCGCGCTGCAAGAGTCGGAAATCCCCAGTCAATCCAGGCGAAAACAGCCAGTATCCCGGTGAGATGAGTGAGATAGATATACCAAACCTTGCTAGATAATCGTCCTGGTAAACGAATACCGAGGGTCAGCCCAGCGATCAGTAAATAGATCGCTCGAACGAACGGATTTAATGCACCCGGAATTACTAACAGGATTCCTAAACCTAACGCCATTTGTTCGGCAGCGATCGCTAAATCAGAATGCTGCGATCGTCGCAAATAGGTTGCAAACCCCAACGTAATCAGAACGTATAGAAAAAACCCTAACCCAGTCAGTTCCCAGGCACCTTGCTGAAGATGCGCCGATTCAGCAATGATTGCCATCACGCTACGACGCACCGCAGGCGGAAAAATGACGCGCAGCAACGCATAGGTTTGTAGCCCTACGAGAATTAGAGCCACCATCTCTTGCACCCGCCAAAACCGCCGCAGTCGATCGGTCAACAGCCACAGCACTAACCCGCTCACCGCTAAAGCTTGCCATTGATCGGTCATGACCGTCACCGCCCACCCAACCACGAGCAATCCGGCTCCGGCTGGTGTCCAGAGTGGCTTTGAGTTGCGGCGATTCATCCAGCAGAGAATCCAGCCACAGATTCCCAGCGCCAGCCCTAATCGACTGAGCGGGATTCCTTTGACTAAGACGGCTCTCCCGATTAGCAGCAGCGTTGAGAACGCGATCGCAATGCTCCCCAAATCAAGCGGAAATTGAGCCGACGATTCTTCTTCACGCTCACGGATTCTGACTTGCAAAACAGCCGTCCCGATCGTGCCCACATACGCCGCGATCAGGGGAATTCCGGGCATCGCCCAGCCCCAGTGCAGCCAACTCAACCCCCAGACATTTAACAGCGTCGTGCGAGGACTCGATCGCAACAGTCGAAACGACAGAGCCGAGAGACTCAATGCCGCGATTGCGCCCATTATCCAACCCAGCTCATTTTGCCAAAGCCCAAAGCCATCAATCATCCAAAAGTTGACCGGAACGAGCAGCAGCGTGGCAATTTGCAGCATTCGTCCCGTGAGGCGCAGGTTCGATTTCGCGCCAGCCCACAGCCCCGCCAGCCCAAACGCGATCGTGTAACCCCACAGAATTGAATATTGCCCAACGATCGAGAAGTTCTTCCACTGAGTCGCTGCTAACACCGCAGACGACACAACGACCATAAACACGCCCAAAAACAGCAGCCAGACGACGCTAATCTCTGCCATCAGCGACGAGAGCATCTGACCGACCCAAGACGGTCTAACCGTGCGGCGAGGTTCAGGAGAGACTTGTGGAACAGATATTAGAGCTGGCTCAGAGATGAAGTCTGCTGCGTAGGGGGCTGACGTTGGGATGATGGCTCGATCGGGCAATGGACAGGTCAGCGAGTGTTGCCCCAACTGTCGTACTTGTTGATGGGAGAGCAACCCCAATTGCAGCCAGAAGTCTAGCCCTTCTAGAAGCTCAACCTGATCGGGGCGCACTCTCAAATCAAGCTGAATCAAGCGGTTGGGTTGTTCCATGTGCCATCGCCCTTTAGATTGATGGGCTGATCATGGCAGAGCTTCTGCAAACGCGCACAGCGATGTGTGTAACTTTTAGCGCTGACTGCGATGACCGATGAGAACCGCTCTGCTTTGACATTAGAGGGTTCCTGGCTTCAGAACTAAAAACTGCACTTACAGCTAAATCATTGCCATCGCATAGTCCTCTATTCTCAAATGTTTCTCGACGATTCTCTAGACGGGATGGAAGATTGGGTTAAAACTAAGGTGCGTCTTTGTACCAGAGGAAATGATGGAACTTTTTAGTGTAATTGCTACTGCTGTTGGGGCAGCGATCGCGACTGCTGGGACAAAGGTTGCCGGAAAAGCAGTAGAGAAGGTTGGCGAAAAGTCTGGTGAAAAGGTGTTTACCGCAGTGGAGAAGTTTCTGGCAGCATTGCGGCAGCACAAACCAGAATTGGTGAGCCAAATTGAGCAATCGACTCTAAAACCTGTAGACCTGGGCAATGCGGTTGTAGAAATTGAGGCGGCGGCGCAGGGAGATGCGGCGATCGTGACTTCAGCCGAGGCGTTAGCGATCGCAGCGCAGGCAACTGCTGACCCAGAGTTAAAGGCGATGATTCAACAGGTGTTGGATGCGGTGAAGGCACAGCCACCTAAACCCGAAAACGTGGGCAAACGGGCTGAGAAAATCGGGGCTTATGCAGAACAGGGCGACATCACGATTACAACCTTGAATATGGATTAGGAACCGTTCGCATGACAGAGAGCGATCGTAAACGGGCTGAGAAGATTGGCGCTTATGCAGAGCAGGGTGATATTCGGATTGGGAAGCTCTATCTCGATCAACGGGAGGAACGCGCCCAGTTAAACAGCATTCCTCAAAATGTGCCGATGAGGGGTGCGACAAAATTTGTCGGACGCGAGACTGAGTTGGCGACGATTCACCGAGAAATGCAGACGAGCGATCGGGTGATCATCTCAGCCATTGCTGGAATGGGCGGTGTTGGCAAAACAGAACTCGCCATCCAGTATGCGGTGCGAAATGCGGAGGCATATCCAGGCGGCATTTGCTGGCTCAACGGCACTCAAACGGATTTGTTTGAGCAAGTGGTCACCTTTGCCCGCACAGTTCTCTCCCTCAAGCTACCTCCCGCACTTGAGAAGACACTGACCACGATCGAGCAGCAATTTGTCTGGTATCGGGA
Source organism: Phormidesmis priestleyi BC1401 (assembly GCF_001650195.1). GTDB lineage: Bacteria > Cyanobacteriota > Cyanobacteriia > Leptolyngbyales > Leptolyngbyaceae > Phormidesmis_A > Phormidesmis_A priestleyi_B. The sequence goes on along the minus strand of NZ_LXYR01000015.1, from coordinate 21,457 downwards.
GCATTGGCAGCCATCGGGGGCGGTGTTGCTGATTGTGGATGATGTCGCGGAGATGAAAAACCTGCGATCGCTCCTCCAACATCTGCCCCCGCGCTTTAAAGTGTTGCTGACGACGCGCCGCAAACGTCTGGATGCTGACTTTGTGGAGATGTCGCTAGACGTTTTGCCCCTAGATAAGGCGATCGAACTGTTGGCGAAGTTGATTGGTAGTAGTCGAGTGGAGGCAGAACGGGCAACGGCGGAAGATTTATGTGAATGGTTGGGGCGATTGCCGTTGGGCGTGGAGCTAATTGGGCGATATGTGGCACCAAAACCATTTCTATCGCTGTTTGATCTCAAAGCACAGGTGCAGTTTCAGCATCGATCGCTAGACGATCGTGACCCCAACTATGTGATGACGGCACAAAAGGGAGTCAGAGCTGCGTTTGAGTTGAGTTGGCAAGAACTGGGCGATGCGGCGATGGCAATGGGGCGGTTTTTGAGCTTGTTTACGGCGGCTGAGATTCCGTGTGAGTTGGTGCAACGGGTGACGGAGGCGTTGGATTGGGCAACTGAGACAATGGAGGAGGCACGGGAGCAACTGGCGATTCGGCATTTGCTGCAAGAGGTGACGCTGACGAGGTTTCGGCTGCATCCGTTGATGCGAGAGTTTTTTGCGCTTAAGTTAGATGAGTCGGAGAACGGGGAGGAGGTGCGATCGGTCTATGTAAAAGCGTTAGTAGAAGTCGCCGCAGAGATTCTTTACCCAATCACATTGACTCAAGTGGCGCAATTTTCTCCAGCGATTCCCCATTTGAAAGCAATTGCTGCATCTGATCTGCGATTGGTGCCAGACGAGATGCTGATGACTCTGTTCAACCGATTAGCTCGCTTTTACCAAGGTCAAGGCGCGTATGCTGCTGCTGAACCTTGGCTAGAGAAAGGTGCGGAAGTGGTGCTCGATCGTCTAGGCGAAGACCACCCGGACTATCTCACCACGCTCCACAATCTAGCATTGCTGTACAAATCGCAAGGGCGATATGGAGACGCAGAACCCCTCTACCTCAAAGTGCGAGACATCAAAAAACAGGTGCTGGGCGAAGAGCATCCCAGCTATCTCACCACGCTCCACAATCTAGCATTGCTGTACCAATTGCAAGGGCGATATGGAGACGCAGAACCCCTCTACCTCAAAGTGCGAGACATCCGAAAACAAGTGCTGGGCGAAGAGCATCCCAGCTATCTCACCACGCTCCACAATCTAGCATCGCTGTACGAATCGCAAGGGCGATATGGAGACGCAGAACCCCTCTACCTCAAAGTGCGAGACATCAAAAAACAGGTGCTGGGCGAAGAGCATCCCAGCTATCTCACCACGCTCCACAATCTAGCATTGCTGTACAAATTGCAAGGGCGATATGGAGACGCAGAACCCCTCTACCTCAAAGTGCGAGACATCCGAAAACAAGTGCTGGGCGAAGAGCATCCCAGCTATCTCACCACGCTCCACAATCTAGCATCGCTGTACGAATCGCAAGGGCGATATGGAGACGCAGAACCCCTCTACCTCAAAGTGCGAGACATCAAAAAACAGGTGCTGGGCGAAGAGCATCCCAGCTATCTCACCACGCTCCACAATCTAGCATTGCTGTACAAATTGCAAGGGCGATATGGAGACGCAGAACCCCTCTACCTCAAAGTGCGAGACATCCGAAAACAAGTGCTGGGCGAAGACCACCCGGACTATCTCACCACGCTCCACAATCTAGCATCGCTGTACAAATCGCAAGGGCGATATGGAGACGCAGAACCCCTCTACCTAAAAGTGCGAGACATCCGAAAACAGGTGCTGGGCGAAGAGCATCCCAGCTATCTCACCACGCTCGGCAATCTAGCATTGCTGTACAAATCGCAAGGGCGATATGGAGACGCAGAACCCCTCTACCTCAAAGTGCGAGACATCAAAAAACAGGTGCTGGGTGAAGAGCATCCCAGCTATCTCATCACGCTCCACAATCTAGCAGGGCTGTACAAATCGCAAGGGCGACATGGAGACGCAGAACCTCTCTACCTCAAAGTGCGAGACATCAAAAAACAGGTGCTGGGTGAAGAGCATCCCAGCTATCTCATCACGCTCCACAATCTAGCAGGGCTATACGATACTCCAATCATCCTGTCCAAACTTTGGAAAACTACTGATCTCGCTCGTCGATCGGTCAAAATCAGCACAAGCGTTCTCGGTCGCACCCATCCTGCCACCCGTCGCCGCACCCACAAGCTCTGGCGCATCCTGCTGATTGACCTCACCCTCGGATTGCTCTTGCTTTTTTTCGCATCGCACCTGCTAATTGTGAGAAGCCCGATCGCCCTCCTGCAATTCCTCTTCGTTCTCCTCCTAGCCGTCCTATTGCTGAGATAATCAATTCTGCAAAAGATGCGATTACTTCATGTAGTGGCTCGATCGCTCCCTTCAACCGCGTCAATCACACTGCAAAATAGAACAAGACCTCCTCTCAACCCTCATGGAAACCAACTTATTACAGCGCATCACCCACGACATCAACATTTGTCACGGCAAACCCTGCATCCGAGGACTCCGCTACCCCGTCGAATTTCTCCTAGAACTCCTCAGTTCTGGCATGACGATCGAAGACATCTTGGCAGACTACGACGATCTAGAACGCGAAGACATCTTGGCATCTCTTCTCTTCGCCGCCCGCCTCAGCCAAGTCAAAAGCATTCATAGAATTGCCTCATGAAATTCTTGGTCGATGCTCAATTGCCGCTTCGCCTCGCACGGCTACTTTCTGAATTGGGATATGACACCCTGCACACACGAGATCTCCCTCAGCAAAACGCAACGCCCGACCTCGATATCAACACCCTCTCGATCGCACAACAGCGCATCGTCATCACAAAAGATACAGACTTCCTCAACTCCTTTCTGATCCTCCAGCAACCCTATAAATTGTTGCTAATCACTACAGGCAACATCAAAAATGCAGAATTAGAGGCACTGGTTACACAAAACTTGCCCCAAATCGTAGACCTATTAGAACAACATTTATATCTCGAACTGAGCCGCGATGAAATCATCGTCCATCAGTAACAATGTGTTCTTTTTGAACCTGCGAAGCCGACGATAAAACAGAAACCCTCGATCGCCCTCCTGCAATTCCTCTTCGTTCTCCTCCTAGCCGTCCTATTGTTGAGATAATCAATTCTGCAAAAGATGCGATCGCTCCCTGTTAATCAGGGAACGATCGTGCTCTGAAGACAAACGATCGTGCTCTGAAGACAAACGATCGTGCTCTGAAGACGAACGATCGTGCTCTGAAGACGAACGATCGTGCTCTGAAGACGAACGATCGTGCTTTGAAGACGAACGATCGCGCTTTGAAGACGAACGATCGCGCTTTGAAGACGAACGATCGCGCTTTGAAGAGCAGCGAGAGCTTCGCTACACAGAGTATTTGCGCCTCTAGCGTCGTCTTTCCCTACGCCACCCCAAAGCCTGTATGCGATCGCACCCCTGGAGCCTGAAACCCCAGCACAATATCCTGACTGGGCACCCCCATCGCCATCAAATCATGGGCAACCTGCCGTTCGGTCATATTCTGTTGCAGCCAAATCTTGCCATCCCGAATATCGAGATGCAACACACAGCCATACACCCGGCGATATCCATCCCATCCCACATTCATTGCTTGATAATGATCCTGTTGCGTATCAAACACCGTATACGATTCAATCTCACCATTCGCGATCGGCGTTGAGACATACTCACTCAGATACGCCTGAATCAGTTGTCGATAGCGTTCTATAGTGTGATCCATTTCACAATCACCTCTTGGTCTGGGTTATAAATCAGTCGGCTAATTTGATAGCGCTCCACCGAAATTTGCGCGAATTCTCGCTGAAAAAAAGACTCATGCACCGCAATTGGAATCGCCAAATATAGCAGTCGATCGGGGTCTTTCAGTTCTAGAGCAAGACGATAGTTGAGAAACTGCCCCAATGCAGCATGGTAATCCGTCAATGGAGAATCTCCCAAAAACGTCTTAATCTCAACTGCGATTTTTTCCTCTGCACGCTCGGCAGCCAGGAGCCGTTCTGCACCCAAGTCAATTTCAAACTTCGTCCCTCCTACATCCAGCTTGAATGGATCAGTCACAATCCACTGTTCCTTCCATAACCCAATCTTTACTGCCTCATGAAACAGATCTTTTGCTGCCATGCTCTCTTCTCTGACGGTAGTCTCGCTGACCGAGTATTCGTATCTCTAGTTTACTCAGAGACGCAACTGCTCCAGAGGACGATCGCCAGCAACGCGCCAGAATCTTTTAGGGACAGACCTCGATTTGCGTTGCAGGATCTTTAATAATTAACCGATAACTCATGTCTCAAACGGCTCAGATGACTCAGCTCCAGGAGCCTTCAGCACCGACGATCGCAACCCTGCCCAAAATTCTGGAGTCACTTCCTCATTGCCCTCCTGCACCTGGAGGACGGTTGGGGTTCCAGGATGGCGACCTTACCCGTATGACTATCAAACTGTCAAGGTTCTAATGTTCCTTGCGGGTAATCCTCCATCCATTTCAGGATTTAGTTTGTGGACTAATCTGCCATCTCCACGCAATGAGGCTTGATAGATTCTCTTTTGGAGCTTGAAAACTTTCACCTCTAGCTTTGCGCCAGTGGATCGTTTCCCATTCATACCTAATCGGTACTAACGACTGGCTCGTGACATTTTCACTCTACTCATGGACTCCATCTTTCAACTTTCAGTGGCTACGTCTGCCTATCCTTCCAACTTGCTGCATCCGGTTGACACCTGCTCAGGGCTATCTGAGATCTTGCACCTAAACTAAAACTCTCTCGTTTCTGGCATTCACGGGCGGGACAGAACCGCAGCGAATAGACTGGTGCAAGATCTGAGCTATCGACCTTTGCTTGAGAGCAAGCGAGGGGTTTCTTCGGGTGTCGCTTGGTGAGAAATCTCCGCCCCTTTGGGACGAAGAGGATGTCAAGACCCAGATTATTCTCTCAGGTCTGAGGTGCTCAATGTCTTAAAAAGGCAATACTCCGGACATTTTTTTGAACGGTTCCACAAGGCTTTCAGAGTTTATGGTTCAAGGATCGAGCTATTTTTTCAAAGTTAGCTCTGCCTCTGACTTGGAAAAAAAGATCTTGTCCACGGCAGAATAAGGGTTTGAGCCTTAAAATCTGCTCAAATTTTGTCCGGAGTATTGAAAAAGGGGGACATGAGTTTTAAGGTGCATGTTGCGTAAACTTAGTACAAGAGTGTCCAGATTTCGTCATTTATCCCTGAATTAAGTATTCATTCAACGAAGAAAGCATCTAAGTAGTCTCACGAAGCTGCGACGTTGCAAATCTTCAAGATTTGTTTGTTAGTCTTATTCAACGGCGAGGATGGGGAGATGTTGGCGCAAGATACCACATTCTGTTTTGGGTTACCTGGTAACAAGACGACGATCGAGGTTTCTCTAGACAATCTACGAACGGTTCTCGGTCAAATCGAGGCAGAGCTATATCGCAGCGAAGTCTATCGTCGAGCGATCGACACGGCGCAGAAAACGGCAGCAGAGGGCACAACAAGCGCTCAGTTTTTGATAAAAGCGATCGGGAGAGAGGCGATTCGTTTGACGCTGCGACACTTTGTTCGACAGAGCGAAGCAGAGGCTGAAACCAAAGAAATTCAGGAAGCAGAACAGGAGCTAGATGAATTTCCGGTAGCCGCTTTTTCGCGTGCTTTGGGTTCTCACTCGTCTAACATGGCGGAGTTTCCTACCAACACGATCGTCAAGGCGGTGCAAGATTGTTCTGAGACGGTTGCTCATACGATTGCGAGTCGAGTCAGCTCAATTAAAGAGCAAACGTCTGCTAAATTTACTTCTCAAAAAGGGCGTAGAAAGGTCTCAGCCGCAGAATTAGCTGAGCAAGCGGTTCAAGAACGAGACGATCAGTTGCAGACGTTGGGTGAGCAGATTAAACGGGCACGGCTGGCTCGATCGATGTCGCTTGCACAACTGCACAGCAAAACTCTCGTACCTGTGCATCAAATTCAAGCCTTAGAAGCCGGACACGGTGCTCACCTCCCTGAAGACATTTATCTCCGGGGGTTTGTTCAGCGCATTTGCAAGGCTTTAGAGATAGACAGCTCTAGCTTATTGGCATCGCTTTCTAAGCCTGATCCTGAAAAAGCGATTTTGCCGACCTGGTATCATCCGCCGACCAAAGCGATCGGCATTCGAGGACTTGCCGTTCAGCCTGTGCATTTATATGTTGGCTATGCTGCTTTGATGGCAGGAGGGCTGTTTTGGCTGTCTCGACAATCGGCTCCACCTGATGCTCCTGGCGCTCTTGACCTGGATTCTTCTCAAATCACTCCCTCTTCTAAAACGCACTCGCAGCCGTCAGATGCCAAGGTGAGCATCTCGCCTCCAGAAACGTTTTACCCCTGATATTGCACGCGATAGATGCGGTTGTTGGCTTCTTCGGTGATCAGCAAACTGCCGTCAGGGAGCGTTAACAGTCCGACGGGTCTGCCCCAAGTGGTGGGCACCGTTGGATCGGTGAGAAATCCTGTCAAGAAGTCTTCGTAATATCCCTGCGATCGTCCTTCGGCGTTGAAGGGCACGAAGACGATTTTATAGCCTGTGCCTTGACTGCGATTCCAAGAGCCTCGAAAGGCGACAAATGCGCCATTCCGATACTTTGCTGGGAAGGTGTTGCCGTTGTAGAATCGCAGCCCTAACGCGGCAGAATGGGCTTCAAACAACACGTCAGGGGTGCGAGTTTTGGCAACCAAGTCGGGGCGGAGACTTTTGCCATTTTGTGTGAGGCGGGGGTCAAGTCGATCGCGGCTCAAATAGGCATAGGGCCAGCCATAAAACTCGCCCGATCGCAGTCGCGTCAAATAGTCTGGCACTAAGCTATCGCCTAATCCATCTCGCTCGTTGATGGTGGCGTAAAGTTCGCCTGTGCGGGGGTGAAAGTCTAGCCCGACGGGATTGCGGACACCGGAGACGAACGTTTGACGACCCGATCCGTCTAAGTTCATCACTTGCACTGAAGCGCGAGGCGAAGGTTCTTCACTGGCGTTAGTGCCAGACCCGATCGAGACATATAGCTTTTTCCCGTCGGGCGCGGTGACGACGTTGCGCGTCCAGTGGTTGTTATATCCGTCTGCTGGCAGCTTGGCGATTTGCTGACCTGTGCCTGTAATTTGCCCTTGCCCTTTCTGATAAGGGAAACGCAGCACTGCGTCGGTGTTGCCTAGAAAAAAAGAATTTCCTGCAAATGCCATACCAAATGGCTGATTAAGTCCATTGTTAGGGGTGGCGAAAGTTTCTTTGACATCTGCAACGCCATCGCCGTTTGTGTCGCGCAATCGTCGAATTCGATTCTGACGCGTCTCGGTTACTAGCACATCTCCATCAGGAGTCAACGCCAACCAGCGAGGACGATCTAACCCTTCTGCATAGACGTTGATGACAAAACCTGCTGGCACTTGCAGCACTGGGTTTTGAGGAATCGCTATGACTTTGGGAGACTTAGAAGCGCTCTCACTGGCGTAGGGCGGCGGAAGCTGGTTGAGGGCAATCCGAATCGGCTGGGGTGACAGAGGTTCGGTTTTAACCACTTGAGCAGGGCGAGGCGTTGATTGCTGAGGAGAGCCTACTTGCGGGGGTGCGATTTGACTACGAATAGCGGAGTCACAGGCTGATAGAGTTGCCAATATCGGCAGCAACAAAGGTAAATAACGCATCAAGGTTCTCGTGAAGACGGTTTAAGGCAGGATGTTGACTGATGAATGATGGCGCTTAACCTGAAGGATTCCTGAGAAGTCATCTGCTAATTTAGTTAAGTTGAGTGCGATCGCGCACCTCTCTCAAGTTGTAACCCTTCCCTCGATTCATGCCACGCCAAATTATTTTAGTCACTGGACCGGCTCGATCGGGCAAAAGCGAATGGGCAGAACATTTAGCCACTCAGTCCGGTAAATCGGTTGTGTATGTCGCGACTTCTCAGGTAGATCCCGCCGATCGAGAGTGGCAAGCCCGCATCGAAACGCATTGTCTCCGTCGCCCGTCTGATTGGACGACGCTGCACGTTCCGATCGAGCTATCCGCGACTCTGCGATCGGCAACCCCTGCGGATTGTCTGCTCGTAGATTCGTTAGGAACGTGGTTGACAAACCTGCTAGAAGACGATGAGGCGACCTGGCAAGAAACCCTGCGAGTCTTGCTGCAAAGTCTTATAAATGCTTCGGCAGATGTGATTTTGGTGGCAGAAGAGGCGGGTTGGGGGGTTGTGCCTGCTTATCCGATCGGGCGCACCTTTCGCGATCGGTTGGGAATGCTGACCCGGCAGGTGGGCGCGATCGCGAGTCCGGTTTATCTCGTCACTGGAGGACATGCCCTGAATCTAAGTCAAATCGGAACACCGTTACCCTAAAGGGTTTGCTCACGCCTTGGCAGGCACACCTTTGGCGATTCGACGGGGAACTTCGTAAGTCCAAAAGTCAGACGCGAGTTGGGTGTTGGGGAAGATCGAACGGGCTTCTTCTAACAGGTTTCTTAGCTCGATCGAGTTGCCTGGCGCATAGCGAGGGCTGAAGTGCGTCATGATTAACTGCTTGACGTGCGCGGTCAACGCGACTTGAGCCGCCATTGTCGAAGTTGAGTGCAGTCGCTGATAGGCTAACTCTGCATCTTGGTGGGCAAAGGTGGCTTCATGAATCAGCACATCTGCATCGTGAGCCAGTTCGATCGCGTTCTCGCAATAGACCGTATCAGTGCAGTACACCACTTTGCGACCCACTTCTATTTGACCGCACAACTCTGCACCATTGATTTTTTGCCCATCAGGAAGCGTGACCCATTCTCCGCGCTTTAACTGACCATAAAGTGGACCCGATGGAATTCCCAAAGCTTTAGCTTTCTCGACATCAAAATGCCCCGGACGGTCTCTTTCAGTGATGCGATAGCCAAAAGCAGGAACGCGATGTTTTAGTGGGGCGCAACTCACCGAAAACTCTTCATCTTCAAACACTACGCCCGGTTTGACCGTGTGCACCTTGACCGGATAGGAGAAATGAGTTTGAGAATAGCGGCTACATGCCCTTAGATACTCGTCTAAGTCAGGCGGACCGTAGATATCAATGCGCTCCGGGTTTCCGGCTAGACCGCAGCTTGCAAGTAACCCCATCAAGCCAAACGTGTGGTCGCCGTGCATGTGAGTGACAAAAATGCGGCGAATCTGACTCACTCGTAAATCACTGCGAAGCAGTTGGTGCTGAGTGCCCTCCCCACAGTCAAATAGCCAGACTTCTGCTCGCTGAGGAAGCCGGAGGGCAACTGCGGAGACATTGCGCGATCGCGTCGGCACACCAGAGCTAGTTCCTAAAAACGTAATCTGCAAGGCTTCATTAACCTAATTTTTTGCGATGAGTCACTTCATCTTATGGTACTTCGTCTGTCGATCGTTGGGGTGTAACCCAGGGAACTTAGCGCCAAAATCAAGGTCGATAAAAGCTGTAACGAGAGTAATTAAGAACTTTTCTAGGCTGAACATTAAATTTTATAAATCGCTGTGACGCTACATCCAGAGTCAGTATCCGAGAATGCTGACTTTCTGACTCTAATTACGGAACTTCTGACCTACTTCTCTTAATCGGTTAAGAAATCCTAGTAGCGCGACCCTCGGCAAATTCGCCTATATTAAGCAACGTTAGCAATTTGATCTCACCGCAAATCGCTCCAGATTTAGCACTGCCAGCGCTGAGATCTGTAATAGTTGAACCTACAAGGACTTGTCAGAACATGCTATCTCCCTCGCTCCTCTCATTTCTGTTGTCTAAACTAAAATTCACGACAGGACGGGGCTGGTGGCTCACCGCTCTGATTTGGATCGTGACGATCGCTCCTGCATCAGCAGCCCTCGATCTGCGAGTTTTAATCAAACAGGGAGTCGAACAAGTCAACGTCGGTAGCTCGACTAATGCCGCGATCAAAGATTCGTCTGGGCGTTCTCTGGGTGTCATTCAGGGCATGAACGGCTTTGCGGCTCAGGTATCGGGGGGAGGAGTCGCGATTAACAACTGGAGATCAGGCGGACTCTGGATCGAGCCAACAGGCGATGGCGTAGTGTGGATTGGCGATCGCTGGTATCGCGGTCGCGCCTATCTTGCCCCTGCTAAACAAGGACTCACGGTGGTCAACTATGTTGATCTAGAGCAATATCTTTACAGCGTTTTGGGCGGCGAGATGAATGGCAATTGGCCTCAAGAAGCACTCAAAGCTCAGGCAGTGGTCGCCCGTTCTTATGCGCTTCACAAACGCCAAAATTCAGCCAACGCCGTCTATGACTTGGGCGACACCACAAAGTGGCAGGTTTATCGCGGCGTGCAGGATGAGTCGAGCGGCACTCAGATGGCGGTGAATGCAACCGCTGGACAGGTTCTCACTTATAACCAGCAAATTGTTGAAGCAGTCTTTCACTCGTCGTCGGGCGGCTGCACTGAGAACGTCGAAGATGTCTGGATGCAGCCGTTGCCGTATCTACGATCGGTCAAAGATAACTATGATCAAGGCGCTCCTGTCTATCGGTGGAGCAAATCTGTGAGCCAGAGTCAGTTAAGTAGCATTGCGCCAGGAGTGGGTCGAGTTCGTGAGGCGAAAATTGAGCAAGGCACACGGTCTTGTAGGCGAGTCGTCACAATGAGACTGACAGGTGATAAAGGAAGCACCACCATTAGTGGAGAGAAGCTGCAATCTGCTCTCGGCTTAAAAAGCACCTTTTTCTCGATTGCTCCTCAAGCCAATCAGGTTGCCTCTAAGAGCAATAATCCACCAGAACCCAGTTTCATCGTGATTGGGTATGGCTTTGGTCACGGGCTAGGCATGAGTCAGTGGGGCGCATACAGCATGGCACAGCAAGGCTTAAACTATCAGCAAATTATGGGGCATTACTACACGGGCGTGACGCTTGCCAAAATCGAGGTGAAGTAACCTTCGTTCAGGTTCCCCACCCTTGAGTAGGGTCGATTAGCGCTTGCTTGCCAAACTGAATGCCCGAAACGATTTAGCTTGTTCTTCGATTCGGCAGGCAAGACGATCGCAGACCAAATTGCAAAGCTCAAAGGTCAACTCATCGTCAACACTGTAATAAGCCAGAGTGCCTTTGCTGCGACGGGTCAAAATTCCAGCTTGCAGCATCACCTTCAGGTGTTTTGAGACATTTGCCTGACTCGTATCCATCACGTCAACTAAATCCTGAACGCATTTCTCACCATCTCGCAGCAGATTGAGAATTCGGAGGCGCATCGGCTCACCTAAGACACTAAAGTAGTCAGCGACCTGCTGAACGACTTCTTGAGGAACAGGCTTTGCAGTTTTCATGTCAATTGCAGGCAGACTATCTGGGGATCACCAGATCTTATCGACTAGAGTTCTCTATCGCAATAGAGTAATCATTCACAGACGTGAGCTTCGCAGAAACTTCACACAGTTTTGTCACGATTTCCTCAAACGATCGCGCTGGGCACACGCATTTTTCCTCCCCTGTCCCTTCTAAAGTGAGAGTCTTAATCTAATCTTCCAGGCTATCTTTGGGGGATCAAGCTACCGTGATGGTAATTGTCAGCCCCAGCATACACAGAGTTAGCAGAGAGTCTTATGGCACAAAGTTTTGGCGTAATCGGTCTTGCAGTGATGGGCGAAAACCTGGCGCTGAACGTGGAGCGCAATGGCTTTCCCGTTTCTGTCTACAACCGTTCCCGTGAGAAGACTGACGCATTTATGGAACAACGGGCGCAGGGTAAAAATGTAGTGGCGACTTATACGATCGAAGAGTTCGTCGCGTCTCTAGAACGCCCACGTAAAATTTTGATCATGGTAAAAGCGGGTGCCCCCGTGGATGCAGTGATCGAGCAACTGACTCCCCTTCTCGACGAAGGCGACATCCTGATCGATGGAGGCAACTCCCTGTTTACTGACACCGCCCGTCGCGCTCGTCACCTCGAAGAAGCCAAGTTTACGTTCATCGGCATGGGCGTGAGCGGAGGTGAAGAAGGCGCACTCAACGGTCCGAGTTTGATGCCCGGAGGCACTAAAAAGGCTTACGAATATCTAGAGCCGATTTTGACTAAGATTGCGGCTCAGGTTGACGATGGAGCCTGCGTCACCTATATCGGTCCGGGTGGAGCGGGTCACTATGTCAAAATGGTGCACAACGGCATTGAGTATGGCGATATGCAACTGATTGCAGAAGCCTATGATCTGCTCAAAAACATTGTCGGCTTAAATCACGACGAGTTACACGACGTTTTCACTCAGTGGAACACCACCGACGAACTCAATTCTTATCTGATTGAGATTACGGCGGATATTTTCACGAGGATTGATCCCGATACGGGGCACCCGATCGTGGAGTTAATCCTCGATGCTGCTGGACAAAAAGGCACCGGACGCTGGACGGTGATTGACTCGCTCGAACAGGGCGTTGCGATCCCGACGATTATTGCAGCGATCACGGCTCGCATTATGTCGTCTTATAAGACCGAGCGGGTGGAGGCTTCTAAGTCTTTAGCGGGTCCGATCGCTCAGTTTACAGGAGACAAAAAGGCGTTTATTGACATGGTGCGCGATGCGCTTTATTGCTCCAAAATGTGTTCTTACGCGCAGGGGATGGCGTTGCTGAGTGCGGCTTCTAAGACGTATGGCTATGCCCTCAACTTGAGCGAATGTGCCCGGATTTGGAAGGGTGGCTGCATCATTCGTGCCAGATTCCTGGACAAAATCAAGAATGCTTTTAACGAAGATCCTGATCTGCCAAACCTGCTGTTATCGACTGAATTTAAGCAGACCATTCTAGACAAGCAAGAATCTTGGCGAGAAGTGGTTTCACAAGCGGCGAAGATGGGGATCGCGGTTCCTGCTTTTAGCGCATCGCTGGATTATTTTGATAGCTATCGGCGCGATCGGCTGCCTCAAAATCTCACTCAGGCACAGCGCGACTATTTTGGCGCTCACACCTATTTGCGAACCGATAAAGAAGGCGTTTTTCACACCGATTGGAGCGATATCGCATCGGCAAATGTCTCGACTCCTCGGAAGCTAACTGCCGATGAGCCAGCCGCCAAGGTTGAAGATGTGCAAGTCAAAGAAGTGCAAATCAAGAGCTAATTAAGCTTTGGGTTTAACGGCTTCGTAGCCAAATTACTTACGAACAAGGGTGCAATACAATGCGCCCTTTTTTAGGGATTTTTGCGAGTAGACTAACCTCAGACTTCAACTGAGTTATCAAGTTCGCGCTTGCCACGCTTTTGGATTTCCTCGACCGTGAAGAACCGCTAATACAATGACTCGATCGAGTGCAATCCGGTAGTAAACAGCATACGGAAAACGATGCACCACTGCTCGACGCACATCGCGATGAATGATCGTATACAACTCAGGCATTTGACAAATTCGATTGATCATTTCATCAACGCAGTCTATGAAATCGTCTCCAAGCCCAAGTTGCTGCCCTTCATACCATTGGTAAGCTTCGTTCAACTCCTCACGAACTTCGGGACGAAATATCAACACGAAGCTCATGGCTGCCCTTTAATCGACGCTTTGATCTCTTCCCAAGTCATTACCTGAGTAGGATTGGCATCATAAGCAGTGATTCTGCGATCGAGTTCTTGCTGCTGGTCTTGAGTGAGGTCAGGATGAGCTTGCTCTGCGGCGATGCTATCCCAAATTGCTTGAACTAGATTAATTCGATCGTCGATGCTCAAAGCCGTGATCTGATCTAAAGTTGCCGCGATATCCATAAAATCATCTCAACTTGAGAGGTGTCTTTCACTATAACAAACGAGACTTTGCCTGCCAGAATGCATAGCTCAGTCGGCAGTCTGAGACACCGGATGACGGCTCCGAGTTTGGGTTGCAGAACGCTGAAGCGCGATCGGAGTCGCGATCGCCTGCACCTTACTTTCAGGAAGGCTACGAATAATGTCGAGAGACTGCAATCCTTCAAGCACAGCATCTCGGACGATCGGGTCTTCTTCTCGACTCAGCATGACGCGCAAATAATCTGCCATTTGACGTTTTTGGGCACGATCGCTCTGTTGCTCGATCGTGTCTGTCATTCGGCGCACAGCAATCAACCGCTTAAGCGGGTCTCCATTGGTTAAGTCATCTAAAGTTTGGTTAAAGCGAGTGGTGGGGAGACTTTCTTGACGGTTGAGCATTTGCCAGATCAAAAAGCCCAAGGTTCCGATCGTGGCGGTTTGCTGCAAGATCATTCCGGTTGCAATCCAAGGACTGCCGACTTCAGCCCAGAGAGAGGCGGCTAGATAAATCCCAAAGGTTGCTGCACTGCCACTCGCTGCGGCTAACAGAAAGGGCTGATTCCAGCCTTGCAAAAACTTCTGTACGTCTGACCAAGGAGCTTTCCAATTGCCGTCTTGACTCAGGTAAACCAGCATCATTACCGCAATTCCGGCTCCGGTTGCCACGACCAAGCGACCGTTCCAAAACAGCAGCCCGATCGTGCCTCCCGTGATGAGAAGCCAGCCGCCGGGTGCCGACAAATGGCGCAACGAAAACGATTTAAAGCCACGATCGCGGTCTGTAGAATTTGATTGCATGAAACTGACCAGATTTAGCCACTGAGAACGGAGACTATGCAACGGTTTGACCTATGTAAAGCACTCCGCTAATAGAATAGCTGGTTCAATCGGAAAAGGATAAGCAATTTTAAGCTGGATTGACGATCGCACCCATAAATAAAATTTCGCCCGTTTTGTTGTCTCGAATCGCGCAGAAAAAAGGACGATCGACCGTCATCGAAAATGGTGCAACCTCCATTTGAGCAGATGTAGCGCGAATCCCGATCGAGGTGACGGCGGCGGCTTCGGTGCCTTCTTCGTTCACTTCGACAAAGGTTTTGTGTTTGACTTCATCAATGCGAGTTGAAGTTTCGCTGAGATTGGAAAAATCTGCTTTTAAGGGGTCGAACGCGATGCCCATTCCCAAGGCTGAGAGCGATTTTTTAAGTTGGATTTCATACTCCATTTTGAAGCGCGGAAGTTGAATCGAGCCTTCTCGCTTACTGAAAGTTTTCATCCAGGTTTGCCAATTTTCAGCCGTCAGCGTTTTTTGAAAGTCTGCAAGATTGGAGTTTGGCTTTGGTAGGAATACATATAAACTGGTGCGCCCTTTGCCGTAGGGGAGACTCACCGCTTGAAACTGCTGATTTTCGGTGTAGCGATAATCGCCTCTTTGCGACATCATCGGGTGCTGTTTTTGGCGACCATCTGCTAGGGTGAACGGCTGATCAGCGGTCTGGCTCTTATCAAACTCATTCATCCATTTGCCTTTGAAATAGATGGCGTTGATCAAAAACATCACCTGATCGGCATCAATATCATCGACGATCTCGCTAATTTTGCCCTGCGTATTTTTTTTCACCCAGCCGTTAATTTGAGTAGGGGCTGACGGGTCGGCAAAGTCGAGTGATGTCACTTCGGCGGCGTAAAACGCTTGATTTCGTTGAATAAATTCTGGCTTGAAGTCAACGCCCTTTCTTGCCCAAAGCGAATTGGCGATCGTCAACTGCACGGCTGGGTCACTGCTTTCGAGACTGGTTTTGAGATTGGCGTTTGATTGATTGATGTCTGACAGGCTCATTCCCTGCATTTCCAGCGCTTTAGCGATCGCTTGCTGGGTCTCACCTTTGGCACCGTTATACGCCATAGAAAGCGCGATCGCGACACTCGAAGGCGACACAAACACATTCTTTTTGCCGTCTTGCTTAAGAATTTCTGAGAACAGTTTGAAGCTAAAACGAGTATTCGCCTCGACAAGCTTGGAATTGACCACGATTTTAAGGGCAGCGGGTTTTGTAGTGGTCTGAGACGGCTTCGGATTTAAGTTTGAGCTTGCCGCACCTGAGCAGCTAACTGACGTTAAAGTGACGATCGCGGCTAAGAGTGCGATGCTAATTCGGGCGAATAAAAATTTGCTCATCGTGACGTTCTACCAAATATCTTCTCTCTACTCGCTACGCTAGTGCATCTACAATTTCCGGTCAGGTTTGTTACGGTTTTGGTGACGCACAACACGCGAGAATTTGAGCGGATTGAGGAGTTGCAGATTGAGGACTGGGAGACGAGAATTTGAGTGTGAGCTTTGGCATCTCCAACTCTGCAAAAAATGCGATCGCTCATCGCCTCAAGTGAAATCCAGGTAAAAGACGGCTTCACACAAA
This sequence comes from Phormidesmis priestleyi BC1401, assembly GCF_001650195.1. Classification (GTDB taxonomy): domain Bacteria; phylum Cyanobacteriota; class Cyanobacteriia; order Leptolyngbyales; family Leptolyngbyaceae; genus Phormidesmis_A; species Phormidesmis_A priestleyi_B. The sequence continues at coordinate 5,191 of NZ_LXYR01000015.1, read as the reverse complement.
CAAAAAAGGGGACTAGCCTGCAATTGCCGCCTGACCCCTTCTGCCGATTCCTCTAGAGAGGAGAACACTACAGAGCACTATAGAATTAGTTGAGAACTATTGTCAATACTATTGCAAGTAAATCTCAACAGACTTTTAGAGAAGTCCTGTTCACCAGAGTTAGTAGAATCTTTTTACCTGCAACCTGCCGAGATTACCTGAAACAGAGACAGGAAGAGAGTATGATGGTTCAAACTTTTGACCTGCTGCGGGTGCTCGATCGCTTATGACTCTTCAACTGCGTGTCTACGTTCCGCCTCATCCCCTGATCAAACACTGGTTGGGCGTAGCCCGTGATGCGGCGACTCCTTCCGCGCTCTTTCGCAGCGCTATGACTGAGTTGGGGCGATGGCTCACCTACGAGGCGATTCGTGAATGGCTTCCGACGGTTGAAACCACGATCGAGACTCCGCTGTCACCTTGTCCCGCGACGTTTATTAATCCCGAAGTGCCGATCGTGGTGGTTCCGATTCTTCGCGCCGGACTCGCCCTGCTGGATGGAGCGCAAGGGATTCTGCCTTTAGCCTCGATTTATCACCTTGGACTTGTGCGAAATGAGGAAACTTTAGAGGCGAGTTGTTACCTCAATCGTCTTCCTGACCAGATCAGTCCGCAAACCCATGTGTTGATTACCGACCCAATGCTGGCGACGGGAGGAACCACGATCGCGGCGATGGAAGAATTGACCAAAAGAGGGGTCGATCCCGCACTGGTGAGAATTGTGGCAGTTGTGGCGGCACCTCCAGCGCTGCAAAAACTGAGTGTTGCCTATCCCGGCTTGAATATTTATACGGCGGCGATCGACGAAGGGCTAAACGAAAAAGGCTTCATCGTTCCAGGGTTGGGCGATGCGGGCGATCGCACGTTTGGCACCTAATTCTGAGGTGAATCGAGTTATCGTTTTGATCGAACGGCGTTAAGCTGGAAGTGAGACTCAGTTAAAGTGAGCATGATGAGTGATGAGTCAACAAGATAATTTTTCTGGTGGTTTTGTTCTGGGCGCGATCGTGGGCAGTGTGATTGGAGGCGTATTAGGATCTCTATTGACGGCTCAACGGCTTGAAGGTGCGACCGAAGAATCCCTGTTAAAGCCTGAAGACGGTAAAAAGAAGCGATCGCTTCGTGGCGCGACCGAGCAGAATATGGAGCTGTCTCGACGCAGCCTAGAAGATAAGATTGCTCAACTCAATGATGCGATCGACGATGTGCGACACCAGCTAGGCAACGTGAATGGACGGGCAACTGAGAGCGATCGAGAACGGTCATTCACCGAGGAGCCAGAGCGTTAGAATGCTCTGTGAGAGCGATCTCAACCATGCGAATATCGCTTAAACTATCTGCAAATCATAAAACTCACTAGACTCTAACAAGGAATCCGCAACTCTATGAACCCTTTGCAACTGCTCATCAGCACTATTAGCGGCTTTGTCGGCATTTATCTGGTGCTGCTATTTATTCGGATCTTGCTCAGTTGGTTTCCCACAATTGACTGGCTCAACCCTCCCTTCTCAATTTTGACTCAACTTACTGACCCTTACCTGAATATTTTTAGATCGTTTATTCCCCCTCTCGGCGGACTCGACTTCTCTGCGATTTTGGCAATCTTAGCGCTGCAATTACTCAAAAGTGCATTGGAGCAGGTTCAAGTCTCAGTGGCGATGCAGAATTCGCTGCTTGGCTAATCGTGAGTTAGAGGGGTTATCGAATAGAGAGATAGGGGACGATCGCTCAATAGGCGTTTCGTCCTCTGTTTTTTGGCGAGAGTTGTTCCTTTACTTTTCTTTATAAACGCTAAGATCAAAGAGCAATCTTGATTTAAGTTCTTTTGTGACTAAGCCACGAATTCTCGTTTGGTATCGCAATGACCTCCGCCTACACGACCATGAGCCGCTCGCAAAAGCGTTGAAGGCTGAAGGCGATGTGATTCCGGTTTATTGTTTCGACCCTAGACAATTTGGGAGGACTTCTCACGGATTTCCCAAGACGGGATCGTTTCGTGCTCAGTTTTTGCTTGAGAGCATTGCAGATTTGCGGGAGTCATTGAGGGCGATCGGCAGCGATCTGATTCTGCGCCAAGGATTTCCCGAAGAAATTATTCCCACTTTGGCACAAGAATTAGGAGCCACAACCGTTCGGTTTTATCGCGAAACTACGTCAGAAGAGCTAGCAGTAGAGACTGCCCTTGAGACGGCGTTGCAGGAGGCAAATATCCCGGCTGTAGCCGCTTGGGGACACACCCTTTATCATCCTGATGATCTGCCTTTTGACATTCAAGACGTTCCTGAACTCTTTACTCGGTTTCGCAAAGAGGTCGAAAAAGAGGTTAAGGTCTATGAGGTGTTTCCCACCCCTCGATCGCTGCCTGCATTGCCTGATATCGAAGCGGGCGAGTTGCCCATTCTGTCCGATTTTGGGCTAGACGCTCCCGTCTCTGATCCGCGTGGGGTTATTGCCTTTAAGGGCGGAGAAACGGCAGGTATCGCCAGACTAGACCATTATTTTTGGCAACACGACCATCTGAAAGTTTATAAAGAAACCCGCAATGGAATGCTGGGGGCAGATTATTCATCAAAATTCTCACCCTGGCTGGCGCTGGGGTGTCTATCGCCTCGCTATATCTACTGGCATGTGCAGGATTATGAATCTCAGCGAACTAAGAATGACTCGACCTATTGGCTAATTTTTGAGTTGCTGTGGCGCGATTATTTTCGATTTATCTGTGCTAAGCACGGGGCGCGAATTTTTAGACGATCGGGCTTGCAAGGAGTCTCGCTACCCTGGAAAGAAGACTGGGAGCGGTTTGATCTCTGGCGCGAAGGCAAAACCGGATTTCCACTCGTGGATGCCAACATGCGAGAAATTGCGGCGACGGGTTTTATGTCTAATCGCGGACGGCAAAATGTCGCGAGTTTTCTCACCAAAAACCTGGGCATCAATTGGCAACTGGGAGCCGAGTGGTTTGAGTCGCTGCTGATTGACTATGACGTGTGCAGCAATTGGGCAAACTGGAACTATACCGCCGGAGTTGGCAATGATGCCCGTGGGTTTCGGTTTTTTAACATCACCAAACAAGCCAAAGATTACGATCTGCAAGGCGACTATGTGAAGCATTGGCTCCCCGAACTGACGAATCTGCCTGCGTCTAAAGTGCATGAACCCTGGAAGCTTTTGCCCGTCGAACAACAGCGATTTGGGGTGAGATTGGGCGTTGATTATCCCAATCCCGTTGTTGATTTGTTTAAGTCGGCGGAGGCAAACGAGAAAATCTACAATGCAGCGTTCTCGATCGCAGGCACGCAAACCAAGCCCAAACTAAGGGGCAGACGATGACGCGATCGTGTCGTACCACTCTGCATAGGGCGTATTTTTAACTAGCTTGCGGTTAAAGTCGGGTTCGCCATCTGTCCACCAGACGGCACCTCGCTCGCCGAGCGCAACTTTGGCAGCATCGACGTGCTGACGTGCCTCTTTCAAGGCGGTTTCATCACCGTTCTCTAGAGTGTGTCTGACGGCTCGACGGGCGCTCATTAGGTCTTTGACAAGGTTCGATCGAGCCTCTTCCGCTCAACGCAGGATTAGAACATCGCCAGAGCCGCCCTTTAACCACAAAATAGCGCCCGTCCGAGGTTTGAGGATACTGCATGGCTTCAATTTCAAGGTGAAAAAAGATTTTCGCAGGTTTTCCCGGATAGCATCTCTCATTTTGGGAATAAAGGAATGGTAGATGCACCCTGATTATTCACCCCGGCTTCACGGCTGGGGTTTTTTATTTTAAAGGCAGAGGATGCACCGAACCAAGCCATAAATAGAACCAACAATAAATTTACCCAATGCCGTAGAGACGTTCCGGTAGAACGTCTAATATTTTGCCATGACCAACAATGGGTCGTCTTCAAACATTAAATTCACGGATGAATGCAATCGATCGGGTTGTGTCGCAAAAATGATAGGGTTGGAAGGCTCAATTTTCTCTCGTCTCATCTTAAATGGTTGCCCAATCCTTGTTTAAGTGGCGGCACTTCCTGCCAGAAATCATCTTGCTGAATGTGCGGTGGTATTGTCGCTATCCCCTGAGCTACCGGAACTTGGAAGAAATGATGGCAGATAGAGGAGTGGAGGTGGATCACTCTACCATTCACCGATGGGTGTTGAGCTACGCCCCAGAACTGGATAAGCGCATTCGACCCCACCTGAATCCGACCAACGATTCGTGGCGGGTGGACGAGACGTATATCGAAGTCAAAGGAGGGTGGAAATACCTTTACCGCGCCGTCGATTCAATAGGTAACACGCTCGACTTCATGTTGAGCGCAAAGCGGGACGGCAAGGCAGCCGCACGGTTTTTCCGCAAAGTTCTCAAGGCGACTCACACTCAAACTCCACGGGTAATTACAGTCGATAAAAATGCCGCTTATCCGGTGGCAGTCGAAGCCTTGAAAGCGGATGAAACGCTGGCAGCAGAGACGAAGTTACGGCAGAGCAAGTACCTGAATAACATCATCGAGCAGGATCATCGAAACATCAAGCGATTGACAAAGCCAATGATGGGATTCGGCTCATTTAATACGGCAAGACGAACCTTAAGAGGCATCGAAGCGATGAGTATGATTCGCAAAGGGCAAGTGAAGGGAATCAGCAAAGGGGACAGTGTATCTCAAGCAAAGTTTATCGAAGAACTCTTTGGAATTAGCGCTTAACGGAACGCGAACGAGATACTTCGTTTGTCACTAAAAAGTATTTGCGACACAACCCTTGGATGCAGCCTCGCTACCTTTACGCCCTCTTGGAGAGCCACCGAGCAAGGAAATCCTGTGAGGATAAAGTCTGGCTCGTCGCTTTTGCCAAAGCGTTGCTCTTACAAGTCTCTGTCCTAAACTGAGAGCGGCAGTCTCAAAAAAGCACTGGACTAGAATTGAACTCAATTGCCGTTTTGTAGTACGCCAAACTGCCCCAAGCTCGTGAGACGGAAAGTCAGATCAGCTCACCCTCAAAAAGATATAACCTATATGCTGCAAAGAAAGTGGGGCAGTCTCACAATGTAGAACTTCTGCTAAACCCGCAGAATTCCTCAAGCTTGAAGCTTTCTTTCGTGAGTTCTCTGAAACTCAGTCCAATATAGCTTTTCAACCCATCTTGCACTTTTTTGCCCTTA
>NZ_LXYR01000014.1 GCF_001650195.1 Phormidesmis priestleyi BC1401 | reverse complement strand
TCTAGCCGTTCCAGAAACGTCGCCTTGCCATATTCGGGGGTGGCTCCCATATAAATGGTGTGTTGTCGGTCTCCAAACGCGTCATACAGACTGATGGTGCCGACCATGGCTTCTCTCCATCCGGTGTCGCACAACAGCATACAGGTGCCATCTAAGCCAATGGCAACACTGGCAATTTCAGCGTCTAGTTGAGGGGGCACATAGTCCCAACTTTCTTCTTTCACCTCAATGATCGTGGCCACCGCTTCACTGAGACGCTGGATGTAGGACACGGCGACCGGGCGTTGATGATTCTCAGCCAAGTCTCGCTGCACGTCTCGGGCGGAACCATACGCCAGTTTCGAGGACACTTGTTTCGCAAACAGAGGCGTGGAGGTGATGATGATGCGAGACGCTCGCTCTAGCGGACAATCCGTTTTCCCGCCTCCAGAGCGCTGATAGACATGGCGTTCAATCACGACTTCTCCGTAGGGCGTTTGATACGCTTTGGGCTGCTTGCCTTTGGTTCGCATCACCTCTCCGGCAATCTCAATGGCTGAACCGTCGGTGTCCAGATACTCAAGAGCGGCTGTAGTGGCAATACGACCCGCCTCGTTGAGGCTTTCCTGAATCGCTTCTTCACTGGTCAGCAGCGAATGACTCAGGTCTATCGTCACTTCTATCCTGACTTGCGTCCCTTCTTGACTCAGCAATTGAGCGCTCATACTCACCACCTCTTGGTTGCCTCACTCAGTGATATCATGCTTGACCTACTAAATCAAGTAGAGGTCGCACCCTTTCAGAGGCATCTTGTTGAGTGGCTTTTCTAATTTGCATGGCGACGAACGGGCGATCGCTAAAGAACTATTTCTAACCCACTGCATGATGGGTAAACTGCGCTAGTTTCTCTTCCAGTCCGCAATCACCTCGCGTTCCACATCGTACACAATCATTTTGACTTGATTTTCCTCAACCATCATCTTTGGAAACTCAAGTTGAAAAAAGTCTGATAAGCCACGATCGGCACTGCTAAATACAGAATGCGATCGCCAAACTTCTCAATCAGTGGGTTGGCGATCGCTTCACTCATCGAAGGAACCGCCAACCATTTTGTCTACTTCTTTTCGTCCTTTTGCAGGGCGTACAGAATTTGAAAGCAGAGTTTCAGCAGAAAGATCAGAAGACTCGCACTAGGATTGAGCCAAAGCGCAAAGCCAACGATCGCGAATTCGATTACTTTCAGCCATTTCTTTTTGTTGGAATATTTCATTGGAAAGTTACCTTTTTGAACTCTCAACAATCTGCCAAAACTAGCGCTAGAGCCTGGTGCAGCAAACGATCGCTCAACACTCAAGTTGTGTTCAACTTTGTCCAAGTTGCGATCGCGTGGCTACAATCAGGGAAACTCTGAAACGAATCTATGACAGCGCAAACGGGACGATCGCTCAAACTATCGGCTGAGGAACTAGAGAAGGCGAACACTGCGTTATCAAAATTTGGGAGTAAGGCGGATTTAGCGGCGAGTTTGAAGATGTCCCGCACGACGCTCAACAACTTTTTTAAAGGCGACCCTGTTCAGCGCAAACAATTTCACGCGATCTGCAAAAAACTGAAGTTCGATTGGCAACCTCCAGCGATCGAGAAACCGCAGTCTGACAATTTTGATGTGGATGCGATCGTCCAAACAATCCGTGAACAGATTAAGCCGATCGTTCATGAAAAATGCGGCACGATGCGCGTGTTGGATATGGAGCAACCGATCGAGCTAACCGGAGAGCGAGGCATTTACACCAACGTCAATATTCTGGAGCGAATTACAGGGCGGAATCGCTTAGAGATTGCAGAAATCTTGCAGAACTGTGGGGTTGAGGAGTTCGCTCGTGCTGGACTGAGCCAAGTTACTGAGGAACGAGTGCCGGGACTGGAAGCCGTAGAACAGCATCGCAAACTAATGGTGTTGGGCAAACCAGGCGCGGGAAAGTCTACATTTCTAAAATATTTGGCGATGCAGTGCATTGAAGGCAACTTTCAGGCAACCCGCATCCCCGTTTTCATTACGCTCAAAGATTTTGCTGAAAAAGGAAACCCTAATTTGTTCACCTACATTAGTCAGCTTATTGAGTTGCCAACTTCAGACGCTTTGCGAAAGATTTTGCAGCAGGGTCAAATGTTGGTTTTGTTGGATGGATTAGATGAAGTTCGAGAAGAAGATACTAAACGAGTTTTACAGCAGATTCTAGAGTTTTCTGATCAGTTTCATCTCAATCAGTTTGTGATGACTTGTCGAATTGCCGCAAAAGAATATACGTTTGAGCGATTTACTGAAGTCGAAGTGGCAGATTTTGACAAAGAACAAATCGCTATTTTTGCTCAAAACTGGTTTCGATTGAGTGATCCGATGAAAGCAAAACGCTTCATCCAAAAACTAGAAGAAAACAAACCGATTCAAGAATTAGCAAGCAGTCCTTTGCTGTTAACTTTGCTCTGTCTTGTGTTTGGCGAAAGCGCAGACTTTCCAGCGAATCGGTCTGAGCTTTACAGAGAAGGCTTAGATGTCTTGCTCAAGAAATGGGATGGAAAGCGCAACATTCAACGAGACCAGCTTTACAAGAATCTATCTCTGAAGCGCAAAGAAGATCTCCTGAGTCAAATTGCTCTCACAACTTTTAAGCAGAAAGATTACTTTTTCAAACAAAAAACGCTAGAAGCATACATCTCTGATTTCATTTGCAATTTACCCAATGTTGATTCAGACCCAGAGATTTTGCGGATGGATAGTGAAGCGGTTTTGAAGTCTATTGAAGCTCAACATGGACTGTTTATAGAACGCGCAAAAAGCATCTATTCTTTTTCTCACCTGACCTTTCAGGAGTATTTTGCTGCTAAAGAGATCGTTGCCAACTCTACTTATGCAAATTTAGTAAAACACCTTGCCGAAAAACGCTGGCGTGAAGTCTTTCTACTAACCGCAAGTATGATGCGAAACGCTGGCGACCTACTGAAGCTGATGAAGCAGAGCATTGATGAAATTCTGGCTGATGAAGAAGAGCTACAGCAGTTTCTCAAGTGGCTCAATCAAAAATCTAGTTGTTTGAAGGTGTTTTATAAAGCTGCCGCTGTTAGAGCTTTTTACTTTGCCCACGAGTTGACACTCACAACTTATTTCCCCTTTTTTGATAAACTTGAGAATACAATGCAAGCTCGTTTCTCTATTTCACTTCTTCTAGTGATGCATGAAAAGGAAACTGCTTTCGCTAAAGATGTTGATCATAATCTTAATCACAATCTTGAACCTGAACTCGTTAATGTATTACATTCTTCTATGACTGCGATCCCCATTTCTGGAGAAGAAAGACCCACACATGAAGACTACCTATGGTGGCAACTGAATAATCAGGTTGTCATCAGTAAATTTCAGAATGCGATGTCTCAACATGGTTATGCAAAAGATAACTGGCAATTTAGCGAGAAACAAAGGCGACTGTTACGGCAGTATTGTGATGCCAATAAGCTACTGGTCGATTGTTTGAACAGCGATTGCTATGTCGATCGAGACGTGCGGCAAGAAATCGAAGATACCCTGTTGTTGCCGATGAGTGAAACAGTTCGCGATCGAACATCCCCAACCTGATTGAGTAGTAATCAAGAAATCAGCCTTCTAGTTTTTTTCTGGTCTATGAAATCACCCTGCGTAAATTGTCCTAATTTCATCCACCTAAGAACTGTGGGCGACAGCCAGAGAGAGTTTCGTGTAGGTTGACGACATTACCAATCACCGCGATCGCAGGTGCCCCAAATCCCTTCGCTTCGACTTGGGCGGCGATCGTCTCCAAGGTGCCAATTAATTCTTCTTGTTCGGGTCGGGTGCCCCAACGAACTAAGGCGATCGGCGTTTTGGCACTCAACCCTGCTTGTTGAAGCTGACCCGTGATGTAGGGCAAATTGTGAATGCCCATGTAGATGACGATCGTTTCAGACCCGTGGGCGATCGCTTGCCAATTCACCGCAGGGCGATACTTCCCAGCTTCTTCGTGCCCCGTTACAAACGTCACTGACGAACTATAAGCTCGATGTGTCAACGGAATCCCCGCATAAGCCGGGGCAGCAATGCCAGAAGTCACCCCCGGAACTACCTCGACGGGCACCCCAGCTTTTACGAGGTCTTGCATCTCTTCGCCGCCGCGACCAAACACAAACGGGTCGCCCCCTTTTAAGCGGACTACGATCGCCGCAGTTTGAGCTTTATCAATCAGCACTTGAGTGGTGTTTTCTTGCACCATTGAGTGCCGTCCTCGCCGCTTGCCTGCATTGATTTGCTCAGCATTGGGATTGATCATCGCCAAAATCGGCGCACTCACGAGAGCATCGTAAATAACAACATCCGCGCACTCTAACAGGGTTTTGCCCTTGAGCGTCATCAAGCCGGGGTCGCCCGGTCCTGCACCAACTAGGTAAACTTTGCCCAAGCACCTCGGCTGATTGGATAGAACAGCAGCATCAGAGTTAAAAATCATCGGGAAGGCAGTTAGAGAATGGACAAGATGGATATCACTATCAACGCTAGACATCTGATCACTCAAATGCTGCACTATCAGATACCGACTCAGAAAAAATAAGTTAAGCAGAAATCAAATCTAGAACCAATTGAGCGAGATCATCACCGACTTCTAACGGGTTCGTCAGATCAAGGTCGAGGTCTGGAAACTGGTGAGACAGTTGAGCCACCGTTTGAGCGATCGCGTCTGTAATCCCTCCACTAAACAGAAAATAAGGCAAAATCGCGATTTTTCGACATCCTGACTGAGCCAATTCTTGCAGACGGTCTTCCAGTTTAGGAGCCACTGACCAATATGCCGAAACCGCTCCTATTTTCGATGCTAATGCCTCAACAGGCTGGTTTCCTCCCGATCGCCGACTGCCGTGAGACATCAAAATGTAGGCATCCGCAGAGAGTTGAGCCAGACGATTTGCGAGAAGCTTTTCTAAACCGGGATGAGTGCCGATGTGAGAAGACAACGCGATCGTCATCGTTTCGCCTAACGCTTGCTGAGCGATCGTCACCTGTTCTGGAATATCTTCCATCACATGAACGCCCGGAATCAAAAAGAGCGGCACGAGTTGAATGTGACGAATTCGTTGAGCGATCGCCGTTTGACTAAACTGCTGAATCTGCTCGTGTAGAGGCAGCGGAGCACATTCTAAAACAGCCGCCCCAACGAGAGAAGACTGTGATTCAGAGGCTGGCATCTTTTGCTGCACTTGTTGAGCGAGTTGAGCGATCGCCACTTGAGGACGTGGATCTCGGCTCCCGTGAGCCACCAGTAGATAGGCAGAAGATTGAGACAAACCCATACGTGGAGACAAAACTTGAAGTTATGTAAATTCTACTGGGTTACTCCTGCAAGTGGTGGAGCCATCGCTGTGGCTCTTGAGATTTTTAGATAGGTGAGTTGTTTGGGGATTCTAAATGCTTTTGAAAAGTAGCGGCAAGGAGATCAACCATATCTTCTGAAGGCAAAGGCTTAGAGAACAAGTAGCCCTGACCAAACTGACAGCCCAACACCTTTAACTGAGCGAGCTGTTCACTTGTTTCAATGCCTTCCGCGATCAAATTCATCCTCATCGCTTTGGCAATTTGAACGATTGCAGTGACTACTCCAAAATTATTTTTACTCTTATGCATTCTATGGATGAACGATCGGTCAATTTTGAGATTTTCAACCGAGAATGAATGAAGGTAACTAAGAGACGAGTAGCCTGTACCAAAATCATCGATGCTTAATTGAATCGATCGCTGCTGTAAACCGCTGATGTTATCTGTAACAAAGGCAGTGTCTTGCATAATCACTGTTTCAGTGATTTCTAGCTTTAAACACTGAGGATCTATCTGGGTTTCTGCTAAGATTTCATCAATTTGTTTAACAAAATCAGGTTGAGCAAACTGGTGGGCTGATACATTGACACTGACCGAAAATGATGAGGTTACAATATGCTGTTTTTGCCATTGACGAAGGTGGCGGCAGGCTTCTCTAAGTGCCCAGTTACCCAGCTTTAGTATAAACCCTGTCTCCTCAGCAATTGGAATAAATCGATCGGGCGGAATGAGTCCCTGAGTGGGATGATGCCAGCGGATTAACGCCTCAACCCCGACAATATTGCCTGTTGCCAACTCAACAATGGGTTGATAGTGCAGAGCTAGTTCTTGACGCTGAATGGCTTGCCGCAGATCCATTTCAAGCTGTAGCCGACGGCATACTGTTTGATATAGAGAAGGCTCAAAAATCTGGTATTGGTCTTTCCCGGAAGCCTTTGCCTGATACATCGCGGCATCGGCATCTCGCAGCAGTTCTTCAGGGTCGCAGTAAGTTGAACAGTCTAAGACAATCCCAATGCTAAACGAGACAGATACATCTCGCTCTCTTAAGTTAAAGGGAAGGGTAAAGCTCTTGAGAATTCGATCGGCGACTTGAGTTGCAGACCAAGAGTCTACCAAGTTGTCAAGTAAGATGACAAACTCATCCCCTCCTAGACGAACGAGGAGATCTTCCTGCCGCAGAACAGAACCCAGTCGCTGAGAGATGGCGATCAGCAGATCGTCGCCTGCTTGATGCCCAAGAGAGTCGTTAACAGGCTTGAATCGATCGCAGTCTAGATAAAGCACAGCAAACTGATCTTCGGGGTTTGTCTGCTGCTGACTCAATGCCTTGCGGAGGCACTCCATGAGTAACGCTCGATTGGGTAGCCAAGTGAGCGGATCACGGAATGCCATTTCTGACAGTTGAGAATTTGCAGTTTCTAACTGCTGGGTTCGCTCTTTGACCCGTTCCTCTAACTGAGCATTAAGCTGATGAATCGTTTGTTGAGCCGCGATGATAGCGAGCTGATTTTGAACTCTCGCCAAGACCTCTTCTACATGGAAGGGTTTAGTAATGTAGTCTGCACCCCCTACTCTAAACGCTTCTATCTTATTGGTGATGTCATCTGCTGCACTCAAGAAGATAACGGGTATGTGAACAGTTTTAGGGTCTGATTTAAGTTGTTGACACACCTCATAGCCATTCATATTAGGCATTCTGACATCTAGCAGAATCAAACTGGGTAACGTTGCTTTAATAGCAGTCAGCGCCATTGCACCATTGGTTGCTTTACGGGTTTGGTAGCCACTAAAATCCAACATGGTAGACAAAAGGCGAATATTTTCTAGTACGTCATCCACGATTAGGATGTCTGCTTGAGCTACGGATGCTGAGGAATGGCTAAGGTTGATTTCGCTGTTCATTGGTCTGTCCTAAAATCTTCTAAGGTTCGTAAATTAAATAAGGTTAGTCATTGCAAAGCGGTTGCCCTCATCCCCTCTTCTCCCTAGGGAGAAGGGGAACTAGACGTTTGCTCCCTCTCCCTAGGGAGAGGGTTGGGGTGAGGGAGAATTCGGGTTTGTTTCATCCATGGTTCTAAGTGGGTTGAGTGAGCATTATTAACCGATCGAACTGGTAGTTTTCAACCAACTTGTTTAAGGCTTTAATCAGTGAGGTTCGCTCAGGAGGGATTTGAGCAATCAGCTTGAGGCTCTCGACATCGTTGCCTTGAGCAGCGGTAAAGTGCAGTTGGGCGATCCATTCTGCTGGCATGATCGTTAAGGTAGCCGCATCAAAGCGATAGGTTGGCTCACGAGGCGTTAATGGCGCGATCGTGCCCACAGCTTTATAGAGATACTGCGCGTCTAGATGTCTAAATAACACGTCAAGCAGTTCTTCTCGACGGAATGGCTTGCTGATAAAATCGTCACAGCCTGCTGTCAGGCTTTCCTGCCGCTGTTCAGCAAAGGTACTAGCTGTTAGAGCAATAATTTTGGTAGAAGGATGAGACAGTAGATCAGTCGGGGGGTGATGGGTAACCAGTGGAGGATTATTTCCAACGTTCTTGGGTCGCGGCATCCTCGTGTCCTCGGCTTCTCCCTGTTCGCGGCTCTGCTCTAATTCTCGAATCTTCTGAGTGGCTCTATAGCCATTGAGAATTGGCATGTGCATGTCCATGAAAATTAGATGGGGTTGCCACTGTTGCCAGAGCGCGATCGCGGCTTGCCCGTTTTCAGCTTCTTGGAGTTCAAACCCCAAGCTACTTAAGATTTTGTTTAATAACAACCGATTGACCGCATCGTCTTCTACGATCAGAATGCGGTGACTGCCTTGTTTTGGTGCAGTTCTGCCAGTCGGTAGTTTTATTGCGGTTGCGATCGCTGCAGCTTTAGCCAGACCAACTTGAGTATGAAAGGCAAAGCAACTGCCTCTACCCGGCTCACTGCAAACCGTAATTTCACCGCCCATCAACTGCACAAACCGTTGACTGATTCGCAGCCCCAGTCCTGTTCCTTCTTGGGATTTCTGCCCCGATCGGGTTTGTTGAAATGCTTTAAACAAATGACCTAACTCATCTACCGCAATGCCCGATCCCGTGTCTTCGACCTCAAACATTAACTGCTGAGAGTTAACAACTAAACAGTCTGGTTTGACTGCGTTTTGTTCATTTTCGACTGGCTTCGCTTTCACACGCAGAATTACACTGCCCCGATCGGTAAACTTAACGGCGTTACCCAATAGGTTGATTAATACCTGACGCAGTTTGTTTTCATCGGTTTTGACATAGCGCGGTACGGTTAAGTCGCAGTTGAAAATGAGTTCCAACCCTTTAGAACGTGCCTTGAGTTGCAGCATTTCTTCTAGGCTACGCAGCAGTTTGTGCAGATCGCACTCTGTTTCGTTTAGAGTGACCCGTCCAGCTTCGATTTTAGACATTTCCAACACATCGTTGATCAACCCCAGCAAATGCTCACCACTGTGGTTGACAATCTCAACCGATCGTTGATGGTCTACTGGCAGAGACGGATCTAGCTGCATCAACTGCGTAAAGCCCAGAATCGCGTTGAGTGGGGTGCGGAGTTCATGACTCATGTTTGCCAAAAATTCGCTTTTAGCTACATTTGCAGCATCGGCGGCTTCTTTTGCCTGTTTTAGCTCCTTGGCTTGGCGCTGCGTTTGGGCAAACAGCTCTGCCTGCTGCACAGCAACCCCCAACTGAACGCCAATCTTCGACATCATTTGAATTTCGGCTAACTGCCAATGGCGAGGTTCGGCGTTTTGGTAGGTAGCCAGTAACCCCCACAGTTGATTTCCACAGAAGATTGGAACGGTAATATAAGCTCGCGCCTGAAGCGATTCAAGCAAGTCTAGGTAGCAGGCATCAAACCCTTGCTGATAGATGTCAGTCACACAGCAGTAATTCGTTTTTTGGCGATAGAGTCCTCCCGCATTCTCTTGTAAGTAGGTGTCTCGAATTAAAACCTCTGTGCCGTTTAATCGCTTCATAACACAGTTTGTTTGATCAACTGCCACCTTGTTTAGGTCAGAACTTGCGACAGGAATGGGAATAATTGCATTCCATCCAGCGCCAACTGACTCGGCAACGACTTGCCCACTCCAGTCGGCATTGAATTGATAGACCAAGGTACGATCGCACCCGATCGCCTGCCGCAATTCTCCGGTTGTGGCGCGAAAAATGGTTTCCAGTTCCAGGGTTTCGCGCATTCGCTGTATCACTTGGGCGGCTGCCCGCTCTCGCTCTGCGGTTTGACGGAGTATCTCTTCTGACAGTTTGCGATCGATGCCGACCGCGATCGCGCTAGCAACCGATGCCATCTCTTTAAGGGCTTGTTCCTCTAAGGGTTGATGGGCAAAGATCGCCATGACCCCTAAAAGCCGATTTTTGATGGTTAAAGGATAGCCCGCAAAAGCAACCATGCCCTCACGTTCTGCCCAGTCGTGACCACCGATGTGCGGGTCGGTCATCACCTGGTTAGTCAAATGAGGCTGGCGCTGTTGGGCGATCCAACCAATTTTGAACTGACCCACGGCAATGCGGCTGTGATCGCCATTGAGATGGGTATACATTCCGGCACTGGCTTGCAAAATCAGCATTTGCTCAGATTCGTTGAGCGTCCAGATTCGGGCAAAGGCAGCGTCGAGATGTCTATGGAGAGCGATCGCGCAACAGTTCAACATGTCTTGCAAAGTTTCACCTTCGGTCAAAGCGATGCCAATATCTGCCCGCAGCGCCACCAGCTTTATCTGCTGCAACTGGTCTGCTTCTAGCTGCTTTCGCTCGGTGACAATCATCCGCAAGACTTCTTCGATGCGCTGCCGCTCTGTCTCCGGCTTCTCTGGGTTTGGGTTGATGGCTTCTAGGGGCTTTGGCGCTTGCAGTGCCAAAAATTGAGGCAACTGTTTAAATAGCCGCAGGGCGGCATAGCAAGAGACTAGCGCGGTGATTGCCCACTCTCCGCTAGAAACCCAGCGAGCCGGATGCCACGTCCAAACATTTAGCAGGTGCCCAGCGCCACAGAGGACGATAATTGCTCCAAGCAGCTTAAATTCTTTGAAAGACGAGAGGTCTCTTCGCTTCCGCACGCAGTAAATGAGCATAGCTGAAATAGAGAGGTAGGCGGTGACAATGAGCACATCGCTAATAAAGTACATCCAAGCTAAAGGAATCTGCCATAAATAGCAACGCCCATCAGAAAGGGATTGGCTCGGTGACAGAAGGCGCTTAACCAGTTCAAGCATATTCTTATAGAAAACGAACTCGTTGGTAGCAAAGATAATCAAGGGAACGAGGGCGATCGAGCCTCTATAGTAGGAGGCGAGGCATTCAGTACAGTATTCCCAATTGTGTTCTCTCTAGCACTAACCCGTGGCTCCAAAAACTACCAGCAAAATGGTTAACAACAAGCTAACCTGGGTGCGATCGCGATCCTTTCTAAAAAGATTTGCGATCGGATACAGTTTGCTGTGCGTCGCGCTTTACTTCCAACAGCAGCGGCTCATGTTCTTTCCGATGCACAAACTTGAGCATACGCCCTCTTTATATCAACTCAACTATCAAGACGTTTGGATTCCCGTTTCAAAATCAGGAGGGCAAAGCGATCGGATACATGGCTGGTGGATTCCTGCTGAAAAGCCTGATGCACCTGTGATGCTCTATCTTCATCATAATGCGATCAACATTGGCGCAAATGTGAGTCAAGCCCTTCAGTTTCACAAATTGGGATACTCAATCTTCTTATTTGACTACCGAGGGTTTGGTCAAAGTGAAGGAGCATTTTCGACGGAATCTCACCTGTACGAAGATGCTCAAGCCGCTTGGAATTATTTGACTCAGGAGCGTAAGCTTTCACCCAATCGGATTGTTATTTATGGGCATTCAGTAGGGGGCGCGATCGCGATTGATCTCGCTGCCAAACATCCAGAAGCCGCCGCGCTAATCGTGCAGAGTTCGTTCACCAGTATGCGCGACATGACAAAGCGATTTGGGGTGTATTGGTTTTTGCCGATCGAACTGGTTCTGCGACAACGGTTTGAGTCATTAGAGAAGATGAAGTCGATTAAAATGCCCGTTCTGATCATGACGGGGACTGAAGATATCCAAATCCCGGTTGAAATGGGAGAAAGGCTCTATGCGGCGGCTCCTGGATCTAAGCAGCTAATCATCATTCAGGGAGGCGGACACGATAACCATCTATCAGAGCCTTATAAGCAGCGTGTGAAACAATTTATTGACCAAGCAACCAATTAAAATTATGGGCGCACTGTGAGGTGCAGACTGGCTCAAGATCACCGTTAACAGAAATCTTCTAAGAAAGCAGCCTTTTCAAGGTCAGGCTCGATCGCATCCCCGGCGAAAATCGAAAAAAGAATCTTAGTGCAAACGAAGAGATATAGAGTTTAATGTTCTGTGATTTGCATCATAAACGCGATAAATATTTAGTGATCGCGGTCGTTGGGGGCATCTCCTTGTTGTTTCGAGTTGCGTGTGGGAGTTTTGAAGTATGAGTTACACGGGCGAGTCTAATCACCCCTCTGTGTTGGAACTAGCCCGATCGGGCAATTTTCGAGCCATTGCCTATTGGCTAAACGTGTTTCTCTTGCCTCACAACCTATCTGCACGGGTCGAATCAGCCCCTCAATCGGGCTGTTTGCAGGTGCTCGTTGACTGTCATCCATCGCCCGATCGCACCGCTAAGTCCCCCGATCGCAGTAGTTTGGTGCGGTTTATCTGTCATCACCTCTGGAAGCTCAACTCAGATGTGATCGAAGGGGTGCAGATCACAGCGCGATTTGTAGGAAAGCCGCAAATGATCTGGCGGCAGTCGGCGCGGGTGCTGTCTCCTGCAAGACGCGCCAAACTTGGGCTTCCTGCCAAACAAGCGACTTCTATTCGCAGAACGAGTCAGATTAAATCGCGAGTCCGGCAAGCGACTCGTCAGAAAGTGCAGTTTCGGGCGCTGCGATCGCTGCTCCTCACAGGCACCACCGCCGCCGCATTCATCATGGGCTGCTGGCTGGGCTACAGCGATGCGCCGACCGACCAAACGACTGCATCAGCATCTCCTGCGGCGATCACGCCTTCAACCCGTCCGAATACGGTTCTGACTGCGATGGGCAATGTCCCCGTTGAGACTCCTGACGGCGTGCAGAATGCCAATGATCCAACCGTGACGCTGATGTTTGGCGGAGACGTAACGCTCACCGATGCTTACACAGATTCAGTGGGCAGCGATCGTCAGTGGGCATTTTCGGCAATGGGCGAAGCGCGTCAGGCAGATGTGGCAATGGTGAATTTAGAAGCGCCTTTTACTACGTCAGCTACGCCCTTACCCGACAAGCAGTTTAACTTCAAAGTCGAGCCTGAAAATGTGCAAGTGTTGAAAAATGGCGGCATCGACCTTGTAACCCTGGCAAACAACCACGCGATGGACTATCAGGCGGCTGGGTTAGAAGACACGATCAAAACATTAGATCAAGCTGGCATTCGTCACGTTGGGGCAGGGCGCACGATCGAGGAAGCCCGTCGCCCAGAAATTTTGGATGTCAAAGGGCAGCGCATCGCCTACCTCGGCTACTATGACGGAGACTTTCAGGCGGCGGGAGAAGGCATTGCTGGGACGAATTCTCGCCAGAACGATCGAGTCGCGGCTGACATCAAAGCGATTCGCAGTCAGGTCGATTGGATTGTTGTGAACTATCACTGGGGCGAAGAGTTAGCGAAGTATCCCGGCGATTATCAGATGGATCTGGCGCACTTTACGATCGACCAGGGTGCCGATCTGGTGGTTGGGCATCATCCCCATGTGCTGCAAGGAGCAGAGATTTATAAAGGTCGTCCGATCGTTTATTCACTCGGCAATTTCATCTTTGGCGGCAAATCGGTGAGCGATTATGACACCGCTGTTCTCAAAGTGGCACTCAAAGACAACCAGATGAAGGTGGAATTTTTGCCCGTCGAGGTGAGAGGATTTCAGCCTAAAGTCGTGAGTGGCGATCGCGGCACCGAGATTTTGCACCAAATCGAGAACGTCTCAGACATTTTCCATGAGCCGATGAAGTCATCTGTGGTGTTAGATGCCAAAACAAACACGACGGTGACTGCTCCTACCGCAAACCCTGCTGCTGTTCAGTCTCCCCAACCTGCAAGCCCAGAAGCAATTCAGCCAAGCGACTCCCCCAGTCCTGCCAATTCATCGAGTCTGACTCCAGTGGCTCCCAATTCTGGTACGCCGATCACATCGCCGAGGTCGCCCTCCGACAAAACCCCCGCCGCACCTTGGAAAGACGACTCTTTTATCTCGACTCCTAGCCCTAGCCCGTCTACACTGCCGCTAGAGAGTCCGACCCCCGATTCTACGCCGAGTCCTTCGATGCCTCCTAATCAGCAGGGAGATGCGTCTGCGCCGGGAGTTGAGCCTGCGTCGATCGCTCCTAGCCCCGCCAATAGCTTAGAGCCGATGAAGAAGCGATATGCCGATTCTGGCTCGGTTGAGGTTGCTGCGGCGAGTGTGACACCCAGAGAGTAGAGCAGAATACTCCTTTGTGATCCAGTGACCTGTTACTCTATAGCCTATTAATTCACTTGGGATGATGCCTGTGTTTGCGATCGCGTTTCGCCGTCAGCAATATGACACTTATATTCTGACTGACCAGACTGCCCAGTCACGGCTAGAAGTGGTGCCCGATCGAGGTGGCATTATTACAAGCTGGCAGGTGCAGGGGCGAGAATTGCTCTACATGGATACAGCACGATTTGCCGACCCAAGTTTGTCGGTGCGCGGCGGCATTCCCATTCTGTTTCCGATCTGCGGCAATCTGCCAGACAACACCTACACTCACGACGGGCAATCTTATACGCTCAAACAGCATGGGTTTGCGCGAGATTTGCCGTGGGACGTGCTCGATCGGGTCACTCACGATAAGGTTAGCCTGACGCTAGGACTCTCTAGTAGCGATCAGACCCGTGCCGTGTATCCGTTTAATTTTCAGCTTGAGTTTACCTACACGCTGAAAGGTCAAACGTTGTCTCTTCAGCAGCGCTATATCAATCACTCTAGCGAGGCGATGCCGTTCTCGATCGGGTTTCATCCCTACTTTCTGGTGTTGGACAAACCTCAATTGCAGTTTGAGATTCCATCGACTGAAGCGTTGGATCAACCGTCCCAAGCGGTGCAGCCATTTTTGAATGTCTTTGACTTCGATCGGGCTGAGATTGATTGGGCATTTCCTCAATTAAACAGCCAGGTTGCCAGTGTTTCTGATCTCAGTCGTCACACTCACATCACGCTCAACTATAGTCCTCAATTTTCGGCGCTGGTTTTTTGGACGCTCAAAGGCAAAGACTTTTATTGTTTAGAACCCTGGAGCGCCCTTCGGAATGCGTTGAACACGGGCGATCGGCTTTTCTATCTCGACCCAGGAGCCACGTTAGACACCGAGGTAAATTTGACCGTAGATTTCACCTAATCTCGCACTCAGAAGGCACTTCAGACATTAAGGGAACTTCCTTAAATTAAGCAGATAGCTCGTCACCAGCCGAGCCAATCAGGGTGTTAAAGTCATCCGATAACGTCGGTAGAGTAATGTCTCCTTTAAGCAAATAGTAAATTGCGCGCACTTGCGGACCAAAAATCACTTCATCCCCATTTTGCAAATCGCGGGTGCCTAACTTACGACTATTAATCAGCAGCCCATTTGCACTGGGGTTGCCTCTGAGTGTGCCATCTACAATCCGGTAATAGTGGGTACCATCATCATTGGGCAACTGCAACAGCGTTGCGTGACGACGAGACACAAATTGAGATTCCAACCGAATATCGCACTTAGGATCACGCCCGATCGAGTAAGTGACTTCTTCTAGCCTCAACTCTCGTCGCCCACGATCGTCTTCAATCACAAACACATGATTTTGAAAGGATTCTAAAGCCATTGAGATAGAAATTAGGGTGGAACAAATCTGAGCAGTCGCTACAGTCTTTAAAAGAGTTCCACAGAATGCAATGCAAATCACGTTAGAGACTTGAGCACAAAATCTTCATAAAGGTCGCACCCAGAATTTATTTAAGCGGTCAAATTCTAGCCGACTCAATTCTCAAAACGACGTTGATTCTGACTCTAGGGCGATCGACTTCCAAATTACGCTTGGCAAGCTCACCTGCTGAACGAGAGGAGTGCAGCCTAACCATTGTCGAGAAATTTTGATAAACGGTTGGGGATTGCCGCTGACACAAAACTCAGTGGGTCTGGGCGATCGACTTTGTTTTAAGCCCAACAGATCGAGTTCTTGAGACGCTGCCGCAACGACATGCACAGCGGGGTCGATAAGCTGCACCGACCGGGGCAGCAGCGATTTCAACACTGGAGCAAGGTGCGGATAGTGAGTGCAGCCATAGACGAGCGTATCAATTTGCTGCTCAAGCAGCGGCTCTAAGTAGTCTCGCGCAGCCTGGTAGGTGTAAGGTTCATCAATGCGGTTTGCTTCGATGATCGGCACAAACTCAGGACAGCCAACCTGCCAAACCTCTGCGGTGGGATCAACTTCTAAAATTGCGTCCCGATAGGCATTACTGGCGGCTGTTGCAGGGGTCGAAATCACGCCGATGCGCTTGCCTACCTGCACAGCGGCTCGTGCCCCTGGCAAAATCACGCCCAAAATCGGCAACGTCGGAAACTCAGAGCGAACCGTCTCGATCGCCAGTGCCGAACTTGTGTTGCACGCCATGATCACCATCTTGACCCCACGCTGCACCATCCAGGCGAGAATCTCTCGCACATACTGGAGGATTTCGCTTTGGGATTTTGTTCCATAGGGCAAACGAGCCGTGTCTCCAAAATAGAGGATCGACTCGTTAGGCAGTTGACGATAAAGCTCTCGTAAAACCGTTAGCCCTCCAACACCACTGTCAAACACTCCGATCGAGGCTTGACTAGACGGAAATTGATTGAGCGAAAACTCAGTTTGCCGACCAAAATCGGATGGTTGATTTTTCATGAATGAACGCTAACTCCTCACACACACTCTATCCAAAGGCTTTAAACCCCCAACGAGGCAGAAGCCTAAACGATTTTAAGTCTAAACGCTAACGCCGATCGGCTCAATCTATACGAGTGCAGACTGTTAGCGAAGGTACTGCAAAATTCCGCGAGCGATCGAGTCTGCCATCTGTTTGCGATAAGCAGCCGTCGAGAGTTTAGAGGCATCGTCTCGCCCTGTGACAAACCCCACTTCAACCAGAACTGATGGCATTGTAGTTTTTCTCAACACATAAAATCGTGCCGTCCGAACGCCCCGGTCTTGAATCCCCGTTCCTTGCAGGACGCTGTTGTGAATCGATCGGGCTAGCCCTGCTCCGCTCTGATAATAATAGGTTTCTAAGCCACTAATATCTGGACGGCTAAGGCTGATCGAGTTGGCATGAATGCTGACAAACAGCGTGGCGTTGATTCGCTCTGCGAGGCTGACGCGAGGTTCTAAATCGACATCAACATCGTTGGTGGTGCGAGTCAACACCGACTGAATGCCCTGCTGCTCTAGAGCGGCTGCAACTTGACGACTGATATCCATGACAATTTCTTTTTCTTGCAGACCGCTAATTCCCACGGCTCCGGGGTCTGGTCCGCCGTGCCCTGGATCGACAACCACCACGATTTTGCCATTTGGAACGCGCGGTAGAGAGATAGGCGGCACATTTGTCGCAGGTGGCACCGGAATATTAGAGCCTGGAGACCCTGACAATGGCGGCACCGGGAAGAGAGACGATCGCCGCAGTTGCAGGGCAAGAAGCTGCTGAGTGGGTTGATTAATTTCCCCAATTTGAGTCCCTGACGCGGGCTGAAGCAAAATCGCTACCGTACTGGGATCTTCTTGTCGCAAACGCACTTGCAGCAACGGACTACTCGCCGTGAGTCGGGGTCCTTGCACTGATCGATCCAATAGCGCAGACGGAATCGTAATTCGATAGGCTCCCGACGCTCGATCCCAACCAGAGGTATAGAGGATCGGACGATCAGAGCGAATCAATAGTTGTCGGCTGCCTTCATCTAACTCGACCGATCGCACGGTGGCTAACCCTGTGCGAAGCAGCGGAGGTTGATTGCTGACGGGATTGCTTGCCGTCCCAGCTTGAGGCAGCAGCACAATGCCATTTGAGCCGCTTGCACTCGCCTGCCAGTCACCACTACTGGGCGACGACATCAACAGCGTCAAGCGCACTACCGGAGGAGACGATTGCAGTTGCGTCACCTGCACCCGATTGACTCCGTTGCGGTTGACGAGAAAGTCACGAGATGACAGATTTGGCGAAATCGACGCTCCGTAGAGATCGACGAGCATCTGACGACGATCGCCCGTGCGCTGCACTCGAATCTCTGGCTGACCGCCACTCGTACGAATAAAAAATCCGTCGGGTGTCGGCTGAATGCTTTGAATCTGCGTAGTCGAAGTCGCCGTCCCCGGATTGGTGGAGCCGATCGTTGGCACTGTCACCGATGATGGATCGCCCGACGTGACAGGACTCGGAGCCGAGGTCAATTGAGGAGTCGGGAGTTGCACCGTCCAATTTTGGGGAGATGCCCCTCGAAACCGCACTTGATTGGGATCGATCGTGTAACCCGGTGCCAACTCCACCACAATGCGCGCGGTGTCTCGATCGAACTGCCCCACTCGCAGCGATTGAATCGAGCTGCCATTCCCAGGTTGAGTTACAGCAGGGCGACCGAGTTGAATTCCCGGCAGGTCAATCACCAACCGAGTCGGATTGGCAATCAGTTGCGCTCTAGGCTGCACTCCTTGATCAGTGGTGAACTCTAAACTGTTTTGGTTGGCATCAAACCGCCAAAATTGCAGTCTGGCTGCTTGAGCGGGCAGTGTAATCAGAAAAAGGGCAAAAGGTAACAGAAAAAAGCAGAAATTAGCCGCTCCTTTCACGACGTTTCCATTAACTTTTTCTGGCTTTCTTCCAACTAATTGAGACAATAATCCGTTGCGTTTCAAAGCAATTTCTCCTGGTGTGCCTCGCATCTCTGACGGGTTTGACAAATCGAAAGTCATCTGAATCTAAGAGGTGAATTCCTGCGATCGATCGCATTTTCGACCAGATATAAGGCTGAGTTAGATAGTATCTTGATGCCAAATTCTAAAGATTTCCAGGTTTACAGACTGAATATCGTAGAGCCTTCCCTACAGTGAGGGAAATTCATCAACGGCAAAGACAATTTTTGTTGATAGAGCCAGCAAATCTCAAGCGATCGGTAATCTAATCTTTGCCCTTTAGTATTCTCAAACTGATCAGGTCTTTCTGGACAATCTGCGAAAATCACAGAAATTTGATGCACCCTCGAATTTTGGAGACGTAGAGATTGGCGTTCAAGTTTCGGAAAGGTTCTATAAGATTTTTATTCAAAGAGTTTGGTTGCATAAGAGAAATGAGTGAGAAAGCAACGTGTTTTAGAGGAGAGCATTGTTGCCAGATTTATCCAATCGATGAAAATTAGATTTAGGCTACAGCATTCTAATACACTTGCTTTCCGCTCAAACTATTTTTCGAGGATTTTGAACGAGTTGAAGCGAACGATCGCGCCTTATCTATGAACAGATATTCCGAAGAATCATTCGTTTGCTGCCTGCTTATCTTCTCGCAAGGTTGTCTCTGCAATCAATTCATCATCGAGTAGGGCAGACTCGTTGAGAATCTCAGCCTCCTCAGACAGGGAAGTCTGCGCCACCTGATTTGAGAACGCTACCCGCAGCAGAGGAGGGGCAACAAACGTCGTCAAAATCACCATAACGACGATCGCCGCTTGCAGCGAGTCGGGCAACACTCCGCTAGAGGCACCAATGGCAGCAAATACCAGCCCGACCTCGCCGCGTGGAATCATGCCGATGCCGATCGCCCATCGATTCAAAGATGGTTGCCCGACCAATGTGAAGCCCGTCACTACCTTACCGACGATCGCCACCACCACCAAAAACGCCGCCGTGATTAGCCCTTCCCGATTTTCGGGCACAAACGGGTTGAGGACGCTGATATCCGTTTTGGCACCGACCACCACAAAGAAAATGGGCACCAGCATATCTGCGATCGGCACCACTTGATCTTTGAGTTCCTTGCGTTTTTCGGTTTCCGCCAAAATCAATCCAGCGGCAAAGGCTCCCAAAATCGCCTCTAGCTGAATCACGGCGGCTATATAAGAAAGCAGAAAGACAAAAATCAATGCCGTGATTAGCACTTGACCTCTCGTTCTCAACTCATTGACGAGGGCAACAAAAAACGGATTGAGCAACCGTCCTAACCAGATTGAACCTACTAAAAAGACTCCGGCACTAACCACCAGATAAATGACATTGCCAACCTGCACTTCGCCTGTTTTTGCCAGCCCTGCCACTACCGCCAGCACAATAATGCCCAACACATCATCCAGCACGGCTGCCCCAACGATGATTTGTCCCTCTTTAGACGCAAGCTGCTGAATCTCTGCTAAAACTCTCGCCGTGATGCCGATGCTGGTTGCGGTCAGAGCAGCCCCGGCGAAAATTGCGGGGACGACAGCGACATGAAAGAGCAGCATTAGCCCCGCAGTGCCCAGGGCAAACGGAGCGACGACACCGACCACAGCGACGATCGCGGCTTGCGGTCCGACTCGAATCAGTTCTTTGAGATCCGACTCTAGCCCAATCTCAAACAGCAAAATCACGACCCCGATTTCTGCCAAAACCGAGATCACTTCGCTCTGTGACTGAAAAACTGCTGTCAGGCTTTCTGGACTTAGATGAGCGCTCATCTGAATCATCTGCATCATCAGAGAACTGCTGGCATCGATTCCGCTCATTGGAAACACCAGCAGATGCAGCGCAGACACGCCGACCGCAACGCCTCCCACTAATTCGCCTAAGACGGGCGGTAAATCAATTCGGGCGCACAGTTCGCCGCCTAGCTTGCTGGCAAAATAAACGATGACTAGACTCAGCAAAACGCTGGCTAGCACGATCGGGCTATTTTCTGATTCGGTCGCTGCCGCTAAAACGGGCGCGGTCTGGCTGATTAGGAACTGAGTCCCACTTAAAAAGTTCATCCACGGAAGAGAAACAACCATGCGTCACGCCCTATTCGTCGCTTTTAATGGTACTGATTTCTTGACGATTTTTGCTTCAAACAAAGACGCGATGGTGCAGCGAGGGCATTTGACGACGAACTTGCTCTAAGCGAGCAGGCTCGATCGCGGCGATCGCCACCCCCGGCTCGTCTCCAGCGTCGGCTAAAATCACGCCCCACGGATCAATGATCATTGCGTGCCCGTGCGATTGCCGAATCGAGTTATGTCGTCCGGTTTGGGCGGGGGCAATCACATAACAGGTGTTTTCGATCGCTCTCGCTTGCAGCAGCACCTGCCAGTGATCTTTCCCGGTGTAGGCGGTAAACGCCGCCGGGATAAACAGCACCTCGGCACCCATCAGCGACAGTTGGCGATAAAGCTCTGGAAACCGCACATCGTAGCAGACCGAGATGCCAATATTGCCCAAGTCTTTAGAGGGGTGAACGGGCGGAACTCGCAGCCCTGCCACGACCGTCTGAGATTCGTGATAGGTGTTGCCATCTGGCAGATTGACATCAAATAAGTGGACTTTCTCATAGCGAGCCACTTCTTGCCCACTGCGATCAACGAGTAGAGCCGTGTTGTAAACCTTGCCACCCTCAACCGGAACCGGGAAGCCACCGCCCAAGATCGACACTTGGAAGCGCTGCGCCATCGTTCTGATAAACTTCTCGCTTTCTTGAGCGATCGTCTCTGATTGGGCGAGTTTTGCGTCTTCATCTCCTAAAAACGAGAAGTTTTCTGGCAAGCCAACTAGCTCTGCGCCTTGGCGAACTGCCAGGTCGATCAGTTCTTCTGCCTGAGCTAGATTTTTAGACAAGTCGGGCAGACTATTCATTTGAATTGCGGCAGCCAGGTAAGACTTCATGGGTTTAGCTTAAAAATTGAGAGGAGTCGGAAAATAGAGGTCTCGATCGAATGCAGACTATCTGACGATTACTAAGAGCAGTTTAGGTGACTGCACGCCAGAATGACAGGCAGAGGTTGATTATGCCTCTCTATACCGAATAGTTTAAAGCCAGTCGAAACCCAATCGATCACCACCTCAGCTTATGCCAACAGTGAAACGTGAGCACAGGCGACCCGCCAACCGTCAGGAGTCTTGACCCAGGTTTGGCTTTGCCGACCGATTAGCCCAGAGCCTTTACGCTGAAACTCGGTGTTTGCGGTCGCAAAGTCTTCTCCATAGGTAGTAATCACAGTGTTGCGGAGGATGCGATCGAGGTTGAGTGGAGAACGGGCATCGCGAAAGGCAGCGATCGCGTCATAACCATACAAATTTTCAGTCACGCCATAGCGAATCGTCTGGGAACTGTTTAAAAATGATTCGTGCAGCATTGTGACATCGTTGTTGATTAGAGCGGATTCATAGCGCTTAAAGGCTGCGGTCACGTCTGCTAAAACGTCAGGAAGATTGATTTGCATCGTGTTTCATCAAATAAGTTTGTGGGTTGCACTGCTATTTAGATCAATAGACCTCCTGCGTGAACCTGGACAGCCCTCCTCACGAAGTGGGGCAAGCCCTCGCCAACCCTTCTCCCCAGGGAGAAGGGAGCTAGAACCTCTTGTTCCCTCTCCTTAGGGAGAGGGCTAGGGTGAGGGCGAAGGATTCGTGCAGGAGGTCTAACGTCATATCAGCATCCGTTTTGCCATCATTAAAGGTGTGGTCAACGATCAGAGTTATTCCCAGTCATTCTTTTTGCGTAGTCTACTGCAATACTCCGGACAAAATTTGAGCAGATTTTAAGGCTCAAACCCTTATTCTGCCGTGGACAAGATCTTTTTTTCCAAGTCAGAGGCAGAGCTAACTTTGAAAAAATAGCTCGATCCTTGAACCATAAACTCTGAAAGCCTTGTGGAACCGTTCAAAAAAATGTCCGGAGTATTGCTACTGGGCAGATTTCAGATTATCTCGAATTGCTTAGGGTGGTTGTTATAGAGCAACATAATCTTCAACCTAAACATCAATGACGCTTAATGTTGAACCGCAGATTCTGAAGGACGAAATTGAGGCAGCAATGTCTGCTGAGGCTCCGACCAGTCCGGTAGAATCGGCTGAGGCAGTCGGTTTGCGATATGTCACGGATGACATTCCGGGCATTAAGCGGCATCGATCGAGCAAAAGAACGTTCACCTATGTAGGGGTTGACGGCAAGACGATTCGCAGTGCTGAAGAAATTCGTCGCATTGAGTCGTTGGCGATTCCTCCCGCCTATCATCATGTCTGGATCTGCCCGTTTGCCAATGGTCACTTGCAGGCGACTGGACGCGACGCAAAAGGACGCAAACAATATCGCTATCATCCGCTCTGGCGATCGATTCGCGACCAGACAAAATTTACGCGCATGATTGCGTTTAGTCAATCGTTACCCGATATTCGCAGGCGACTTGATCGCGATTTGTCAGCGTCAGGGTTGCCCAAACAAAAAGTGCTGGCAGCGATCGTCAAACTGATGGAGATAACTCGCATTCGCGTGGGCAATGAAGAATATGCTAAGACCAATCACTCTTATGGCATGACGACGCTGCACGATGAGCATGTGCAGATTTCTGGCTCTAAAATTCAGTTTCAGTTTCGCGGCAAAAGTGGCGTGGATCACGAGATTGAGGTGCGCGATCGTCGGCTCGCCAACATTGTCAAACGCTGCCAAGAGATTCCGGGTCAAGAGTTATTTCAATACATTGCTGAAGACGGACAGCCGCACGATGTCACCTCTACTGATGTCAACGATTATCTGAGAGAAATTACAGGTCATGACTTCACCGCAAAAGACTTTCGCACCTGGGCAGGCACCGTTTTAGCGGCATCCCACTTAGTTGAGATTGGCGTTTTCACCTCCCAAACTGCCGCTAAGAAAAACATCACGCAGGTACTCAAAACCGTCGCTGCTCATTTGGGCAACCGTCCGGCAACATGCCGGAAATATTATGTGCATCCTGCCGTTTTAGAGGCTTATTTAGATGAGTCATTGCAGGAGGCGATGCAAAAATTTGTCGGTGTGGTCGCAGAAGATAACTATGCGCTGCGATCGGATGAGTTAGCCGTGATTGCCTTGCTAGAAAAGGTAAATTTTTAATCCCACTACCGTTTAGCGGCGATCGCGACTCCTACCCCAATCAACAAAATGATTGCGCCGATCAGAACCTGCATTCCGGGCACTTCTCCAAACATCACAAGCGCCAGTCCGCTAGAGGCGACTGGCTCAAATAGATTGAGCAGCGTTATCAGCGTCGGTGACACCCAACGGACTGCCCAATTTAAGCTCGTATGCCCGATGAGTTGAGGAACGATCGCCATCAGCACCATTAACCCATAGGTGAGCGAAGAATAGCCTGTGTAAGCGGTTCCAGCGATTAAGGGCAACGGCAACAGCACAACTGCTGCCACACTGTAAGCGATCGTGCTGTAGCTGCCTACACTTAAATTCCGTCGCTGTGCCTCTCGTCCCAATAATAGATATAGGCTGGCTGTCCAGGCTCCAATCAGCGCCAGTGCGTTTCCTAAAAGTGGATTTGCACCTGTGGAATTGCCCGTCTCCCAGCCGATCGTGACTCCTCCAATCAACGCGACGAGGATGCCTAGCCCCATGACGCGATTGGGCTTCTCACCAAACCACAGCCACGAGAGAAGAGCGACCCAAATCGGAGTAGTCGTGACGATCGTCGTTGAGGCAGCGATTGACGTATACGACAATGAAGTAATCCAGGTGGCAAAGTGAGCAGCAAGTGCAACTCCGGCAAGTCCTGAATATCGCAGCGCAGAAAAACTTAGATTGCTGCGGCGAATCGTTTGCCAATTGGGAAGCAGCACCAGCGAGGCAATGATTAACCGAGACGCAGCTAACACTAAGCTAAATCCGACGGTCGATAGATTTGCCTCGCGAGTCGCCAACCGGACTAAAATCGCTGCGGTTGAAACTGCCAAAATTCCTACGGTGAGGATGAGAGCCGTTTGCCATCTTGTCGGTTGTTGAGTAAAAGATTTCATTTTGCGTAGAGGCTGAGATGCGACGAATGCCGCGAACGATCGTGTGATGGATCTTGGGTCATGGCGGAATCGAGGAGACGTTCCACCGAAACGTCTCTACGGCATCATCGGGTGGATTTGTTGTCGATCGCCTTTAGGAATCAATTTGATGGGACGGTTCATTCCCTCGGTGGAGAAAACCCAATTTTCAGCTTTCGTCCTTACTCGTTCGGTTTTCCGATCTAATCTTAATTAGCACTCTGCCCGATCGAGTGCTAAATTTCTAGGTAGAGAACTGGGGAATTGATATGGCAAAGTTTGTGGTCTTTAAAGACGAAGCTCGGCAGGCGCTTGAGCGAGGTGTCAATGCTCTTGCGGATGCCGTGAGAGTTACGCTAGGTCCCAAGGGGCGCAACGTATTGCTCGAAAAGAAATTTGGCATCCCTCAAATTGTTAATGATGGGGTGACGATCGCCAGAGAAATCGAACTCGAAGACCCGCTCGAAAACACAGGCGCGGCTCTGATTCGCGAAGTGGCTTCTAAAACCAAAGATTTGGCTGGAGACGGCACCACGACTGCAACAGTCCTTGCCCAAGCGCTGATCCGTGAAGGCATGAAGAACGTGGCAGCAGGTGCCAATCCGGTCAGTTTACGACGCGGCATTGAGAAAGCCGTCGCCAAAATCGTGGAAGAAATCGCCGCTGTCGCCAAGCCCGTTGAAGGCAACGCGATCGCGCAAGTCGCAACCGTCTCCTCTGGTGGTGATGAAGAAGTCGGCGCAATGATTTCTGAAGCGATGGATAAAGTCGGTAAAGATGGCGTGATCTCGGTCGAAGAATCAAAGTCTCTCGCCACTGAGATGGATCTGGTCGAAGGGATGCAAATCGATCGCGGCTATCTCTCGCCTTATTTCATCACCGACACTGAGCGTCTGATCACAGAATTTGAGAACGTTGCGATTTTGCTTGCTGACAAGAAAATCAGCTCGATTCAAGACCTGATTCCGGTTTTGGAGAAGATCGCTCGTGGGGGACAACCACTGCTGATCATCGCTGAAGATATCGAAGGAGAGGCACTTGCAACGCTGGTAGTCAACCGTTTACGCGGTGTCCTTAGCGTGGCAGCGATTAAAGCTCCTGGCTTTGGCGAACGTCGTCGAGCAATGCTGCAAGATATTGCCGTTCTCACCAGCGGTCAGGTCATCTCTGAAGACATGGGCTTGAGCCTCGACACTGTGACGTTAGAAATGCTGGGTTCTGCCCGCAAAGTGACGATCACTAAAGATACGACCACGATCGTGGCAGGTGGTGACAATTCGAGCGACATTCAAAAGCGCGTTGCTCAACTGCGAAGTGAACTAGAGCGCTCTGACTCTGACTACGATCAAGAGAAAATTCAAGAGCGGATTGCGAAACTGGCGGGTGGCGTTGCCGTCATCAAAGTCGGTGCTGCAACCGAAACCGAACTTAAAGATCGCAAAAACCGCATCGAAGATGCCCTCAACGCGACGAAAGCAGCCGTTCAAGAAGGCATTGTTCCGGGTGGTGGCACCACGCTGATTCACCTAGCTGTCAAACTCGAAGCGTTCAAGGAAACCCTCAACGATGAAGAGAAAATCGGCGCAAACATTGTAATGAAAGCGCTTGAAGCGCCTCTGAAGCAAATCGCTGATAATGCGGGTGTTGAAGGTTCTGTAGTCGTCGAGAAAGTCCGGGGTCTAGACTTCAACGTCGGCTATAACGCGCTGACTGACACCTACGAAGACTTAATCGCTTCTGGAATTGTCGATCCGGCAAAGGTGGTGAGATCGGCGCTGCAAGATGCTGCCTCGATCGCGGGTATGGTGCTCACCACCGAAGCGCTCGTTGTCGAGAAGCCTGAGCCGAAGTCTGCTGGCGGCGGTGCGCCTGACATGGGCGGCATGGGTGGTATGGGTGGTATGGGCGGCATGGGCGGCATGGGCGGCATGGGCATGATGTAGTCCACACCTGAATTAATTTGAAAGCAGTCGATCGCATCACACGATCGACTGTTTTTTAGTGCCCGAAGGCGAACCCGGCTACTTCCATTTGTTCAACGTTGACGGATAAACCTTCAGTTACGCCCTCGTCGATTATGCTGCATCAAATCAAGCCTCGTTTCTTCAACTTGGATATAGCATCTTCAGCAGCCTGTTTTTCTGCATCTTTCTTGCTACGACCTTTCCCTTCACCGTAATGTTTGTCGCCTATATAAACCTTAGAGACAAACTCCGGCGCATGATCTTCTCCACCTAGTTTTTCTGTAACGTACTTTGGAGGGGTTAGTGCACCATTTGCCTGTGCGAATTCCTGAAACTTGTTTTTTGAATCTACACTTGATCGAGCTACCGTAACACCTTGAGGTACAGAGTCAAAGAGCTGTTCTACTAAAGGACGTAGTGTCTCGATGTCTCGATCGTGGTCTAAATAATAAGCTCCAACGACTGCCTCGAAAGTACTGCTGAGAAGATTAGGATTTTGATATCCACCATCGCGGATTGCACCTTGCCCTAATCGCATTCTGAAATCTAGACCTACCTCCGTAGCAAATCTAGCTAGTTGTCGTTCGTCTACAAGTGCAGAACGTCGCCGTGTCATTTGATCTTCTCCCAGTTCAGGATGAATCCGATAAAGATACTCGCCACTAATGAAGTTGAGGATTGCATCACCCAAAAACTCTAGGCGCTCGTTGTCTCCATTTTCTCCAGGATTTTCGTTGACGTAGGAGCGATGGGTGAGCGATCGACGCAAAAGTTTCTCATCATTGAATATCAAAAGTTCGTGCATTTTTTCCTCACTGTTAACTAAAGATCGTGGATTAAATAACTCCAGAGATGTCCCCTCATTCCAACTTTCTTGGTAGGAAAAGGTCGGAATGAGGATGATCCGAGACTTTGTGATTGTCTATGTTATTTAATCCACGTCCCTAAAAATTGATTAACGTTTGAACGGCTTTCGAGGTGGAAAGAGACTATCTCCGCGAAAGTTGTTGCATGAAAAACAGGCGAGTCTCAGGTTTTCTAGTGAATTAGAGCCGCCTCGACTCTTGGGTTTCAGGTGGTCGAGGGTTTGCGTTCCTGGAGGTAGGTCACACCCACACCAAAAACATTGAGGACCAAACTCGCGGAGCAGTTGAGCCGTCTTAGCGCGTTTTTGCTTGGAAGTCATCATGAATTTGCCTTGCCAATAAGTTTATTAACAGAGGAATATTGGACATAATCAGCAAGACTCCCACTGGTTAGGGAAACTACTAATTTGTCACCTATTGGTAAACGTCTCAAACGCACTATCTCTAAGCCTCACACCAGCGCATACCCAACATGCTGAACCAGCGTTTACCTAAAATAGAATCTCCCCTCTCAGATAAACGCTAGACCAGAATACTGGGTGTGCATTGACCTAAGGATCAGAGATAGTGCCCATGAGACGAACATCTAGGTATTGATATTCATCTGCATAGCTAAATATAGACACAGCTAGATTTGATTGTCAAGTGTCGAGGACTCTCAGTTGTTTGCCATTACATCCTCAAAGTTCTAGGTTTTCTTGAGATGAATGCCAGAACCGAGCAACACTAATGCGCCTTTTATCCTCTTCGACTCGATATACGATGCGGTACGGTTTAAGGATGATCTGCCGAATATCAGGACTGCTGAATTCTGGCACCTGCTGACCCTTGAATGGGAATTGACGCAGTTCCTTAGTCTTGTTGAGGAGATTTTGACCGATCTTGCTGGCTGCTTCTGAATTGTTTAAGGCGATATATCGAACGATCGTCTCCAAATCTCTAACTGCCTTTGGAGATAAGACTACGGTGTAGTCCATACTGCAATCATCTGCTCTACTGATTCAACAGATATCCCCTGTCCTTGATCAATTTCATCCAAGCCCTCTTTGACCGCCGCAATAAACTCAATTTCTCGCAGAATTTCGCGTAAAGATACGGTGGCAGGTAAACGCTTTATAAGTTCAAGCACTGCTTCTTTGTCACTCATTGCAAATTACAGCTTGTCTAGGTGGATATGCCAATTGTACAGATATTTATGCTGAAACCTGAATTGTTTGGGTTCCTGCTAAACCAAAAGCGTGATGAATTGCCCGTAGAGCCATCACTCCCTGATCTTCTGCGACGACACAACTGACCTTGATCTCAGATGTTGCGATCATTTGGATGTTGATTTTTTGCTGATACAGCGCGTCAAACATTCGGGCAGCGACCCCAGGTTGACCGACCATCTCTGAGCCAACAATGCTGACTTTGGCGATCGCCATATCCACAACGATTTCACCACAGCCCAACTCAGGAGCCGCCGTTTCTAAAACAGTCCGAGCGGTTTCTGCATCCATTTGGGCGACGGTAAAGGCAATATCGCGAGTCATCACGCCGTTGAGCACTCGGCAGCGCTGAGATTGAATAATCATATCGACGCTGACATTGTTGTCTGCAAGAAGTTGGAAGATCTTTGCCGCCATGCCAGGACGATCGGGCACATGACGAATCGCTAATTGGGCTTGCTTGAGATCGAGGGCAACACCACGAACGGGGTTTTGAGCCGTGAGGGTTTCTTGGGGTTTGGGTTGACGATCGATGGCTGACTGAGTGATGTCAAACGCGTGGCACAGGGTCACGATCGCGTTCTCATAGTCGCGTTGATCAATCACACAACTGACTTTCACTTCAGAAGTCGAAATCATTTGAATGTTGATGCCAGCGTTTGCCAGAGTGGAGAACATTCGAGCGGCAACTCCTGGACGACCAATCATTCCGGCTCCGGCGATCGTGACTTTGGCGATCTGCGGTTCTACCATCACTTCGGGCGCTTTTTCTAAACTGGAAGGCTGATGGGCAGTTAATGCGGGAATGATGGCATTGGCAACGGCTTCTGCACGATTGAGAGAATTTTTGGTAACGGTAAACGCAATGTCGTTGGTATTACCTTCGTGAATGGATTGAATCACGAGATCAACATCTAAACTCTGAGTCGCGATTTCACCAAACAAGCGCGAGGCAATTCCCGGACGATCGGGCACTCGCAGTAAGGCAACTTTGGCTTGATCGGTGTCAAATTCTACGGCATCGACGGGACGGGCGATTTCGAGTCCTTCGAGCGATCGAGGCTGCGGCATTGGCGACGTGACCCAAGTTCCGGGATCGTCTGTCCAACTCGATCGCACAACCAAGGGCATTCCATAATTACGGGCAATCTCAACCGCTCGGGGATGCAGCACTTTTGCCCCTAAGCTGGCGAGTTCAAGCATCTCGTCGCAGGTGATATCGGTCATTAACTGGGCATCTTCGACCAGTCGCGGGTCAGCCGTGAGAATGCCTGGAACATCGGTATAAATCTCGCAAAAGTCAGCTTTGAGGGCGGCGGCAAGCGCGACAGCAGACGTGTCGGAGCCGCCTCGACCTAGGGTTGTGATTTCTAGATCCTCGGTGCGGCTGACTCCTTGAAACCCGGCGACGACGATCACTTCGCCCTTTTTGAGGTGGCGCTCTAAGCGATCGGTAGCGATGTTCAAAATCCGGGCGCGGGTGTGGTGCGCTTCGGTAACGATGCCGACTTGGGCACCTGTGAGCGAAACGGCGGGCTGTCCAAGCTCTTGCAGTGCCATGCTGAGAAGCGCGATCGTCACCTGTTCTCCGGTCGAAAGCAGCATATCCATCTCGCGCCGACTCGGATTGCTCGATATCTCATGGGCGAGTTTGACCAATCCATCGGTCGTTTTGCCCATTGCCGAAACCACAACAACGACTGAGTTTCCAGCGTTGACGGTTTTGACAACTCGCTGGGCGACGGCTTGAATGCGATCGACCGACCCAACAGAGGTGCCCCCGTATTTCTGAACAATTAGCGCCATGACTGTTGCTTTCCCCACGATCGAAGGGTCTTAACCTCCGAAGCTCTTTTAAGGTTTTGATTTTATCGCGCTTAGGTCATTGAGTTTTGTCAATTACTTGAATGATAGCGAGGCGAGCTGTTCTGCAAAACTAAACTTGCCCGATCGGAGCGCGATTAGAGATCGTCAAGGTTGATTCCTCGATCGCGCAGTCGATTCAGCAAGTCTTCTCTTAGCCGTCGCTCTTCGTCTGCCCGTTGTCGTTCTTCGTCTGCTAGTTGTCGTCCTTCATCCGCGCGTTGTTGCTCCTGGTCTGCCCGTTGTCGTTCTTCATCTGCGCGTCGTTGCTCCTGGTCTGCCCGTTGTTGCTCCTGGTCTGCCCGTTGTCGCTCCTGTGTAATCATCGTGTCAGGGCTGGCTAGACGCTGACCCTGAGAGTCATACCAATACAGCCAGTTCTGCGTCCAGCCTTCAAAGGTTCCTTGCTCAACCCCGATGCCTAGTCCTAATTCGGGCATCCAGACCGGATTTCCGGGCTGCTGTATATAGCGCCCATTGACGAGACGATAGACCTCAAAGGAGTCGTGTTTGTTGCGCCGATAGAATTCAGGATTGTAGATGACATAGTAAAGTACACCGATTTGCGCGTACTTTGCGACTTTGGTGTCATACTCGCCGCCGTAAGCATGAGAGACGCACTCCAAGACAAACTGAGGAACAACTTGTTCTTGCCAGATCACATAACTGCGTCTGCCGTTGGCTCGTTTTTGCCGAGGAACACCCACACTGAGAAAGCCATCGGGCACGATCGCGGGTTGCCCAACTTCATAATAAACGCCCATGTTGAATCCTAAAAACCAGTCCATTCGGTCTGCCCACAGGAGGGCGAGAATGGCTCGCAGTAAGCTCGGAATCAGGATTTGAAGTTCGTTATCCACGGGCGTGTCGTCACTGTCGGGCAGATCGTCTTCGGTCGGCAGAGACTGCAACGGGTTGTATTGCACCATAACGATGTCCTCTGAGACTTCTTGGCTCTATTCTGACATTGACCGCGATTAAAAAAGCCCCCCATTTGGGAGGCTGTGTTGTGATTCCGGTGAACCGCTGTTAGGAAACGGCGATCGCTCCGGCAATTGCAGAAGCCGCAGCCGATACGATGGCAGTGCCAAACAACCACCATGCGGCAGTCTCAGCGGCTTTACGTGTTTCTTCTGCTTGCTTCTTTGCCTGACGTTTGACCGCTTCTAGACGACGCTGTGCCTCTTCTTGAACGCGCTCTGCCCGTTGCAGAACAGTATTTCGTGCGCCTTCAATTTGATCGATGACGCGGTTGGCATCGGCTTCTGAGATGTCTTCACGAGAGCTAAGAAGCGCCACTAGCGTTTCGCGATTGAAGCTGCCTAGACGATCGCGCATGGCATCAAAGCCAGCTTGGGGATCGTGGAACATCGTCCGCACGTCTTGACGAATGCCTTCATAGTTGAGTTCAGGGCGATCGAGACCATTCAAGTAGTCGCGGATTCTGGCAAAGATGCCGTCAACCACCGACTGAAGACGGTCTTGGATGCCCTGAATTTGCGCCATAAATTGGTCACGCACCGAGAGAACTTGATCGACGACGCGATTGGCTTCTTCTTCGGTCATGTCTTGACGTTGGGCAAGCAGAGCCACGATCGTCGGGCGATCGATTTCTGTAACGCGAGTTCCCAAGTTGCTCAAGCCTAGGCGAGGGTCACGCAGCATGATTTGCAGGTCGTGCTTGATGCCCTCAGGGTTGAGTGCCGCTTTGTGAGTGTTGCGGAGATAGCCTTCTAGCGCCGATTCAAAGTTCATGACTCGCTGTTGAGTCCGGGCGGCTAGACGACGAGGCGCACGAGCAATGCTGCGCAGCGATCCTTGAACTTGATCGATGATTTGATTGACCTGCTCTTCGCTCAAGTCTTGACGTTGGCTAAGAAGTTTAACCAGCGTCTCTCGATCGACCTGAGAAAGCCGTGATCCCAGGGCATAGGCTCCTGCTTTGGGGTCGTGCAAGAGCGTGTTCAAGTCTTGCTTGATGCCATCGGGGTCGAGTTCTTGCAGGTTGGTGTTTCGCAGATAGTCGGAGACTTTAGTGGTGACCTGATCAACCTGTTCTTTTGCCTTACCTGCTGCGATTTGTGGCGCGTGAAGAATGTTGTGACGCACGTCTTCAAGCTGACTGACGACCCGATCGGCTTCTTCGGGGGTCATGTCTTTGCGTTGACCCAGTAGCTGCACGAGCGTGTCTCGATCGAACTGACTCAACCGACCGCGCAACGCAGACGCACCCGCTTGCGGATCGTCTAACAGCAGTTTGAAATCGCGCTTGATGCCGTCAGGATTGAGTTCCTCTTTGTTGGTGTTTTGCAGATAAGACTCGACTCTGATCCGCAGGGCATCGGCTTCAGATTTGACGCGATCTTGAGTCGTCTTTGCCGAGTTGAGAACGCGATCGCGCACGCCTTCAACTTGGCTGACGATGCGATCGGCTTCTTCTTGAGACATATCAGGGCGCTGCGCCAATAGCTGCACAATCGTATCTCGATCGAATTGACCTAGACGACCCTGTAAAGCATCAAAGCCCGCTTCAGGGTCGTGCAGCAGCAGAGACAGATCTCGCTCGATTCCGTCGGGGTTAAGTTCGGATTTGTCGGTCGATCGCAGATAGTTCTCAAGGCGACTCCGCAGATCTTGAGACTGACCTTGCTCATCAGCCGTTTGCACTGAGCCTAAAATAGCAGTCCGAATCGTCTCTAGCTGGTCTGCAACCTCTGCAACTCTGGCAGCAGGCAAATCGCCGCGCTGATTCAGCAGGGCTACAAAGTCGCCGCGATTTAGCTGCTCTAGCTGACGACGCACCAAAGCTGGGTTGGCTTCAGGATCGTAGAGAACGTCTCTAAACTCAGTTTCTAGCGTCTCCCGATTTAGATGCCAGGAGTAGGTGTTGAGCAGATAGTTTTCGACATCTGCTTTCACTGGGCTGAAGCCCGAAGTCTTTTCAGAGATCTGGCTCCCGACTTGCTTTGCGCCTTGAGTTACTTTGTCTTTCGCGGTTTTGAATTGTCCTAAAATCTTTTCGACATCAATGTCAGAGAGGTCAGTGCGTCCCATGACAGTGCTCATGAGCGTGCCAAATCCAAACTGCATCGCTTGGTCGATCATGCTGGACTGCCCTGGTTGAGAAGGCTGACCCATTGCAGCCATTCCAGACTGCTGCGGGTTTTGCATCGTTTGACCCTGGCGACGAACTTCTTCGGTCAGACGATCGAGCTTTGCATTCAACTCATTGGTGTTGACTGAGCCAGACTGAACCGTTTTCAGATAGTCCATCAGTTCGGCATTGGGGTCTTTGCGTTGCTGAAACTGACCCAGAGTTTTTTGCCAAACCGATTCCAACTGATCCACTAATCGACTGGCATCTTTTTTAGAGAGATCAGTGCGATTGCTAATCAGATTTGAGAAGGTGCTGCGATCGATGTGCCGCAGACGCTCGATAACCTCAGTGGGAGACGTGCTTCCCGCGATCGACTGCAATTCTGGGTCATTGATCAGCTTCTCAAACTCGCCGCGAATGTGTTTCATGTCCAACTGAGGCGGACGCACTTTTTCGAGATAGTCTTCGATCGAGTCGCGGATGTGAGTTGGATCGATCGCGCTGCCCAACTCGCGCCGAACTGCCGCCGCTGCTGCTTCAGCCGTAGACACCACTTGTTGGTTGATCGCTTTTGCGCCGACAGCCGCCGTTGCCGTGCCTAAAATCGCTTGAAAGCCGGACGTAGCGCTGTTTACCAATGAGCCAACGAGAGAGCCAACGGTGGTTGAGCTAAACCAGACTAACAGAACAAAATAAGCGCCCCAAATCACTAGACCGACGATCGCGCCTAACCCTGCACTAGACAGCAGACTTAGTTTGACCGCCAACAAACACGCGACAAATAACGCAATGGTCACGGTAACCAGAGTCCATAAGCCCACGGCAAACTCGATTTTGCGAACCGTTCCGCCAACGCTGCCTGATTCATGAGAGTCGTCATGATCAGAATTAGAAGAACGCCCTAAATAAGAAATACCTGCCGCAACGGACAGGTTTGTTAACAAAATTTGGAACGCAAACGCTAATACTAATCCTGCGATTAGCGCCACAAAGAATCTTGGACCTGAAAATACTAATGATGCCTGTTCGGGAGTGTTGAGTCCCCGATCGACGGGAATCTGCATTAGCCAGGGAATCTGACTGAGTTCCCAATTAACATTTGAAAGTTGAAACATAGAAATTTCCTCTCCATCGCCAAACCCTCGCAATCAAACTATTGCGTCAGCCAAGCCCGGTAATTGTGTAAAACAACGCTTGTAGCCAGAATGGCTGAGTTAAGGGGCTTCTAACATCCTCCACAAGTTATAAGGAGGAATATGTCTGGAGGGATACGGCTTATAGAAGTTGGGATCGGAATTGCTCGACAGCGCGATCGAGATGCTTTAAATAAGGATTGAAATCGATCGACTTAAAGAATTGTTAGCAGGTCTGGCGATCTGCGTTGAATACGACTCGGATGCGTAAGTCAATCTAGAATTCTTACTCTTCGCGGTTCCAGACGTGCTTGCGGCAGACTTCGCAGGCTTCGATCTCGGCGGGGTTGTGGGGGTCGTTGAGGCTTGGATGGTGGCGGAAGCGATCGCGGTGAACCCTGAACAGGTGCTTAAATATATTCTGGTTTGCAGCGAGGTGGGGTTAGGCAACTTTTTCGGCTTTGAGTTGTCCTTCAACTCGCTCGTATTCATCTTCGAGGAGCCAGAGTTTTGCGGCTTGGTAGGAAGATCCAGTAAAGACAACTTGATAGTTTTTGGCTGGATCGTAGATGCTACAGTTCTCCTGTTCGCCGCAGAGCAGGATCAGAACGTAGGGGGGAGAGGCGGTTGGATCGAGCCAGAGTTCTGTGAAGTCCCAGTTATCGGCTAGGGCGAGTGCGGGGGATAACATGATATTTGTCTCCTTTGATCTTCATTTCTCCATAATAGAGCGGGGTTTGGTTGCCGTCTGCATCGAGTCGATAGCCAATAGGTTCTGTGAAGTATAGTCCGTAGCGATCGTGTCCCCGCAGGGTTCCTGTAAATTCGCCGTTCTGTAAAATGGCTGCGGCGACGGTTTTGAGGGTGGCGCGATCGTGGAAGAGATGGACGCTGCCTTCTCGTAGGAGCTTTTGCATTTGTGGGGTGTTGGGCAGGTGTTTGGCAAGGTGTCTTGAGTCGAGAGTCAGTTCACGATCGATCATGCTGTTGTTGCATCTCTGCTTTGCCTGAGGATGAGGAGGCGATCGTTTGCATGAGTCCCTCGCTGGATATCTGACGTTGTAGGGTAGTTTGGCGGCGGCAATCATGATGGCTTCTAGCTGTGATGATAGCGTTTGATGGAGCGAGTCTTGGCTGATACAGTGGAATGAGGATTGAGGAATACAACGCATGGCAGATCCGGCAACCCTTGAACAAACGTTACTGGAAACGGTTAGATCGCTGCCTCTCCCTCAACAGGAAGCTGTTCTGAACTTTGCCCGATCGCTGTCTAGTAACCGTTCCCCGCTTGAACCGCTGCCCCTTTCGCTGCAACAGATCGCGAAGCTGCCGATTTGCGATCGCGATCGCTTGCTTGCGCCTTACATTGTGGCAATGGCGGAAGATTTTCAAACTGATCCAGAACTGACTGAATTCTCAGTATTGGATACGGAAGATTGGGAGGATTAGTTTTGTCGATTGCAAAACGGGGTGAAATTTGGCTAGTTAATCTCAACCCGACCAGAGGACAAGAAATCCAGAAAACTCGTCCTGCGGTGGTGATTAGCTCGAATCTTTATGGGTCGATCTTGATGCGAATTGTGATTCCGATCGCAACTTGGCAAGACAAGTTCAACACCCGTCCTTTCATGGTCAAGGTTCCTGCAACACCAGAGAATGGACTCGATCTTGATTCTGCTGGCAATGTTTTACAGGTTCGGAGTGTTTCGACTGAACGCTTTGTGAACCGGATTGGAAGGATTGAAATCGATCGACTTAAAGAATTGTTAGCAGGTCTGGCGATCTGCGTTGAATACGACTCGGATGCGTAAGTCAATCTAGAATTCTTACTCTTCTCGGTTCCAGACGTGCTTACGGCAGACTTCGCAGGCTTCGACGGCGGCGGGGTTGTGGGGGTCGTTGAGGCTTGGATGGTGGCGGAAGCGATCGCTCTTTGAATCAGTCTATTCCACGATAGATTGAGAGCTTCCCAATAAGTTTATGCGAAGTTTGCTTATGCAGCGATCGCGAATCTTACACCAAAATGCTCCATGAGCAGTAACCGGAGATGGTCAAGATGTTCGGTGTATTGTTTGATGTGAGGATAGGTGTTGAGGTTGGCAAAATACCAAGTGGCGAAGTAGTTAATCTCGAATACGTTGAGCTTGCGAAGATGGGCTAGATGCTCTTCTGGATGAGATGAGGCGCTTGGAGTGAGAATCTTCTCCACATAGCCTTGAACGTCGCCTGAGAAGAGTTCTAAGACACCAAGAATCGAAAAGTCTTGGTCTTCCTCCCATTGGGCGATCGCTTGCCGTTCGGTTTTCATTGCTTGATAGAGGTCGTCTAGCTGTTGGGAGAGCAGTTGGATATGAGCGATCGCTGGGTCGAGGGGTTGAGTTTCCATGAGTTAGTCATTTTCTCCGTAGGTTACGATTTTGCTGTTGCGTTCGATGAGAAATTCGCGCCCTTTGTTCCAACGGGTTGCGCCATCTGGAAGAGACTTTTTGCGGGCACCTTTCTTGTTGAAGTTGTTCGCTTTGCGGAGATAGCGAAGGTAGTCTTCAGTGAATCCATGCTTTTGGGCATGTTTGACGATGCTTGAAGGTAAGGTGGGATAGGTCGCCTGATCCCAGGCTGCTATGAGCTGCTGGACTTCAGCGATTTCTTCTGCGGTGTAGCGATCGTAGAGAATGGCTTCATAGGGATCAGTGAAGTTGGGCGGGTCGGTCATGCTGTGATTATAGCCAGGTGTTTAGAGGTTGAAGCCATGAGCCGATTTTGGATGATTCGCTAGTTGGGTTGCTCATGCGTCCCAGACGTGCTTGCGGCAGACTTCGCAGGCTTCGACGGCGGCGGGGTTGTGGGGGTCAGTGAAGGTGGGGTGGTGGCGAAAGCGATCGAGAGGTTCATTATTTTTTCCCATCTGCTTCTGGTGGCAGCTTACGATCGGGCTTATCTTCCGGGTCTTGACCTTTCTGCAAGGAAACGGCTTTCCAGAAACCATCTAAGGTTCCTTGAAAGGTACTGTTATCAATGATGCCTGTGGTTCTTAGGATGAAGATGCTGCCTACAGCGAAGGCAATGAGAATCGCCGTCACAATCACAAGCAGATTCAATCCAGGAATGTAATGGGCGATCGCTGCAAAGATCGCGGCGACAACGGCTAAAACAATGAGCATTAAGACGCTCGTTTTGACTAGACCGGGACGTTGCGGGGATTGAGGTAGAGGACGGAGGGGGCGATCGAGGCGGGTTTTGCGACTGCGATCGAGGCGATCGTCGAGGTTGTCTTGGCGTTGGGAGTGAGATTCTACGCCTTCGAGGAGGTTGCGGAGATTGTAGGTTCCTTTGAGTCGGGGGAGAGAGGCTTCTACTGTGCGTTGGTGTTCGAGGTCGCAGAGATAGGTGTAATCGACGGGCACTTCTCGTCCGGTGGGTTGGTCGTTGACGACTTCTCGAATGACTAGGAATTCTTGGACGGCGAGGTTGGTGTGGAGTTTGGTGAAGTCGGCGCGGATAATGCTGAGGAGGTCACTGGCGCGGGAGCCTTGGGCTTTGATGCTGATGAAGTTGTCTTCTTCGTCGGCGCGGACGAGAGCTTTGCTGTTGTCACGGGTGAGAACGGCTCCACTGCGCCAGCGCATGGTTTTGTAAATGAGGGTGTGGTTGCGGACGATGAAGCGGGAAATGATGCTGCTGGGGAGGATGTCGTAGTGGTATTGGAAGTGGAGCGGGGCGAATTCGTAGCTGTCTACGTCGGGTTCGTCGATCGGTAATAGATCAGAGATGAGGTAGCGATCGCCGTTGTAGCCGTCGAGGGGGAAGCAGAGTTCAAACTTCTCCATCAATCCCATGAGGAAGGGGCGTTTGTTTTGGGGATAGCGATCGGGTTGTTTGAGAATAGTGCTGAGGTCGGGGAGGGCGAGGATGCCTTTTTTGTTGACCATCAGATCGTGGTTGTTGAGGATGTCGTATACGCCGCTGGTGACCCATTCGGGGTTGAGGACGTGGGTTTCGCTGAGGCGGGGGTCGTTGCGGTAGTTGAGAACGATGCCGAGATCGTGGAGGACTTCGACGAGGATTTCTTGGTCTTGAGGGGTGGTGATTTCGGCGGCGGTGCAGAGGGTTTGGTATCTTTCGTAGGAGATGAAGTCGTAGCTGGTTCGCATTTGTTCGAGTTGTGTTTTGATGTCAAACCAGGCTTGGTCGAAGAGATCGCGGATGTGTGGGATTTCGTCGATTTGGGCGGCGATCGCTTGCCAGAGTTTGTCGATGCCGTCGCCTGTTTTGCAGGAGGTGGAGAGGACTTGTTTGATTTGGGGATATTTCTTTTTGAGGGTGCGGGCTTTGAGTTCTAGGGGGTGTTCGTCTGAGCAGTTGCCGACGATGATGACGGGGGAGTTGCCGCCGTAGGTTTCGATGAGCTTGAGCCAATATTCGACGCGGTTTTGCGGTTCATTTTTGCGGTTGTCGAGAACGAGGAGATAGAGGCTGCGTTTGGTGAGAAAGAATTGATGGGTGCTGTGCATGACGCGCTGCCCGCCAAAGTCCCAGAGGTTGAGCTGAATAGTTTGGTCGCCGTTGGGCAGTCGCCAGGGTTGAATGTTGATGCCGGGGGTTTTAGCTTCGTTAGGGTTGAAGGTGTTTTGAGTAAGCCGTTTAAGGAGTGAGGTCTTGCCGACATCACCTTCGCCCACCAGGAGAACCTTTAATTCGTTCAAGGAGCGTTTGTCGAAGGATTTGGTAACAGATTTAAGGTAGGCAAAAACTACCTGCGGTTCACCGTCTTCAATTTCATCCCTACCCCAACCTTTACGAATAATTTCAGGCGGCACATTCTGGATAGGATTATCTTTCAAGACAAGCCTTGTGAGATTGGTCAGTTGAGCGATCGTGTCTGGGATAACGGTGATTTGGTTGAAAGAGAGGTCAAGCTCTGTGAGATTAGTCAGTTGAGCGATCGTGTCCGGGATAACGGTGATTTGGTTGAGAGAGAGGTCAAGCTCTATGAGATTGGTCAGTTGAGCGATCGTGTCCGGGATAACGGTGATTTGGTTACTACGGAGGTAAAGGTTTGCGAGATTG
Organism: Phormidesmis priestleyi BC1401; assembly: GCF_001650195.1. Classification (GTDB taxonomy): domain Bacteria; phylum Cyanobacteriota; class Cyanobacteriia; order Leptolyngbyales; family Leptolyngbyaceae; genus Phormidesmis_A; species Phormidesmis_A priestleyi_B. Next base: position 68,874 of record NZ_LXYR01000014.1, on the reverse strand, counting down.
GTTAGTTGAGCGATCGCGTTCGGGATAACGGTGATTTGGTTACTACGGAGGTTGAGGCTTGTGAGATTGGTGAGTTGAGCAATCGCGTCCGGGATAACGGTGATTTGGTTACCACGGAGGTAAAGGTTTGCGAGATTGGTCAGTTGGGCAATCGCCTCTGGGATGACAGTAATTTGGTTGTTAGTGAGGTCAAGAGTTGTGAGATTGGTCAGTTGAGCGATCGCCTCTGGGATAACGGTAATTTGGTTGTTAGTGAGGTCAAGAGTTGTGAGATTGGTCAGTTGAGCGATCGCCTCTGGGATAACGGTAATTTGGTTGCCAGCAAGGTCAAGAGTTGTGAGATTGGTCGGTTGAGCGATCGCCTCTGGGATAACGGTAATTTGGTTGCCAGCGAGGTTAAGGTTTTTGAGATTGAGTTGAGCAATCACGTCTGGGATAACGGTGATTTGATTGTTATAGAGGTTAAGCGTTGTGAGATTGGTCAGTTGAGCGATCGCGTCCGGGATAACGGTGATTTGGTTGTGATCGAAGTCAAGTGCTGTGAGATTGGTCAGTTGAGCGATCGTGTCCGGGATAACCGTGAGTTGGTTGTCATTGAGGTTAAGGTTTTTGAGATTGGTGAGTTGAGTGATTGCGTCCGGGATAACCGTGATTCGGTTGCTATAGAGGTTAATGTTTTTGAGATTGATCAGTTGAGTGATCGCATCTGGGATAACCGTGATTTGGTTGTTATGGAGATTAAGCGTTTCCAACTGGGTCAACCGTCCGATCCCTGGTGGTATTTCCGTTAGTCTCTGCCTCGATAAATCAAGCTCTTTCCAATTTTCGGTGTAGGCACGATCGATGAGTTCAAGGATAGAGCGGGAAGTCATAGGAATTGGGAATGGGGGGATTGAGAAGTCAGAAAGTTGTTTCTATTTTGACAGAGGGATACAAGAAGTAGGGAGGCAGCACCCTATCCGTTCAACTTGTCGCTGCATTCACCCAATCTGTCAACCTATCTATTTAGCCTGTCATCGTATCTGTTTAACCAGTCACCGCGATCGCTACAACATTATTTGTGAAAACCGCAGCATTTGCCACGAATATTCCGACATTTGCCGCAAACCTTACGACATTCATCCCAAACGTCGCGATTTTCTCAGTAAACCTACTCGTCATCGTCACCTCATTGCGGAAAACCACGAGACGCGATCGTCAAACTCCTCACAAACCACACAATCTCTGCGCGAATTACTCAGCCAATTCTCTAGCAGCTAAGGGCAAACTAGAACAGTACAGAACCCTAGAAAGGAACCTTCTACTATGCCACGCCCACAGCGAACCTCTCGCATTCTCGACAAAGGACAACTGCGAATCTTGAAGCTCAAAGCCATCGATCCTCAGCTTAACTTTGGCAACGATCGCAGTCTTTCGACCCTTGCTATGCAAATCGATCAGCTAAACGCTAAACTAAACGACTACAACGACACGATCGCCACACTCGACATCGCCAAACAAGAAATCGACCAGATGGAACACGACATGGGCGACCTGCTCGACCAACTACTCAACGGCGTAAGCGGCAAATATGGCAACGACAGCCGCGAATATGAAATGGCAGGCGGAACCCGCAAGAGCGATCGCGTTCGCAAGAGTGCCCAAAGCCGGACAAAAAACGGCGGTGTCAAACTCGCGACTGTGGGAAGCCATTAGACGCACGATCGGACTTTCTACCCGGCTGCCTGAGAGGGTGTTTGAGACGGTTCGTTCATTGCACTCACCCGCCCGTGAATGGAATTCCGTCATTCATTGCACTCGCCCGCCCGTGAATGGAATTCCGGGCTAGCCTTGCGAAGTCTGTTGAAACAGACTGAAGATGTTGTACTGATTAGCATTCAGTCCCTTTAGTGGACTTCGCAAGGTTAGCCCCGTTGCCGGAGGCAATTGCGAAGCTACCTGCAATCCGGGGCGGGTGAATGCGATGACCGACCCGATCGAAGCGGGGGATGTTGCCTCTGGTGCCAGATCTCAGCTTATTGAAATTGAGATCGGAATTGTTCGACAGCGCGATCGAGTCCCACCGATCGAGAGGCTTTGAACAAGAGCCGATCGCCCGATCGCACCATCTCTTTCAGTCGAGTCACCACTGCTTCGTGAGTTGAAAATCGTTCGGACGGGAGCGAATCGGCTCCGATCGCCAACGCCTCTGCCTCGGCGTCATCTGCCAATATCAAAAGTCCGTCGAGTTTAAGCTGCTTTGCCATTGCCCCAACTTGTTGATGAAAGGGCACAGACCAGTCTCCTAACTCCTTCATCGTGCCGAGAACCGCGATGTGACGCGTTCCGGGTGTGTCTGCCAACAATTGCAGCGCCGCCAGCATTGACTCTAATCCGGCGTTGTAGGTCTCATCGAGAATCACGATATCGTTCGCGAGTTCAAACTTGCGCGATCGTCCGCCGGGTAGCTCCACGTCGATCGGAGCGGTCAGCGTTGATTCATCCAAGTTCAACGCCTTGACAACCGCAAGAGCCGCTAAATAATTCAGCGCATTGTGTTGTCCCGGCAGCGGCAGCGGAAACGATCGACCGTCAACAGTCAGCGTCTCTGCTGAGGAAAGGTGCCCGTGCAGGTCGCCACCTTCTAGTCCATAGGTCAGTGTTTTGCCGTTCCACACCGTCCGAGCCATTTGAATCAGTAATGGATTGTCGTGGTTGAGAATCGCGATCGCATCCTTGGGCATTTCTGCCAGAAGTTCACATTTGGCTTCTGCGATCGCCTCTCGTGATCCCAGTCGCCCAATATGCGCCGTGCCTACATTTGTAATCAGCGCGATCGTCGGACTCGCAGTTTGACTCAGCAGCGCAATCTCGCCCTGCGCCCGCATCCCCATTTCAACGACGGCATAATCATGCTCTTGACTCAACTCCAGCAGCGTCTTAGGAACCCCAATCTCGTTGTTGTAGTTTGCCTGAGTTTTGAGGACGTTCCCAAATCGAGACAGCACTCCGGCAATCAATTCTTTCGTCGTGGTTTTGCCGACCGATCCCGTAATGGCAATCACCGGAATCTTAAATTGATGTCGCCACCAGTGAGCGATCGATTGATAAGCCCGAAGCGTGTCTTCTACTATGAGCAGCGGCAGATCCGACGATTGAAATTGAGCATCTACGACCGCGGCGATCGCGCCTTGCTCTAATGCCTGACTCACAAACTCGTGCCCATCAAACGTTTTGCCCCGCAGCGCTAAAAAGACATCCCCCGGCTTAATGTGGCGGCTGTCGGTTGTGATGCCCGTTGCTGTTAGGGTGCGATCGGTCAAGTAGTTAGCAGTGGCACCCAAAACGTCAACCAGTTGGGTCAGTGTGGCATGGAACGGCATAAAAGAAATGATGGGAACAAGAAACTAGCTTATTGAACGTCAAGTCACCTGACTTAGCAAGTAATTTGATTGATTTAACCAAAGGAATGCGCCGAATTGTGCAATTACCCGATATCGCAGAGACGCTTCGGTGGAACGTCTCTAGCCAACGTCGCCATGACTAGCAAGGGGTCGTCTGCCAAAATAAATCGCTCTGACATATCTTTGACATTGCTTATTCATCAATCAGCAGCCATACTCAATTACGATCGTCAATACTATTAGCAAGTGAAAAAACGATGAGGTGGGTCAAGCGATCGCTACAAATTTTTCTCAGTCTCTACGTCCTCTACTTGGCGAAAACCGCAATGGGGATCAATATCTCCGATCGCTACACGGCTCCAACATTCGTCAAGTTTCCCGTCAAAGCATTCATCAGTAATCATTAGAAGCGGGTACGATTAAGACATATATTCCCTGTAAGTCTGCGGTTTTCTAGATTAGGCATGACCCTCGATCCAAACTCGCCTCTCCCCTCTTCGCCTGACTCATCGACTCCTCACGCCAATAGTGGGTTGGGCAACACGGGTGCAGCCGACCATTCTGTGATTTCTAAGCCTCCCTCTAAAGCCGAGATTTCGAGAGAGAGAAATGCCGCCGCGTTTCCGGGCGTTGGCATTCCTTCAAGCGACACGTCTAGATTGTCTACCATTCGCCCTGCGATTTCTCTGATCGTGCTCGTCGCGATCGTCATCGTGATCGTCGGGCTATTTGTTAATAGTTTTTGGCTGGTGTTATCCGGCTCGATCGTCGCGTTGCTGTTGTCCTTGCGTGTCCTGTTTCCGGTGCTGCAACCGATTTTGGCAGAACTTGGTGCGGGACAAGAACAATCTGTCTTAATTGCCTCAGCGGGGTTGACGTTAGCTGTGATTGGCCTACTCAAAGTTGTGGGATTTGGCAACACCCTGATGACCTGGTATAAGCAACTTGACTGGAACGCGATCGGAGCACTGGGCGAAGTCTTTGGCGCGTTAGGGCAAATCTTGATCGCGATTTTGGCGGTGTATATCGCATGGCGACAATACATCATTTCTAAAGATCTGACGATTCAACAAAACACGATCACTCAGCAGCAAACGATCGATACTTATTTCCAAGGAATTTCGGATCTGGTTCTCGACGAAGAAGGGTTGCTCGAAGATTGGCCTCAAGAACGCGCGATCGCGGAAGGTCGCACCGCTGCCATTCTCAGCAGCGTGGATGGAGCAGGCAAAGCCAAGATTCTCAGATTTCTCTCTCGGGCTAAACTGCTGACCCCTCTAAAGCGCGATCGCCGATTAGGACGCGCCATTCTCGATGGCTCTGGCGGCTATGCAGAAGACCGCAGTCATGGCACACGAGTCATTGATATCGGCGTAATGTTAGCGGCTTCTGACCTATCGGGCACCGATCTGCGCTGGACCGATTTGAGCGAGGCAAATTTGATTCGGGCAAACCTCGATCGCTGTGATTTAGTCAAATCCAATTTCGCCAGAACCATTTTATTTAGCGCCAGCCTTCGAGGAGCAGACTTCAATGGGCTGCGTCTCTTCTATGGCACTGCCGAAACCGCCTCACCTCGCAGCCGCACTGAGCCACCCAACTATAAAACAGGTGCCTGCACCGGGTCTGTTGTCGAAAACGCCGATTTCACCGACGCTGAAGATATGTCTCCAGAGCAACACTACTACTGCTGTGCCTGGGGCGGCTCAAAAACGAGGGCAACGATTCCCGGCGGATGTGAAGGCATTCCCAATAAGTTGGGGCGCTGATTATACTACGTGAATTACGTCTCCCGTTTCTGCCGATCGCCGCGCTGCCTCTGCCACTCTCAGCGCATACAAACTGTCTTCTGGCGTGACATACAAAGGAGTGCCGTCGATTAAACAATCTAGCACCGCAGTGGTGTCTCTCGCGAAGATACCGCGACGACCTCCGACCTCGATCGAGTGACCTCCTTCACGATTGATCAACACCCCGCCATCGCCATCAAAGATCAGTCCTCCAGTGTCGCCCTGCACTTCAAACTTGCGTTCTGGTTGCCAAACCGCTTCGCCTTTGCCATAGACCGCTTCAGCAATCAGCCCGCTTTTGAATCGAAGCTGGGCGACACAAACACAGGCAGAATAATGACTAGAATCGGACGTTGACTTCCAGTAGCGATTTTGACAACTCACGGTGGCAACCTCACCAAATGCGTGAGTCAGACGATGGAGACGAGACAACGCGCCGACGAACGGAAAGCCAAATAGTTCTGGCTGGTACGTCCACTTTTGCGGAGCCGGATTTTGAGGAGTCATCGTGACATACCTCGCATAAAAAGGAGTGCCAATCTGAGGCAACGTCTTAATTAGCGCCTGATGCACTCCGCCCAACAGTTCAATATGCTCGACGTGCAGCAATAAATGGCGAGAGTGTGCCAGCGCGATCGCGGTTTCTGCTTTCTCAACGGTAAGCGCGAGAGGATATTCGACGACAACATGCTTTCCGGCTGAGAGGGCAGCTTGAACGATCGTCCCATGATCCCGATTTACGCCAGACACAATCACCAGATCAATGTGAGGGTTTTCGACCAACTCCGCCCAGACGCTAAACGATTGAGTCTGATAAACGTGACCAAACTCCTGCGTTTTTTCTGGGGTATGCCCCGCTACGCCCATCAGTTTTGCTCTAGAATCTGCGTTCACCGTTTCAGCCCGCAGTTTAGCGGCATACCCGGTGCCTACCAACCCGACTCGAATGGGGAGACTAACCGAAAAAGAAGAAGTCATTGCGCTTGGAGAATAAGAGCCATTGATCAATCTACCCTAAATTAATCACTCCACTCTGTCCATAGCACCGCATTCAAGAAAACTTTAAAGCGATGATTTGCTAGCAGGAACGATCGCACAAAATGTCTTAACTCAAATAGGAAGTCTGCTCGTCTATTCAGTTATTTACTCAACGTTACACAAGGTTGAAACTAGGATTGATGGCTGGATTTATTGGCTCGAATTATCCCGTCATCGTCAAGATCCTTGTCCTGTGCTAGCGTTAGTAACAAGGTTTATTTTCGGTCGTGAATTCGTTGAATAGACGTTTCTCCGAATGTAGCTCCCCACACTCTTTGATTCTGGAGAAACTCTATGTCACTCTACGTTGGCAATCTGTCTTACGACGTAAAAGAAGATGATTTAAATCAAGCATTTGCTGCACACGGAACGGTGAAGCGAGTGCAACTCCCGACTGATCGAGAAACAGGTCGGATGCGTGGGTTTGCCTTTGTTGAAATGGGAACCGAGGCAGAAGAAACAGCCGCGATCGAAGCCCTTGACGGTGCCGCATGGATGGGTCGCGACCTGAAGGTCAATAAGGCTAGACCCCGTGAAGAGAGAGGGTCTTCGGGCGGCAACTGGTCAAACGACAATCGGTCTTCTCGCCGTTATTAAGCCCTGACACACACTGCAATTTGCGAAGGGTAGGCAAAGCGTCTACCCTTTCTGTTTTCTTGTAAGATTTCTGAGGCAGAGTGAACTTAGCGATCGACCCAAAATTACACAGCAATGGAATATCCCGAAGACCTAAAGTATCTCGACACTCACGAATATGTGCGGCTTGAAGGCGAAATTGCCACCGTGGGCATCAGTGCCTTTGCGATCGACCAACTCGGCGACGTTGTATTTTTAGAGTTGCCTGATGTGGGCACTGCGGTCGAAAAAGGAGAAAGCTTTGGCACGATCGAATCAGTTAAAGCGGTGGAGGATTTGAAGTCTCCGGTGACGGGCACCGTGATTGAGAGCAATGCTGCAATGGTTGACGCACCCGAACAACTGGCAGACGATCCTTACCTTGAAGGCTGGTTGCTCAAAGTCAGGGTGAATGATTTTGACGACCTGGATGACGCGCTCACGGCGGCTGAATATCGCGAACAGGTAGAAGGCGATTAGAGAATTTCGAGTTTGTTGCCCAACTTCATCGTTCTTTTACGCTCAGTCGCGCTGCGATCGGGTTAATTGTTGCAGAATATTTACAGGCAGCTTACTCCCTCTAAAAACTCCCCTATGTCAGAGCTTATTACTCAAGCGCAATCAACGGCTGAACTGAGTCACGACGAGCATGAGACAACCGAGTCTGAACGCGATTTCGCCACTGGATCTGATTCTTCTCGCAACGGTTCGACGACTGACTCGTTTGATCATCCCGATCGCTTCCTCGATCGTCACATCGGACCGAGAGATCTCGACGTGCAGCAAATGCTGCAAACACTGGGACTGTCTTCATTGGATGCTTTGATTGACCACGCAGTTCCGCCAGGAATTCGGATCAAGCGTCCGTTGAAGTTAGGGGAGAGCCGGGGTGAATATGAGCTATTGGCAGACCTGAAAGCGATCGCGCAGAAGAATCAAATTTTCCGCTCCTTTATCGGCATGGGCTATCACAACTGCATCACGCCTCCGGTGATTCAGCGCAACATTCTCGAAAATCCGGGTTGGTATACGCAATACACGCCCTATCAGCCCGAAATCGCTCAGGGTCGTCTAGAAGCGCTGCTCAACTTTCAGACGATGGTGATTGACCTGACTGGGCTAGAAATCGCCAATGCATCGCTGTTAGATGAAGGCACGGCGGCGGCTGAGGCAATGGCAATGAGCTACGGATTGTGCAAAACGGGCGCAAAAGTCTTTTGGGTGTCAGAAGCGTGTCACCCCCAAACGATCGACGTGATTCGCACACGGGCACTGCCGTTAGAGATTGCGGTGATCGTCGGCGATCACCGCACATTTCAGTTTGAAATACCCATCTTTGGGGCGCTATTACAGTATCCGGCAACCGATGGCGCGATTTATGACTATCAAGAATTTGTCGATCGTGCCCACACCGCAGGCGCGTTGGTCACCGTTGCGGCTGATCTGCTCAGTCTCACCTTGTTAAAACCACCCGGAGAGTTTGGGGCAGACATTGCAGTGGGCAACACTCAACGCTTTGGAGTGCCACTTGGCTATGGCGGACCTCACGCCGCATACTTTGCGACTAAAGAAGTCTATAAGCGTCAGATTCCCGGTCGTTTGGTGGGAGTCTCTAAAGATGTCAACGGGCAGCCTGCCCTGCGACTCGCCTTGCAAACTCGTGAGCAACACATCCGTCGAGACAAAGCGACGAGCAACATTTGTACGGCACAAGTTCTATTAGCGATCATCGCCGGGACGTATGCCGTCTATCATGGTGCTCAAGGACTCAAACGGATTGCAGAACGCATTCACAACATGACCGCGACCTTAGCTGCGGAGTTACAAAAACTCGGCTATACGCTTGGGTTAGAGCCATTCTTCGACACCCTGCGAATCGAAGTTGGGGATAAACAAACCGAAATTTTAGACCGCGCAATCGTCCATCAAATCAATTTACGCAAAATCGGAGACAGTGCGATCGGAGTGGCGATCGACGAAACCACCTCAAAACAAGATCTCCTCGACCTCTTAGAAATCTTCTCCGGTCACTCTATCTCCGTCCTCTGTGCTCCGTCCTCCGTCCTTCCTGCTTCCCTCTCCCGCACCACCCTCTACCTCACTCACCCCGTCTTCACCCGTTGCCACTCCGAGACCGAACTGCTGCGTTATATGTATCGCCTCCAGTCAAAAGATTTGTCGTTGACGACGGCGATGATTCCCCTTGGCTCTTGCACCATGAAGCTCAACGGCACCTCTGAAATGGTACCCGTCACCTGGGCTGAGTTTGGGCAGATTCACCCCTTTGCGCCCGTCGAGCAAACTCAGGGCTATCAAATTCTGTTTCAACAGCTAGAAGACTGGCTGGCAGAAATCACCGGATTTGCAGGCATCTCGCTTCAGCCAAATGCAGGCTCTCAGGGCGAGTACACGGGGCTGCTTGTGATTCGGCAATATCACCAACAGCGTGGCGAAGGGCATCGCAATATCTGTTTAATTCCCCAATCGGCGCACGGTACAAACCCTGCTAGTGCAGTCATGGCAGGCATGAAAGTCGTGCCTGTCGCCTGTGACCCCGATGGCAATATCGACATTGCTGATCTGAAGTCAAAAGCCGAAAAGCATCAAAGCAACTTAGCGGCGCTGATGGTCACGTATCCATCAACTCACGGTGTTTTTGAAGAGGGCATTCAGGAGATTTGTACGATCGTGCATCACCACGGCGGGCAAGTCTACATGGATGGGGCAAATCTCAACGCTCAAGTCGGTCTGTGCCGTCCGGGTGACTTTGGGGCGGATGTCTGTCACCTGAACCTGCACAAAACGTTCTGCATTCCTCACGGGGGCGGCGGTCCGGGGATGGGTCCGATCGGAGTCGCCTCTCATCTCGTGCCGTTCTTACCCGGTCATTCCGTCATTCCTCCTCATGCTAAAAATCAGGACGCGATCGGAGCCGTCTCTGCTGCTCCGTGGGGCAGTTCGAGCATTTTGCCCATCTCCTGGATGTATATCGCGCTGATGGGCGGGGCTGGCTTGACCAAAGCTACTGAGGTCGCGATTCTCAACGCCAACTACATTGCAAAACGGCTCGAAAATCACTACCCCGTTCTTTATAAAGGCAAAAATGGTTGGGTGGCTCACGAGTGTATTCTCGATTTGCGGCAGTTTAAAAAGACCGCCGAAGTTGAAGTTGATGACATTGCCAAACGACTGATCGATTACGGGTTTCATCCGCCTACCGTGTCTTGGCCCGTGGCAGGAACGGTGATGGTCGAACCTACCGAGAGCGAATCGAAAGCAGAACTCGATCGCTTTTGTGATGCGATGATTGCGATTCGAGAAGAGATTCGGGAAGTTGAGGAAGGGAAGGTCGATCGAGACAATAATCTCCTCAAAAATGCCCCTCACACTGCCGCAGATTTAACGGCTGATGAGTGGAGTCGTCCCTATTCTCGCCAACGTGCCGCCTATCCGACTGCTTGGACGCGAGAGAACAAATTTTGGGCAGCTACCGGACGGATTGATAATGCCTATGGCGATCGGAATCTCGTCTGTTCTTGTCTACCGATGGAGGCTTACGAGAGTTAAGAGGGGTTTTATTCCAAATTTCAGCAACGCGACTATTTTTGGTGCTAATTAGCCGTAATCAAGACTAATTAGCACCAAAAATAGCTAATCATGACAGAACAACCGCAAAAACTAATATCACTTCTGTTTTTACTCTTGATCTTGGAGTGAAGCTGAAGCTATTGAATTAGCGCCAGTTGCTTCTTTCTTTCCGACTTTCATTCAGTTCAAAACCACTTGATAGAGTTAAACGGTTTTGTTAATCATTGTCGATGAGTTCAATTTCTTTAATCACTTTATCAATATAAGAACTCCAAGTATATTCTCTTACCGAGTTGTGAGCATTAAGACAAAAAGAGCTATAAGACGAATTATTTAAGACACTTCTAATATTTTTCTCTATTTCGTCAGGTAAGTTTTGATCGCAATAAGCACCGAATTGGATGTCGCCACCAAACGTTTTTACGAATTCATTGTATGGAGCTACAATTACGGGAGTGTAAAAATACATTGCTTCAATTGTTGCCGAAAATGCACCCCATTTTGGCGTTGTATTGATGAAAATTTTTGCTCTTCTAAATAGATCGTAATAAGTTTTTCTATCCTCGTCTTTACCTTTATCCAAATAACCATAGCAATAGATATCTTTAGATGGTATAGCAAAATCATCTTTATTCATTCCTATGATGTGAAGTTTTAATTGTGGGTAATCATCTTTTAAATTCTGGAGGGCATTTATCAATGCTAAAGCACCTTCTTTGTAGGCTGATCTGCCAACAAATATTAGATCCCATGAGTTCTCCTTTTCTTTTATTATGTCCGTTTCTGAGACATCATATACTGAATTAATGACGTTCCCTAAATACTTAATATTTTTGTTTCTGTAGTGCTTTTGCATATGCTCTGCAATACTTGGAAAAAGCGGCAACACTAAATCTGCGACTTCTACTTGTGTATTTTCGCGCTTAATACATTGCTTCTCTAAAAAATCAGGCTTTCTATTTGCGTGATAATTAAAATAATGTTCATACGTCCAGTCACAAAACAAAATAGTAGGCTTTTGAGTTAAACCTGTAGATGAGAAGCTAAAGGTTAAAAATATATTTGCGTCCGCTTCAGGATACGAATCTAATGCTTTTTTTAGCCTAGATCTAATATTCTTAAAGTGAGTGAAAGATCGGAAATAACAATATGAAGTTCCCTTGAATATTCTGCGCATAACACGACCCATGAATTTATTCCATCTTTTTTCAAGAGATGGATCTGGACTCAAATCGATTCTATTTACTTTTATCCCTTTTGCGGTCAAAGCCTGCGTAAAAAAATATGGAACATTCGACCAAGTGCTTAATTTGCACGAATCTCCATTCGTAAATACTGAAACTTCTTTAATTTTTTTCATTACCTTTTATTTTAAAACCCGTCAGAGGACATTGGGAAAGTGTCATTAAACACTATGCCTAGAGAATAAAGCTCTCTAGCTTTAGGCTAAAGAAAGTATAGCTCTCCAGAAAATTATGAATTTAGTTTATGCCACAGAACTCACTCCAGCCAAAAGAACACAAGGCGGCTACAGTCCAAGAATCACGGTTGAGTAAAGTGCCGTTAAGTCTGGGATTGCATCGCTTGCAGGGTGTTGAGCAGAAGCGCGATCGCAATCAATCCCATTCCAATCACTTCCATGAATCCTGGCTGTTCGCCCAGTTGTGCCCAAGCGGCTAATACACCAACAACAGGATTCATTAACAGCCCTAATCCGGCGATTCCTGCGGGGAGACAGTTGAGAACATAAAGCCAGAGCAGAGTCGCGATCGCGGTTCCAGGAATGACAGCATAGATCAATGCGATGATGAATGGAGTAGACCACACGATCGGAGTCGAAGGCACCAACACAGCCGCTAACACTAACGGAATTGCACCGAACACTGTTTGCCAAGCAGTGAACGAGAGTAAATCTAATTCCACGGTTTGACGCAGTTTTTTTGCTACAATCACGCCGCCTGCCCAACTCAGCCCAGAGAGCAGTGCCAGCACCTTACTGAGAATTGTGCCGTTGAGATTTGTGGGTTCCAAAATGAAGAGCAATCCGCAGACGCTGATCGCGATCGCCACCCACTGCATTCCTTTCACCCGTTCGCCCAAAAATAACCACGCTAAAATCAACACCCAAAACGGCATCACATACACCAAAACTGCCGTTTTTCCGGCTCCGCCACTCACTAGCGCCCACGTTGCAAAGCCATACATTCCAGAGATTTGCAGCAATCCTGTCAGCAGCGTGCCCGGAATTTCTTTAGGCACGATCGGCTTTCGCAACAGTGCCAGACTCAGCAACAGACTCGCCGCCCCTAAGACGATTCGCAATCCAGCAAAGACGAAGGGTGAGGCATACTGCACCGCAATTTTCATTTGCACCCAGTTATAGCCCCAGAGCACGGCAAGAACGAGGAGGGCAGCGATCGCGGTTTTATTCTCTGGTTTGGTCACAGGAACGTTTTAGAAAGGGCAATCAAAAAATCATATCAAGCTAACTAAATTGATACACTTCTAATTAGATGTTCGTCGAACTAGAGAGTGTTGAGAACCTTTTTTTGAAGGCGATCGGCTCAAAAAACTTCCCGCAAGTCGCAGAAAACGCTGGGTGATTCTCAGATGGCTTGTGAATCAATTTGAGATCGATGAACTCTATCCCGAACGATCGCTGAATGAGATCATTAAACGCAGTCACTCCGATACCGCAACTCTGCGACGAGAAGTGATCGGCTGGCTAGATGATGCAGCGAGAAAATGGGGTTTATTGGCGAGTGCCAGAGAGCCAATGGCGCGAGGAGTGAGTGCTTTAAGCCAAAAGCCGTCAATTTGTTGCCAAGTCTATTAGAATTCGTGCTATATTTGCATACGCACGTTCAATGCGCGCAAATAAGGGTTGCTAGCTCAGTGGTAGAGCATTCGGCTTTTAACCGACTGGTCCCGGGTTCGAATCCCGGGCAACCCATAAAGTAGGGAGTTAGCAAACGCTGGCTCCCTATTCATTTTTTCAGGTACGATCGCACCCTTCTATTCCTTCAAACATCATGGGCAGCAACTTCGGTCATTTGTTTCGCATCTCTACATTTGGCGAATCTCACGGGGGCGGTGTAGGCGTGGTGATTGATGGGTGCCCTCCCCAAATTGAGATTTCGGTCGATGAGATTCAGTTTGAGTTAGATCGACGAAGACCGGGGCAGAGCAAAATCACGACTCCTCGCAATGAAGCCGATCGCTGCGAAATTCTGTCTGGGCTGTTTGAGGGCAAAACATTAGGAACGCCGATCGCGATTCTGGTTCGCAACCAAGATCAGCGATCGCAAGACTATGACGAGATGGCGGTGAAATATCGTCCTTCTCACGCCGACGCAACTTATGACGCGAAGTATGGCATTCGCAACTGGCAGGGTGGCGGACGATCGTCTGCACGAGAAACCATTGGACGGGTGGCAGCAGGCGCGATCGCTAAAAAAATTCTGCACGACCTCGCAGGCGTTGAAATTATTGCCTATGTGAAGCGCATCAAAGATCTAGAAGGCGTGATCGATCCCAACACTGTGACGCTTGAGGCGGTTGAGAGCAATATTGTGCGCTGTCCCGACTCTGAATGCGCCGAGCAAATGGTGGATTTGATCGAGAGCGTTCGCAATCAGGGCGACTCGATCGGAGGCGTGGTGGAATGTGTAGCGCGACGAGTGCCACGCGGGTTAGGCGACCCGGTGTTTGACAAACTCGAAGCGGATCTGGCTAAAGCCGTGATGTCTCTTCCCGCGACGAAAGGCTTTGAGATTGGCTCTGGCTTTGCAGGCACCGTGATGACAGGCAGCGAACACAACGACGAATTCTATACCGATGAGAATGGCGAGATTCGCACCGTAACGAATCGATCGGGCGGGGTTCAAGGCGGCATCTCAAATGGGGAGAACATTCTGATTCGGGTTGCCTTCAAGCCAACGGCGACGATTCGCAAAGAGCAGCGCACCGTCACCAACGACGGAGAAGAAGTGACGTTAGCCGCAAAAGGTCGTCATGATCCCTGTGTGTTGCCGAGGGCAGTGCCGATGGTTGAAGCAATGGTGGCGCTCGTCTTATGTGATCATCTACTGCGTCAGCGCGGACAGTGTGGCGATCGTTAAAATTACGATCGTTGCTGAATCGATCTATAAAGCACGGATTCTACCCTCACCCTAGCCCTCTCCCTAGGGAGAGGGGACAGGAGTTCTGGCTCCCTTCTCCCCAGGGAGAAGGGTTGGCGAGGGCTTGCCCCACTTCGTGAGGAGGGCATTGCATATCTGCAGCCAGCAACGCCAGACTACGATCGTCGCCCCATCTGCTGCCACCATTTCCCCGCTTTTTCGTGCTGCTGTTTGCGTTTCTGACTTCGCTGTCTCAAGCTAGAGTATTGGCTGCGCCGTCTTCGGACTTTGGTTTCTTCGGCTAACCCATCGTCTGGAAGTTCTTTTTTATCTGGCTCGGTTTTCTCGTCTTTTGACAGCCACCAACCGACAATTAAGCTGCTCGCTAGACCGCCGATCGCACCCAGCGAAATACTCAATAGTGCGGGGTATCCCATCCCAAATAGTCCAATCAGGAACAGCAGCCAAATCTTCAGTCCTGTCGAAAATCCCTTTGAGATCGGTTGTCTTCTCACTGGCTCAACCCTTGATAGTCACTACAAAGGATACCTCATTCATCGTAGATCATTCGTCACTTTTGAATTACTCTTGAAGAAGAAACCAATCTGTAAAGCAAACTTAATGACGAACAATTTAGAACTATTGGGGTAGTTGTCCTTCTAAAGTTTGAGTGGCATCTAGCGTCTTTAGATAAGGCTTTTCGGCTTTGCTAAAGGCTTCCATGTGTTGGGTTTTGAGTAGATCAGCCGTGGCATCTGAGATATCGCCTTGACGCTGCTGCACTCGATCGTTCAACACCGACATTGGCGCATCACAATAGAGAATGTCTAAAGGAATCTGATGAGCAACGGCTTGGGCGATGACGGGCGATCGCAGCGCTTGACGATCGTACTTGGCATCCAAAATTACAGAATAACCCTGCGACGCTAACATGATGCCGAGATTGAGGAGATGATCGTAAGTCTTCTCAGTCATCTCAGATGTATAGAGATCAGCGTCTCCTTTGGCATCTAGCGCAACACCACCGAGATGTTTGCGAACGGCATCCGATCGCAGATGAATTGCCCCTGTCTGGCGAGCTAACTGACGCGCCACAGTGCTTTTTCCAGAACCCGACAACCCGGACATCATCGTCAATCGTCCCGATCTGTGACGAGTGTATTCCCACGCTAACCGATAGTAGCGAGAGGCGGTTTCACTGGCTTCCTGCTTCACCGATTCTGGAATGGTCGGATCATCTAATAAGAACGAAGTCACCTTAGCTCGGACATAAGACTGACGGCTGAGGTAGAGCGGCAACACCTGTAAGCCTTCCCAGTCGCCTGTTTGCTCGATGTAAGCATTCAGAAATAGATTGCTCAAGTCAGGACGATCGCGAGCATCGAGATCCATCACAATGTAGGCAACATCGAACATCACATCGACAAAGCGAAACGGCTCATTGAATTCGATGCAGTCGAACAGCAAAATTTTGTCGTGCCAAAAGCAGATATTTCTCAGATGAACGTCGCCATGACATTCGCGAATCCATTTATTTTGAACTCGATTAGCAAAAAGTTCTTGCTGCTGATCAAATAGCTTGTCTGTGTAAGCGCGAGTCTCATCAAATTGGACTTGGGTTTGCGATCGTCCAACATAACCCACCGTTTGATCGTAGTTTTCGTCGATCGCTTGACGAATTTGCGAGGCTTCCCCAAAGCTGAGGATGTAATCGCTAGTCGGTGCCTTTAAGTGGAACGCCGCCAGTTCTCGCGCCAAATCTTCTAAGTGTTGTTCAGTGAGTTCGCCGCGATCGAACATCGCACTCAGCAACGTCTCTTGCGGAAACTGCACCATCTTGACGACATACTCAACAGGTTCCCCGGTACCGCCAAGCTGAAAGGTTTCTCCGTTCTGCGTGACTGGCTCAACGCCCAAATAAAGTTCAGCGGCTCCTCGTTGATTGAGACGAAACTCTTCATGACAAAAATGCTCCCGTTTCTCCAGCGTCGAGAAATCTAGAAAGCCAAAGTTCACAGGCTTCTTAAGTTTATAAACCACCTCACCCGTGAGCAACACATAAGAAATGTGAGTCTGAATCAGTTCGATTGGCTCTGTCACTGGATGAGGATAAAACTCCGATCGCAGCATTTGCTGAATTAAGGGAGGCAGATTTGTTTGGGTCATAGTTCGTTGAGACGCTCATAAAAAAGCCAGGGAATGGTTCCTCCCTGGTTCTGTATACACTTTAGATTGACACGAACCGAGCTATACGGCTGCGGCTGCTTCTGCGGCAGTTTCTCCGGTTCCGGCACGAGTGGCAGAGATCATCACCACGACTCGACTGGCTTCACCCTGAGCGGTTACGCCTTCAGGCAAAGGCAACTCGTGAACGTGGAGGGCATCACCAACTTTGAGATCCGTCACATCGATTTCGATGCTTTCGGGAATGCGATCGGGCAGACACTTCACCGTTAATTCCGTCAGTTCAGATTCCATTACGCCGCTTTCTTGCTTGACTCCATAGGCTTCGCCCACAAAGTGCAGAGGCACGGTGATTTCAAGAACGCTCTCAGCCGACACTGAGAAAAAGCTGAGGTGATAGAGGTAACGCTTCCAGGGATGCACCTGAATTTCACGCAGCAGGGCTTTCCCAGTCCAGGGCAACTCAGGAATGCTGACATCGATCAGCGTGTTGTTCACTGAGGCATCGCGCACCAAAAGTTCAGCTTTTTTGGCATCAATGGTCAACTCAAGAGACTCGGTGCCTTTGTGACCATAGAGCACTGCCGGAATTTGTCCTGAGCGGCGTAGGGCATTGGGCTTACTTCCGGCGGCGCGTTTGTGACAGTCGATCGTGATTTGCATAATGACCTTGAAAATGTGAGAGAGGGACGGTGGACTTTGGATTTCAAGCAGGTTCAATCCAAAATTTGGTTAGTTGACCACTGCTTGCGGCGTGCCGTTGGTATACAGCAGCGCTCGTTTGGGTCCATGAATGGGGTCTTCGACGATGATTGTCTGGTCACGGCTTGCGCCCAGAGAGACGATCGCGATCGGCACATCCATCAATTCTGCCAGGAATTTGAGATAATCGAGTGCCTGAGTCGGCAAATCTTCGAGAGATCTGCACTCCTCAGTCGATCGTTTCCAACCTGGCATTGTTGTATAAATCGGCTTGCAGCGAGCAAACAGCCGAGAATTGCTAGGGAAATCTTCGCAGCGTTGCCCATCAAGTTCGTAGGCGACACAGACTTGAATTTCCTCCATCTCGTCTAGGACATCAAGCTTGGTGATGGCGAGGCAATCTAGACCATTGATCCGCACTGCATAGCGACCGATCACGGCATCAAACCAGCCGCAGCGTCGTTGCCGCCCGGTCGTAGTGCCAAATTCTGCGCCGCGATCGCACAGCAGCGCCCCGACATCGCCGTGCAGCTCGGTTGGAAAGGGACCTTCGCCGACGCGGGTTGTGTAAGCTTTGGCAACACCAATCACCCGATCGATCACCGTCGGACCAATCCCCGTGCCCACACACGCCCCACCCGCTATCGGATTTGAGGAAGTCACATAAGGGTAAGTGCCGTGATCGAGGTCGAGCAGTGTGCCCTGTGCGCCCTCAAAGAGGATATTCCGTTTGCGACGGATTGCATCATAGATTTTTAAGGAGCTATCCACGACGTGAGGACGCAATCGATCGGCATACTCTAAATATTCTGCTGTTACCGCCTCAACATCGAGCGGAGGCAACCCATAGAGTTTGTCAAGAATGCCATTCTTGTAGTTGATCGTCCAGTGAAGCTGCTTTCGCAGTGTGTCCGGGTCCATCAGGTCAACGACTCGAATCCCAGTCCGCTCAGACTTGTCGGCGTAAGTCGGACCGATTCCTCGCCCAGTGGTGCCGATTTTGTGGGTGCCGCGATGTTCTTCAGAGGCACGATCGATCAGTCGGTGATAGGGCATCGTGACGTGAGCCGTCTCAGAAATCAGGAGGTTATCGACCGAGATATTCAACTTGATCAACTGATCTAATTCTTCAATCAGAACTTTTGGATCGATTACTGTGCCGCAACCGATAATGCACTCGGTTTCAGGATATAAAATGCCAGAAGGAATAAGGTGCAGTTTAAATGTCTGATCTTTTACAACGACGGTGTGCCCAGCGTTGACCCCACCCTGGTAACGGACTACGACATCCGCTGATTTACTGAGCAGATCCGTGATCTTCCCTTTCCCTTCATCGCCCCACTGGGCACCAATTACAACTACGTTAGCCAAGGGTTTTAAACAGTGCTAGAGTTTTCAACAAACTCCCATTATCATCAGTGAATGCTACGGGTGTCAATGGCAAGTTGTCATGGGTTTGTTGGATTCGTCAAAAACGACCTGATGAACGGTGCCTGGTGGCAAAAAGTTTTCTTCGTTCAATCCTCCTCAACTGCTGCTATGCATAACTTTCTGCCGATCGCTTATTTCAAAAATCAGTTTGTCCCTTTTGCGGAGGCAAATCTTTCGATCGCGACTCACGCCCTTCACTATGGCACCGGGGCATTTGGGGGGCTGCGAGGCATTCCTGACCCTAAGAACGCCAATCAGATTTTGTTGTTTCGGCTCGATCGTCACTGTCAGCGACTAAGCAACAGTGCCAAGCTGATCAACTACGAGTTACCTGCCGATAAAATTCAGGCGATTATTACTGAATTTGTCCAGAAGAATAAACCCACTCAGTCATTCTATATTCGTCCGTTTGTCTACACTTCGGGGCTAGGCATTGCGCCGCGACTTCACAACATTGAGAAGGACTTTTTTGTCTACGGGCTTGAGCTAGGAGACTATCTCTCGGCGGATGGCGTGACCTGCCGCATCAGTTCTTGGTGTCGTCAAGAAGACCGCAGTTTACCGCTCAGAGGAAAGATTAGCGGCGCATATATTACGTCCTCTCTCGCCAAAACTGAAGCGGTCGAATCTGGCTTTGATGAGGCAATTTTGCTGAATACTCAAGGCAAAGTTAGCGAAGCATCGGGAATGAATATCTTCTTAATTCGCAATGGAGAATTAATTACCCCAGGCTATGAGCAAGACATTCTCGAAGGAATCACCAGGGACAGCATTTTGACGATCGCTCGCGATTTGGGCATCAAGACGGTCGAAAGACCTGTAGACAAGTCAGAATTGTTTATCGCCGATGAAGTCTTTTTGAGCGGCACGGCTGCCAAGATTACGCCAGTTAAAAAAATCGAGACTTATCAGACTCCTGAAACTCATCCGATCACCGATCGCTTAAAGGCAAAACTGACCGCAATCACCGAAAACCTAGAGCCAGATTATCGGGGTTGGGTGTTTCCGATCGCCCTCACTTAAACCAAAAGAGATGCCCATCAAGGACATCTCTTTTTTATGAATCTAAACTAATTTTTTAGGAGAGGAGTCTACTCTGGGGATCAGATGAAGGATATCCCTCTTTGGATAGGGATGGATCGTTAGCAATAACAGCTAACGTCTTCACCGCACTCATCTGCTAGATAGCACATTGCTCGAAATCGCAGTGCAACTACTTCGTCATAAAGAGGGTTAAGCTTGCACATTGGCGGAATGTGAAACAAGGTCTTCCCAAAAACTTTGACATCGCGCTCAAACGGGCACTGAGACGGAATTAGCTTACAAAGACGGTGAGCTAACTCAGGGCTGCGAACTTGAGTGCGATCGACTGCGGCGCGGAGTGGGCGCAGTAGATCAAACTTTTGAACACGGTTAGGAGACTGGGCAGTTGAAGCAGCTTGGGTAGAGTGTGCTTCTGGAGAGAGTTTTACCCAACTTGCGAGAGCGATCCGGCGTTGGGTGGCTTGCAATTTCATGTCTATCGTTTCCTCGACTCTATTGAAGTGCGTAAAGGGAGAGGAGCAAAGCTGTGGTGGAATCCCGATCGAACTAGAAGCAATAGTCTCGAATGGTGAGACCGTTACAGTAAAATTCTCAAGGGTGAATGGTTCACGATTGTAAACTTATTGTTACATAATTCTATCTGACGTGACCATCTTGCCTAAAGTTTCAGCAGGGCAAATGCGAAGAATTACTGAACTTTGTAGAGTGTGGCTGGTTGGTGAATGCGTCGGGTGAGGAAAGGTGCGTTCTAGGTAAACATATCAGCTATATCCGTAGCGTTAAGGAAACGGTTCAGCCATCATTCTAGGCAGTCCTGAAGCGATCGTTGGGTTACCTACGCTACAAACGGGTGTCAGTGATGCAAATTCTGAATGAAGAAGGCGTGATCTCCGCATATAGAAGGTGGATTCTCCACACTTGAGCCAGAAAGATAGTAAAGCTTTTAGATACAGCAAAAAGACGCTCGATCGAGCGCCTCAAAATCAATGATTTTAAAAGCTCTTTAAGGGAGTTGCGCGGCAGTTTCGGACGTTGCATCACCCCAAACGATCTGACGCTGATTGGGGTCGCTGCGATTTGTCTGCTCTTGCATAATGGCTTTTGCCTGACGGGGATCAAAGTAGCGATTAAACTCTACTTTGACTTTTTCAACTCGCCCTTCGGTCGTCTTGACTTCAGACTTGATTTCTTGCAGCTTTGTATGTTGAGCGATGCTGTAGGGCAGAAGTTGAACGAGTGCAGCGATCGCGACTCCTGATAAAGCGAGATTGACCCCAAGCTTGATGGAGGTCTCAATGGCGATCGCTCGGTTGTGCTGGCGTTTTTTCTGCTGACCTAATCGAGGATGTGATCGAGGCGTTCTAACAGGCTGGAGGGGCGTAGTGGGCGATTGAAGTGCGTTCATGAGTTCAACGGATGCGAGTGCAGACGGAAGACTTTAACAGCCTTGATGGAAGAGTAACTGCCTTGAGCGATTGATTTTGGCTCGATCGTTTCTGAATGAATCAAGCCAGACTGACTTTGACGCTTTAACTAATCTCTATGGAAGAGTTAGCCCAAAATCGCAAATATCAGCACCAAAATCAAGAAGTACGTGCGAACTAAGCAGTGTTTCCGAAGAACCCGTCTGGGTCAGCGATCCGACTGGCTGGCAGGAAAACTGTCCTGTCAGTTTACCCCGCTTCCTAAAAAACGATCACCCAACTTGTGAAGGGCATCATTTATGGCTGCGGGAATCAGACAAAGCAGCGTTCCTGCCCCATAAGTAAAGGGTTACTTATATAGCTCGGTGGATAGCCGGAAGGCAAGAATGCCAGGAATGAGGGCAACCACCAGGGCAACTAAAACTTGAGTATCTGACAGAGGCATTGGGTTTGAAACTCCTTAATCTCAGGGTTATCGTTTCTCAATGTCGATCAAACTATCCGCTTTCGGAAGATTTTGTTACAAGATTCAACACAAGAGAACACTCAGGAGGTCGATATTTTGGCTGTCTCCTAGCTCTTTGCCTGCCTCAGAACTCCTACTTACGGTAGGCTGATTAGTAAGCAAAGCTTTTTCCTAAATCAGGATTAGTGTCAAGACCTGTCCATAACGCTTAACTAGAAATCATTGATGCTAGACCAATTTTCAGACTTACCTGTCACCTTTGATGTTCAAACCCTTTTATTGCTGCTGGTTTTGGTGGCATTAGAAGCAGTGCTGTCGGCAGACAACGCGATCGCGCTGGCGACGATCGCTCAAGGTTTGCAAAAACCTGAACTCGAACGGCGCGCCCTCAACATCGGGCTAGTGTTTGCCTACATTCTGCGGATGAGCCTGATTTTGACAGCCTCGTGGGTGAGCAAATATTGGCAGTTTGAGTTGGCAGGGGCAATCTATTTACTGTGGCTAGTCTTTCAATATTTTTCGTCCGACTCAGACGATGAAGACGAGCATCACGGACCGCGATTTACGTCGCTGTGGCAGGCGATCCCCGTTCTGGCAATCACCGATTTAGCGTTCTCTCTAGACAGCGTGACGACAGCGATCGCGATTTCTAAAGAAACCTGGCTGATTTTAGTTGGAGCGACGATCGGGATCATTGTGCTGCGGTTTATGGCAGGGTTGTTTATTCGCTGGTTAGACGAGTTTACTCACTTAGAAGACGCGGGTTATATCACCGTTGCCCTGGTCGGATTGCGTCTTTTGATGCGGGTAATTAACGATAGTCTGGTGCCGCCCGAATGGATGATGGTGACCGCCGTTGCCCTGATATTTGTCTGGGGTTTTTCTAAGCGCAATCCCGATGGTGAAGAGGCTGCTGAGGTATTGGCTGAACCTGAGACAGAAACGCTGGTTGAATCTGACGAGAAGAAAATAGAAGTCTGAGGAATCACGATTAAAAAGAGGGGACATTCTACGGAACGTCCCCTCTTTTTTTAGAACTATAAACCGTTATTCGTAGATCCAGGAAAGAATAGTCGGTTGCCAGCTAACGAGTTCTTCTGCTTTAAACCACAGAGAAATTTCGCTTTGAGCCGTTTCGGGGGCATCTGATCCGTGAATCAGATTGCGTCCAATATTTGCGCCCAAATCTCCGCGAATGGTGCCGGGTTCTGCGGTGAGGGGATTGGTGGCTCCAATCACTTTTCTCGCTGCCGCAATCACGCCATCGCCTTCCCAGACCATCGCCACAACGGGACCGGAGGTGATGAACTCAACCAAGCTGCCGAAAAAAGGACGTTCTTTGTGAACGCCATAGTGCTGTTCGGCAAGTTCGCGGCTGACGTTCATGAATTTCAAGCCCACGAGGGTAAATCCTTTCGTCTCAAAGCGTCCAATAATCTCACTAATCAGCTTGCGCTGCACACCATCTGGTTTGATTGCCAAAAATGTCCTTTCCACGAGTCGCTCCCAAGAAATTTACGCCTTTTTACAAGACAAGGTTAGCCCAGAACGGAGACGATCGGGAATGGATGAAGTCTGAGTAAGTCGAGGTGTTCTGCTGAACTCACAGAGTAGGGACGGATGCGGTAGACTGACATCTCGATCTAGATGTTTTAAGGGGTAAGCAATGATGGGGGAACGCCACACTTCAGCGAAAGCAGAGGCGGAAAAAGCACTGGTTAGCGTGCAGCCAGAACCGAATGGGAAGGCAATAAAAAGCGAGCTTCCTGAAGGGCGATCGCAGTCGTCTAGCTCATCGTCCGCGACTGACGCTAAGAAAGGTTGGACGATCGAAGACAGCGAAGAACTCTATCGCATTCAAGGCTGGGGCGCTCCTTATTTTTCGATCAATGCGGCTGGGCATGTGACGGTTTCACCCAAGGGCGATCGCGGCGGCTCGTTAGATTTGTATGAACTCACCAATGCGCTCAAGCAGCGTAATTTAGGGTTGCCATTACTGATCCGATTTTCAGATATTTTAGAAGATCGGATCGAGCGACTGAATGCGGCATTTGCGAAAGCGATCGCTCGCTATAACTACACCGGGGTTTACAAGGGCGTTTTTCCGACGAAGTGCAATCAACAACGCCACTTGATCGAAGATCTTGTTCGTTTTGGTGAACCGCATCAGTTTGGGTTAGAAGCGGGATCTAAACCAGAACTGATGATTGCATTAGCATCGCTAAAAACACCGGGAGCATTACTAATCTGCAACGGTTATAAAGACCGTGAATATATTGAAACGGCAATGCTATCGAGACGGTTAGGACAAACTCCGATCATCGTTTTAGAGCAAGTCGAAGAAGTGGATCTGGCGATCGCAGCCAGTAAAAAACTTGGAGTGCAGCCGATTCTCGGAGTTCGGGCAAAACTGAGCGCCAAAGGCATCGGACGTTGGGGAACCTCGGCGGGCGATCGAGCAAAATTCGGCTTGACGATTCCTGAGATTATTCGGGCGATCGAGCAACTGCGCGAAGCCAATATGCTGGATTCGCTGCAACTGCTGCACTTCCACATCGGCTCACAGATTTCTGCCATTAGCGTCATTAAAGATGCGTTGCGTGAGGCGGGTCAGATTTACGTCGAACTCGTAAAACTGGGCGCAAATATGCAGTATTTTGACTGCGGCGGCGGGTTGGGTGTGGATTATGACGGGTCGCAAACCAATTTTCACGCCTCCAAAAATTACAACACGCAGAACTATGCGAATGATGTCGTCGCGGCGGTCAAAGATGCGTGTACAGGAGCGAAGATTCCGGTGCCGACGTTGGTGAGTGAAAGCGGACGGGCGATCGCGTCTCACCAATCTGTCTTAGTCTTTGATGTGCTGGGCACGAGTGAGGTTCCGTCTGACAAACCCGAACCGTTGCAGGAAAACGAGCATCTGATCATTCGCAATCTCTACGAAGTCTACGACTCGATTAAGCCAGATAACTTCCAGGAGACTTATCACGACGCGACTCAGTTTAAAGAAGAAGCGGTAAGTCTGTTTGGCTTTGGCTATCTGAGTCTGCCAGAACGCGCACGGGCAGAGCGATTGTATTGGGCGTGTTGTCACAAAATTTTGGCGATCGTGCGTCAACTCGACTATGTGCCCGACGATTTAGAAGACCTTGAGAAAATCATGGCTTCGATGTATTACATGAATCTCTCGGTGTTTCAATCTGCGCCGGATGCGTGGGCGATCGATCAACTGTTCCCAATCATGCCGATTCATCGATTAGATGAGGAGCCGACGCAACGGGCAACGCTGTCTGATTTGACCTGTGACAGTGATGGCAAGATTGACCAATTTATCGATCTGCGCGATGTCAAGTCGGTGCTGGAGCTGCACAAACTGAAGCCCGGTGAGTCTTATTATCTGGGAATGTTTCTCAACGGTGCCTATCAGGAGATTATGGGCAACCTGCACAATCTGTTTGGTGACACCAATACGGTGCATATTCAACTCACGCCGAAGGGCTACCAGATTGAGCATGTGGTGCGAGGCGACACGATGAAGGAAGTCTTGGGCTATGTGCAGTATGACGCGGAGGATATGATTGAGAGCATTCGCCGCCAAACTGAGCAAGCGCTAGAAGAGCATCGGATCACGCTAGAGGAGTCTCAGATTTTGCTGCAAAACTATGAGCGCAGTTTGAGCGGGTATACGTATTTGTCGCCTTAATGGAGCGATCGGGGTGATGAGTAATTAGACTTAATTCATTGCCCTTGATTGGGTGTGTGGGAGCGATCTTATGAGCCGAGTGAGATGAGGCGACAAGCAGAGTATGGGAATGTCCATACTTGGGTTAATTGCTATGCGGCTTTACTCTAATCCTAGATTGAATCTGTACTTAAAGCTTTTCCGTTGCTGCTCCAGACTAAGTTTCATTAGAATCATCAATAGGACAACACTTTAATAGTGCTGCTTGAGAATGAACTTCATCAAAAGTAGAAAACATTACATCTTTAGGCGTTCTCGCTACTATAATGCTCACCCACAATCGAAGTTTGAAGTTGAAATCTTGCCGGGCATTCTTGCTCAATTCGGTGAATCAAGAGGTAGGTATCGTAGCAGACAATATCATTTACTTCAATTGAGCATTAATAGAGATTTATATGTAGAAGAAATCGCAGATGCTTTCTGGAAAAGGTTCAATATTATACATATTAACCAGAAGAGGCGGGGTAAAAAAATACCTAGAATATATAGAGTGGTTGGAAGCTCACAGAAACTCTTCTACGGGGGATACATCGTCGTATGTGAACCATGTGTTACAAGTCGTGAGGCTTTTGTCAAGCAGAATAGCTATGAATATTGGTCAAATCAGTTTTACTTAAGTAACGGAATATATTCAAATCCAATTGATTCTAAAGAAGCCATAGGTTTACTCATCAACAAAATGTCGGCAAATTCAGCGATTCTTCAAGACATTCCTACTAAAACAGGTTGGAGAGTCTTTGAGGAGATGGTTGCTGAGATGTTTAGAAAGTTTGGATATGAAATAGAATTAACCAAGAAAACTAGAGATGGAGGCAAGGACATTATTGCACTGCGTAAAAATGGCGACAAAGTTACAGAGCGATTACTAATTGAGTGTAAGCATTGGCAAGCAAAAATTGATGTTAAACCAATTCGTAACCTTATAGGAGTCGCTGTAACTCAAGACGAACTGCCGACAGGTGTTATTTTAGCAACAACAAGCACTTTCACTGAAGATGCAAAAGAACTGAAAATGAATCCTAATATATCTATTGAGCTTGACCTCAAGGATTGCAACGATATCCTGAATTGGATCGGTGATTACAATGTTATCCAGCTAACTCCCGCAGAGATTGAACAGTATCTCCGAGAGCACTAAGGTAGAAACCGCGCAAAGCACCTGACACTCTACAATCAGAGCACGTCAAGAGGTCTTACGGTTGCCTACGCGAGAATAATCAGACACCGCGATATTTGTTTGTCAACTACTTTCTAATCTTTACCAGCCAGTCCAGGTTTTTCGCTACGATCGGAGACTCAAGACAATCTACATTCAAGCTGGCATAGCCGATGAGCGTGCCCTTATCATTGATGAAGATGGAAGTTGGGAGTTTGTTTTATGACACCAAATTTACCTGAGATGACGAACGTCGAACTAAAACGCTATCTCTCCGAGCATCGGAACGATCAAGACGCGTTTCGAGCAGGGCTAGAGGTTCTGATGAGTCGTCGCAACCCAGCCAATCGCCAACCTTATCCCTTCGACTTAGCTGATCCGAATGAAGTCGAAGCCATTTTTAGAGACAAGCTGAGTCAGTCTGAATAACCTTCTGTAGTGATTCTGAGGTAGTTCCGAGGCAACCATCGCCAAGCTAGGGTAGATGCTAAAATGCTGGAGAATGTAGCGCTGACAGCAGATAGAGAGGAATGGCTGTGGCTTCTATTACGATCGACCTTTCTGACCAGCAACTTCAGGCAGTGCAAAATCTTGCAAAACAGCTTGGACTAACCCCTGAAGAATTGCTGCAAATTAGTATCAAGAGCTAGTTGAATAATTCAGAAAACGAGTTTGCTCAAGCTGCCGATTACGTGTTGCACAAAAATGCCGAACTGTACCAGCGGTTGGCATAACTCGCTATTTTTGAGTCAACTTGTTGAA
Source organism: Phormidesmis priestleyi BC1401 (assembly GCF_001650195.1). Taxonomy (GTDB): domain Bacteria; phylum Cyanobacteriota; class Cyanobacteriia; order Leptolyngbyales; family Leptolyngbyaceae; genus Phormidesmis_A; species Phormidesmis_A priestleyi_B. The sequence goes on along the minus strand of NZ_LXYR01000014.1, from coordinate 41,425 downwards.
TTTCTACCATGAGTTACAGCGACTTCAAAACATTAGAGCAGGCGATCGCCGCATTTGATCTTACGATCAAAAATGATTACCATCTGTTCGCCTCGATCGAGTCAGTTGAACCGTCTAAATGGTTGGTGGATTGGCTATCGAATACAGTGGATTTGGCTACAACCATTAGCACCGAAAAAGCGCGGTCTGAGCTAATCATCACGCCCATTCTGCTTGAAATCCGGGCATTGTTCCAGGTTGGATACTTTTCGGGAAACACATTCAACGTAGACGAATCGAAGAGCCTGACCGGAGTGTGTGATTTCTTGTTGACCGCCAGCGCAAATCAGGTTGTTATCGATGCGCCCGTCGTGGCGATCGTAGAAGCAAAAGACAATGACATTCGCTCTGGCTTGGGTCAGTGCGCTGCGGAAATGGTTGCTGCTTGGATCTTTAACGATCGCCAAGGTTGCCCCGATCGCGTGATTTGGGGTGTCGTTACCACGGGAAGTAATTGGCGGTTTTTGAGACTGCGGGGTGGTCGAGACCTCGAAGTGGACTTGAGCGAATATTCAATTTCTCAGTTACCTCAAATTTTGGGGATATTATCGCAACCGTTCAAACAGGTGTCAGTAAAACCGTCAAAATAAATCTAAGCTTTCAACTCCACCTTGAGAATAGTCTCTGGAGACTTTGAGCCGATCGTCTCCAATCCACTACCCTACAAAAATTCTCAGCCTCGATCGTCTTTTTGAGGCGGCTTCACCCTAAAGGGAACCGGGGTTTTATTATGAAAGAGACGGATTTATTGCCCTTTAGGAGTCAGACTTAAAATGAACGTCATGGAGTTCTTTCAGCAGAGTGCAGGCAAGTGGCTGTCTCAGCGCACAACCCATCATTTGGCATTCAAGCGATCGGAGGGCGGAGAATCAGAAATCTCAGTCGAGGCGCTGACTGTTGAAGATCCGAAGATTCTTGAGATTTGCAAACTGCACAACGTTGATCCTAGCCTGGCGATCGGCGGCGCTCAAGTGCAGTGGATGGGCACAATGGCGTGGGATCGATCCAGTGAAGAAAACCACGAAGGCTCGACGGTGTTTGTCTTGGTGCCTGACGAAGACAATCCGCGCAACGGCAGACTGCTGCGAGAAGTCGGATATGCCGAAATCGTGCCCGTCATCGGTCGCTATGAAATGGACGACGAAGACGGACTGGTGCTGATTACCGAATATGACACGATGAGTTCTAAAGAACACTTCTGGTTTGCCAGCCCCGATGTGCGAATTCGCAGTGGAACCGTCAAACGATTTGGAGGGTTTAGCACCGCCTCATTCTGCACCGAGACGCGGATTCAGGAGACGGCACCGGGAGAGGCAGATTTGGCTTCCCAACAGGTCAAAAATGTCCCTGATTCGAGAGCCTTTTCGTCTAATTTTGGCTGGTGACGCTTCATCTGAGGATCGTGAATTGAATAAGATCGGTCATTGCAAAGTGGGTTTGCCCTCACCCCCAGCCCCTCTCCCTAAGGAGAGGGGGGGCTAGAGTTCCGGTTCCCTCTCCTTAGGGAGAGGGCTAGGGTGAGGGCGAAGTATTCGTGCAGGAGGTCTAATAAATCCGCGTTATTAAGGGAACGTCTTGAGGTTGGCAAGCAGGGTCAGTCTTGAGGCTCCTATTTTGTGGGCAAGTCGCTGAGTCCCGCTGCAAAAGGGGTTACTAGACCGTCAAGCTAAGTGTATTGAGACTGATCTTGCAGTAACCTGAGTAGAAACGATTCACTAACCTGTCTTAACCATGCGAGTTTTTGTTCTCTTATTTAATGCCCGAACTGAAAACGAGGGAATTCATACGATTAGCATTGGCGATCGCAACGTGGTGTTAATGTTTGCCGAAGAAGACGATGCGACTCGCTATGCTCTGCTGCTCGAAGCCCAAGACTTTCCTGAACCCGCCGTTGAAGCGCTCGACCAGGATGAAGTCGAAGACTTTTGCAGTGGCGCAGGCTATGAGTGCAAACTGATTCCTCAAGGATTTGTGCCTCAAGACGAGTTCGATCGTATCTTGCTTTCTCCGCCCGAAGCGAACCTCGAAAACACTGACTGGAAGCCCGAAGGCAGCATTGAGGTCGAAGACGCTGAGGCTCCAGACCCCGAAATTGAGCGGATGCGACGCAAGCTAGAAGGACTGCTATAATCATGCAACCACTCGAAATGCGGAGTCATTTGCTAACCGAGCAGGTGAATCCCGACAGTTTGAATCTCGATCAATTGTCCTCGATCGAGCTGGTCGAGCTATTCAATCGTGAAGATGCCAAAACGATCGCTGCGATTGCTGAGGCAAAATCATCGCTGGCAGACGCGATCGATCTGACTGCAACCGCTCTCCGTCGAGGCGGACGGCTCTTTTACGTCGGTGCCGGAACTAGCGGACGGTTAGGCGTGCTTGATGCGGCAGAATGTCCACCCACGTTTTGCACCCCGCCTGATCTGGTGCAGGGCATCATCGCCGGGGGCGCAAGTGCTTTGGTGCGAAGTTCTGAAGGGTTAGAAGACCGATCGGACGATGGAGCCGCCGCGATCGCTCATCATCACATCACTCAACTAGATGTCGTGGTCGGCATTGCCGCTGGGGGCACAACTCCTTATGTTCACGGCGCACTTCGAGCCGCACGACAGCGAGGCGCAGCCACGATTTTTATAACCTGTGTTCCGATCGAGCAGGTGAGCGCTGAGGTGGATGTCAACATTCGGTTGCTGGTCGGTGCAGAAGTGGTGGCAGGCTCGACTCGCCTTAAAGCCGGGACGGTCACAAAACTGGCGCTGAATATTCTCTCAACGAGCGTAATGGTGAAGCTCGGCAAAGTCTACGGCAATCGCATGATTGATGTTGCGGTGACAAATCAAAAACTGCACGATCGCGCGATCGGGATTCTGCAAGACCTGACTGAGTTAAGCCGTGAAGATGCCCGATCATTATTAGAGCAAAGCGGACGATCGGCGAAACTCGCGCTCTTGATGCACTGGACAGGATTAGAAAAGGCAGAGAGCGAGCGACTCTTAGCGACTCATCAGGGAAATTTGCGGCAAGCCGTTTTAGGTATCATTCCATTAAATACTAACGACTGATTGACGGTTGAATCTGTGCTCGGTGTTGCTGAATCTGGGCATAAACCAATGAATTCGCCCTCACCCTAGCCCTCTCCCACAGGAGAGGGGACAAGATTTCTAGCTCTCCTCTCCTGTGGGAGAGGGGTTGGGGGTGAGGGTCATCAGCAACGTCCTATACTCAACAAAAGCAATGCAAAGGCGATCGACTCGTGCAAGAAATTAAAAATTACTGTAAACCTTACATCGACTATGGCAGGGCAGATATTAGGACACTATGAGATCGAGCGAGAGTTGGGGCGACAGTCAGGGCGCTGGACACTGCTAGCGCGTAGTCTCGACACTCATGAGCAAGTTGTGATTAAGCTTTTGTGCCCAGATGAAACCCTGCGATCAGACGACTTGAAGCTGTTTGAACGTGAGGCGGAAACGCTGAAAGCCCTCTCTCATCCCTGTGTGCCACAATATTTAGACTATTTTGAGCATCAGCTTCCTACGGGCAAGGCGTTAGCATTGGTGCAAACCTACGTGCCCGGAAAGTCGCTTGAGGAATGTATGCAGATTGGACGCACGTTCACCGAGGAAGAGGCGAAGCAAATCGCCAAATCGCTGCTCTACATTCTGATTTATCTGCACGGACGACAGCCGACGACGGTGCATCGCGATATTAAACCCAGCAACATTGTGCTGGCACAGCGTCGCACCCATTTGATTAACTTTGGGTCGGTGAAGATGCTGCTGAGTTCCGATCGTTCAGCTTTCACTCAGATGAAGGCGCACGATTATACGCCACCCGAACAGTTTGCTGGACGGGCGTTGACGGTTTCTGATCTCTATAGTTTAGGCGCGACGCTGATCGCCATCATCACAGGCAAATCGCCATCTCAACTGCCCCATAAGGGAACTAAACTAGACTTTCAGCAAGTCGTTGATCTCAGTCCGGCGTTTGGCGATTGGTTGAGTTGGTTGACTGAGACGAGTCTCGATCGCCGCATTCAATCTGCCAAAGAAGCGCTGCAAGTTTTAGAGTCAGGACAGATTCAAAGGGCATAACCGATGCAGTTGCTGGCTGACCGATATCAACCTCAACAGTCACTTGGCAAGAAGGCAGGGCGGCAAACCTGGCTGGCGCGAGATCTTCACACGCAGGAACTCGTTGTGGTCAAACTGCTGACGTTTAGCCACGATTTTGAGTGGGATGACCTGAAACTCTTTGAACGGGAAGCCGCGACGCTGCGATCGCTGTCTCATCCTGCGATTCCTCAATATCTAGATTTTTTTGAATTCGACTCGGACGATCGCAAAGGGTTCGCGCTTGTTCAAACTTACATTGAGGCGCAATCGCTAGAGCAGCATCTCAAATCGGGACGGACGTTTAGCGAGTTAGAGGTGAAGCAGCTTGCCAAAGAGTTATTGGAAATTTTGGGTTATTTGCACGATCGTCAGCCTCCGGTAATTCATCGCGACATCAAGCCGAGTAACGTGCTGTTGACGAATCGATCGGGCAACAGCGCGGGGCAGGTTTATCTAGTTGATTTTGGGTCGGTGCAAACGCTGGCGGCGAGAGACGGAGGCACGATGACGATCGTCGGCACTTACGGCTATATGCCTCCCGAACAGTTTGGCGGACGGACGACTTCGGCATCCGATCTCTATAGTTTGGGGGCGACGCTGATTTATTTGGTTACGGGTCAACATCCTGCCGATCTGCCTCAAGACGATTTGCGGCTTCAGTTCGAGCATCTTGCGAACATTAGTCCAGGTTTCACCCGTTGGTTAAAGTGGTTGACTGAGCCGAGCGTGAGCAAACGCCCAGATTCGATTCAAGCGGCGTTGTTGAAGTTGGAGCGATCGCAGGACTGTACCATTGCTCCTGAGATATCTGTTGTCAAGATAAAGCCGTCCTACAGCAAAATTTCAATCGTTGAGGAGGCAGGCGCGTTGGAAATCACGCTTCCCTCTCCAAGACTCATGTTAAATAAGTCTGTAGGACACATCTTAAGGGTTCGTTCGATCGCTTCAGCAGTCTGCGTGACGGTCTGTATTTATTACTTAAGTTCGCTCCTTATCTTACCCTTGCCGTTTCTGGTGTTCGCTAACCTTCTTCTGATACCTGCTATCAGGACTCTCTTGAGCTTTGCCATAGCTAAAGTAGTCATCGCCGAACAAATGGTTTTCTTCAGTTGTAAACTGTTTGGACTTAACTATGCCCGACCTTTCTCGGTCAAGCGAAGATATCTCTGGAAATTAACCTTACTAGATCTTGGAAAACATTTACGCCTTTGGGCAGGTACAGAAACCTTTGAATTTTTTGGAACTAGAGAGGAAATAGCTTGGTTAGCGCAGGAGTTGAGTAACTGGCTAGAGCTACCGATCGAGCGTGAATAGTCAATCTTGGCAAAAACGCCTCCGAAGGCAAAGCCTTGGTTTTTTGGTAGGGGCAAATAATATTCGCTCCTAAAGTTTATTTTTGAATGGTGGTTGCCGATTGATTAAATAACAGCGATCGAGACTTCTCCATATCGACTTGCTGACTCTTAAATGCCTCGGCTTTTTCGTAAGCGCGAATCGTCGCAGGGCGAGACTGAATCGCCTCAAACCATCGCTTGAGATGGGGAAAATCGTCTAATTTTTGTCCTTGAAGATCGTAAGGAACAATCCACGGATAAGCAGCGATGTCCGCGATCGAATACTCCCCTGCGACAAACTCGCGATCGGCTAATCGCTTGTTTAGCACTGCATACAGCCGTCCTGTCTCGTTGACATAGCGGTCGATCGCATAAGGGATTTTCTCAGGTGCATATTGACTGAAGTGATGGTTTTGTCCTGCCATCGGACCTAACCCGCCCATCTGCCAAAACAACCACTGCAAGGCTTCAACTCGACCCCGCACATCAGTCGGAATCAGCTTCCCCGTTTTTTCTGCCAAGTAGAGCAAGATTGCGCCCGACTCAAACACCGAAATCGGATCGCCTCCGCCCACAGGATCGTGATCGACGATCGCCGGAATGCGATTGTTAGGCGAGATTTTGAGAAACTCTGGCTTAAACTGATCGCCCGTTCCGATGTTGATGGGCACGATCGTATAAGGCAGTTCGACCTCTTCTAAAGCCATCGTGACTTTGTGACCGTTGGGCGTTGTCCAATAATAAAGCTCAATCATGGATAAGATTCTCCTGATTTTCAAGTTGAATAAAGTTTAGCTGGCTCAGGCAAGCTGCAATTCTTTCAGCGTTGGATAATCCGTGTAACCGTGTTCACCGCCGCCATAAAACGTGTCGGGATCGGGCGAATTTAACGGCGCGTTGAGCTTAAATCGCTCTGGCAAATCTGGATTGGCAATAAACGCTTTGCCAAACGAGATCAGATCAGCGTTGCCACTCGCGATCACGGCGTTGGCTTTTACCTGATCATAGTCCCAATTTGCCATCAGATTGCCCTGATAGATAGGACGAAAATAAGCAGTCGGAACGGCATGTCCTCCGTGTCTCAGATCCGATTCGCTTGGCTCTAACAAGTGCAAATACGCCAGGTTAAAGCGATTCAGTTGCTCGACCAAATAGCCAAAAGTGGCTTCAGGATTTGAGTCAGACATACTGTTAAACGTGCTGCTGGGCGAGAGACGAATGCCCACCCGGTCGCTGCCCCAAACTTCAACAACCGCCTCAGTGACTTCTAGATGCAGACGGGCACGGTTTTCGATCGAGCCGCCATACTCATCCGTCCGTTTGTTTGCCCCATCTCGCAAAAACTGATCCAACAAATAGCCATTTGCCCCATGAATCTCAACCCCATCGAAGCCAGCCTCCAGCGCATTTTTAGCACCCTGACGAAACTGCTCGACAATGCCCGGAATCTCAGACAACTCTAAAGCACGAGGAGTCTCATAAGGCTTCATGCCCTCGTAGGTGAGCAACTCGCCCTCAATGGAGATCGCGCTAGGGGCAACGGGCAAAGCTCGATCGGGCTGAAACGAAGAGTGCGAACTTCTGCCGACGTGCCACAGTTGCAGAAAAATAAGTCCGCCCTGTTGATGCACCGCATCCGTCACCAGTCGCCACCCTGCAATCTGCTCAGACGAGTAAATGCCAGGAGTCGCCGGATAGCCCATTCCCTGCTGAGAAACCTGACTTGCCTCGCTAATAATTAGCCCAGCCGATGCCCGCTGAACATAATAATTCACGTTCAAAAGCGTGGGGACATTTCCTTCTCCAGCACGACGGCGCGTTAAAGGTGCCATGACAATACGATTAGGAAGGGTGTAGCATCCGACTTGAATTGGAGTGAAGAGATCCATAAAAAAACTGTGGGAATGAGTGAATACAAGAAGTCGTAGTCGCGATATAAATCTGTCACGATCGCATTCAGACTAGCAGTCTACAAATGTTTTTTCAGCGTGTGTTACAGCGTTAATCAACGGATGAAAGAATTACTCATTCGATAGTTCGACATTCTCGAATGATTAGACTATAGCGCTAGATTGTTTGGAATGCAACTATTGAGCGATCGAGCTTCAAAAAATTGCCTGACTTCTTCAACAGATGAGGGCGATTGCATCTAATCCTTAACGTCGGCTTTTGAGTCTGATGCACTAATAACCAAGCTGAGCCGCAGACATCCGCTGACACCTACTCATTACCTCAACAATTTACACTCAAAGTAAATCTTCCTCAGATAGCTGGGCTATTTTCATCAAAGCTCTCAAGGTGCCGATCTTCAGATCTTGATTACGGTGAATAGGAATTGACGGAATTTGCTCTACTTCAGAGTTTTCGTAGATGTGATGACTGCCCGTAACTCTTCGCAAAACCCATCCTTTTTGCTCCACAATCTTGCACAGTCACTTGCCAGAAATAGACTTCATACCGCAATTTCGACAACTTGATCAGTTGACTCGATCGCATCTTGCAAGTTAGCCACTACTCCCTCGATCTTGTCCCCTTCAGTCACACAACCGGGAAGTGCGGGAACCTCTGCCCAATAACCCCCTTCTTCTGCTGAATGAACGATCGCTCTGATTTTCATACACCTGTTGAGCTAATTGCTGAGAGTAGGGTAACAGCCATGTCTGCTTGTCCGTCAAATAGGACTGACATTCAAAATGGCTCCATAACTACTTTCCTCTAATATGCACGAGGTTTGCCAGACGGAAAAATCAAAGAGACTTCGATCGTGAACGGGAACAGGGCGATCGTATCTAAACCTTAACGTTGGCTTTTGAGTCTGACGCGATAACGGTCACGCTCACTGGACGCAGATTACCTTTGCAACTCAGAGGACTATTTTGGGGGGTTCTGGTGCAGCGTGGTTTTCAGGCATTTTCGATATAGCTATCAACTATATCCCACGTCTTTAAAAAAAGAGTTTTCCTGTCTTCTGACGTTATTGACATGACATCGCCGTGTCGTACAGGATCGGCTGACTTTTTTATATATCTAGTAGTGCTTTCGTCGCACTGGGCAATTTCTCTGAGCTTCTCCCATTGCATCGATTTATTTTCTGGGTTGAGCTTGAATTTTATAATGCAGTGTTGACGCAATGACTCAATCGCTCTGTAACAATAGAACCCAGTGTCGTCAGGACTTTTCATAGCCATCACGAGATCATTGAAACATCGATTCAATAAAACACCCTCTACACCAGTAGTTTTCTCCCGGATCAATGCAATTCTTGCATCGAGATCAATAGACTCATTGCGTTCTGCAATACATGGAATATCAATTCCAAAAACACAGTCTATGCCTAGTTCAGGATGAAGCACACGTCGTATTTCGACCTCGTAAGCATATCCTTTCAAATATCCTATAGCAGCAACTTGATTTTGAAGTATGGTTTTGACAACATTTCTTAAATCGAAAATGTCCCATTCCACATCAGAGTAGAGCCACACCGCAACCTGATTCAGCACGACGCTAACATGTGCTATAGCACTAACACTTGACGTAAGATGCTTGAAATGAACTTGAAATTGGAGCGAGAGTTGCGCTCGCTCTGGAAGAATAAGCCCTTCATAAAGATATGGAGTCATCACAAATTCTCATAAGCCTAACTTCTTTTTAGAGAGAAAATTTCCGCATATCACTCCAAAACGGGTGGATAGGCAAATAGTTTCCGCATATTATTCTAAATTAGGTAGATAGGTGTAATCTTTCTGCATAATATACTACTCATTTAGATGAATGGGCAGAATCTTTCTACATATTTACAGATTCCTGTGGCTGGCAGCGATCGCCCCCACACATCACCCACACTTTGACTGCTGCACTCAATTTTTGAAGCGATCGACCTCCTCAACAGACAAACTCAACGCCTCTGCGACCTGTTCCTCGGTTAGCCCTAATCTCAATAATCGCGGAACGGCTTGTTGTTGAGCTTGTTCTGCTTGTTGTCGGGCTTCTTCGGCTTGCTGTCGGGCTGCGTCTAACTCAGCGTGACTCAGGAGCCGTTTATCAGTCTCAGGCTCATAAAATCGGAGTTCTCCGTCGATGAGTCGCAAATCTAATCCGAGAGTTTGACTGTGCAGCGAGAACGTATTATTTGAGAAGTGACTGGCGATCGGGACATACCGATTCTCAATCAGACGCACCCCTTTGAGATGAGGTCGCAAATAATCCCCCGTCGGATCGTATTGAAAATATTCTAAAACTCCCAGACTTTGATATTTTTTGGGCTTATCTTCTTCGTCGTTTTCCTGAGTCGTCTTGGAAGTAATTTCTAAAACAAAGGCAGGAAGTTTGCCATCTTCTTCCCAAACTTTATAACTTCTGCGTTTTTTGTTTTCGACTCCAAAGATGACAAACACATCAGGCGCAACGACTGCATCGGGCACGCCACGTTTGTAATAAATGAAGAGATTGCCAGAGACATAGACATCCGATCGGGCTTGAAAATAAAGGCTCAGAGCTTCAACGCTGTAGAGGAGATAATCGCGTGCGGGGTCGCTCTCTGCCATCGGTAAACCATCAGAGTCGGGATAAAGATTTTCTATATCGAGTTGATCAATTGAAAGAGTCATGTCAAAAACCCTCAACTCAATGGCACTCGTCTAAAATAACATTTCGAGAAAATAACGCGTTGGTCACTATGCTGCTTCTGCAATTCAGCACCTCTCATTATTGTCGAAAAGCTCGATTAGCGTTGGGCTATAAGCAAGTTTCCTATCAGGTCGAAAACCTTACCCCCGGACTGCACGCCCTCAAACTCAAGCCGCTCACCGGAGGATTGACCACGCTCCCGGTTTTAATGCCGCAGCTTGAAGGACAGCCCGTGGCGATCGCAGACTCGACTCAAATCTTTCACTTTCTCGAAGGTTATTGTCCCGATCCTCCACTCGTCCCGGTTGATGCGTGTGAGCGATCGCAGGCTTGGCTGCTTGAAGATTGGCTCGATGAAAGTCTTGGAATTGCGTCTCGATTTGTCTATTATCAGTTTCGATCGAGAGAGGGCAAGTCACTGGATGCGTCACTGATGAGTCAGATGGTGATCCAAGTCGTAAAGCGGCAATATCGTATTAATTCCGCCAGTGTCGAGTTAGCCGAGAAGCGCTTGGAGACTGGCTTAGAAGCGTTGAGACTGCGTTGGCAAGATCAGCCTTTTTTAGTCGGCGATCGCTTGAGTGTGGCAGATATTGCAGCCGCCGCGTTGCTCAGTCCACTGGCACGAATTCCTAGTTATCGAGACAGCTATCCGTGGTTGTTCGATCGTCTAATTGACGTTCATCAACAGTGCAACGAACCGTTACCACCCGGATTTGAGAGTAAAATTTGAAGACCGATCGCAATGAACCGCTATGACGCGACGTAGAGTAACCGCAGGATTCTTCCTCACTTCATCTCTCATTCTTCATCCGTTAGCCGTTCTCGCCCTTCCTCCGGCTGATGACCCGCCCGAAGAAGTGTTGCGATCGGAGATTATTACCGATGCTCGATCGCCGATCGACGGCAAACCCCTGACGGCGGCTGAATATGCTGAACTGCAAGCTGACATTCAAAAAGGTCAACCCATTCAACCTCAACTCTCGCCCAAAGTGAGAAAGACGATCGGGCTTTTACGGCTGAGAAGATTTATTAAAACCCTTTTTCCATTTATTCCAATCAAGTAGGCAGCGACGATCGGGGTTGCTTTCAAAGCATCAAGTTGTTTTCTCAAGAAGCCATCAATGCAGCAATTGCTTCGTCTGATATCAAATGCCGGAAGTCTAGAACTTCAACTAAAACAAGTTTGATATCTTGAGAATAATGCAAAATCACTTGTCCTTCCTCTTCAGCGTAGGCAATTGGCTCATCAGAAAGTTCGATCAACAGAGCATCAACGTCTTTGCTATAGCTAATCTTTTCATTACCTAAACAGCAGCAGTTGAAGTAACCCACCCACTACGCTAATAATACTTTGTCCGAATCCGCCACCCTCTTTTTCTTTGCGTTCTTTGGGCGGATTCTTAATCGTTTGCGCTAACGATCGAGCCGTGTCAGCGTTCTCTTTTTGCCCTTGTTGTGAAAACAGAGTAGATGCGAATTCGGTGTCTTGAATGGCTCCTTCTTTGTCACCTAATTCTAGTCGTGAAACCGCTCGACCAAAATAAGCCAGCGCATGATCAGGCTTGCGAATTAAAACCTGATTGAACTGCTCGATCGCTTTTTCATAGTTGTGCTGTTTTCCGGCTTCGACTGCCCAACGATAAAAATCTTCGGGGTTACCTGCGGTGGGAGATAGCCCGATCGCGCCTTGCAGAGCAGCGTTGTCTAGTCGAGCATCGGTGAGATCGGCTCCTGATAAGAAGGCTCCTCTCAAGTCTGCGCCGCTCAAGTCTGCGCCGACTAATTTTGCGCCGCTCAAATCTGCGCCGTTGAGGCTGGCTCCGGCTAGTTTTGCGCCACTCAAATCGGCTCCGGCTAAGACGGCTCGACTGAGATTGGCTCCTGCCAAATTTGCTTGACCTAGATTTGCCCCGGTTAACTGCGCTAACACTAATCCGGCTCGGCTCAGGTCACAGCGTTGACATTGTTTTGTCGAAATCAACTGCTGAACGTGATCAAGGTTTTCGGCTTGGGCAGGAATGGCGATCGTCAACAGCAGCGCAGACATCGTAAAAGATTTAAGGTTCATAAATTATCAGCCGAATTTCGCTGGTTAAATACGGTTTATTTTGGGTGTTTCACAACGGGTCGATCGCGATAACCCATACTACGTTTGTTTGTAATTTGTGGCACGATCGATTTAGGTTCCCTTAAAAACCAGATATCTGCATCATGTCTAAAAAGCAAAAGTTTCCCTATCTGGTTGGTTCTAAATGGACGGCACAGCAAACCGCTTGGGGATGGAGACATTTTCAAGTCGTCAATCGCAAAAACGAAGGGCAGTGGGTGTTTGCTGAAATGGTCGCCGCCTGTGACCCCACGGTGCGATTTTGGATGAATGCAAAATTGTTAAACAACCGATCGCAGTGGCAAGCAGGCTGGCGATCGCTGCAAGAAATTAAGATTGACGAAAGTTTTCAGCTTGAAGTCGAGTAGAAATCTAAAATAGTTCGACTCCCGCAAATTCCTTCGCGACTCCTGCTTTGGCTCCTTCGCCGCAGGTTCGAGGAGTCGGAAAAATCTTAGTCGGGTTAGCAATGCCTTTGGGGTTGAATGCGTGACGCACATATTGCATCGTCTCTAGATCTGCGGGTGAAAACATCTCTGGCATATAGCAGCGTTTATCTGCGCCAATGCCGTGTTCTCCCGAAATGCTGCCGCCGACTTTTACGCACAGTTTAAGAATAGCTCCGCCCAATTCTTCGACTTTCTCAAGCGCACCGGGAACCGCATTATCGTAAAGAATCAGAGGATGTAAATTGCCGTCTCCGGCGTGAAACACATTGGCGACGTGATAGCCAAACTTCTCGCCCAACACAGAGATTTCGTGCAGCACTTCTTCTAATTTTGTGCGAGGAATCACGCCATCCTGAACATAGTAATCAGGACTGATTCTACCCATCGCAGCAAAGGCAGCTTTGCGTCCTTTCCACAGTCTTAGCCGCTCATCGGGTTCGGTAGCGATCGTCACGTTTCGCGCCCCATTCTGGTGACAAATAGCTTCGATGCGTTTGCTGTTTGCCTCCGCTTCGACTTCTAGCCCATCGACTTCGATCAGCAAAATCGCTTCGGCATCGCGCGGATAACAGTTGGTGCAGACCACATCTTCAACCGCGTTGATGCTGAAGTTATCCATCATCTCCATGCCGCCCGGAATGATGCCCGAACTGATGATATCTGAGACGGTCGCTCCGGCTGCTTCAACGCTCGTAAAATCCGCCAACAAGACGCGAATCGATTCAGGCGTTTTGAGAATTTTTAGCGTAATCTCCGTCGCGATGCCTAACGTGCCCTCCGATCCAACAAAAACGCCCGTGAGATCGTAACCCGGCATTTCAGGAATCTCGCCGCCAACATCGGCGATCGAGCCATCGGGCAACACCAGTTTTAACCCCAAAACGTGATTGGTGGTGACTCCATATTTCAGACAGTGAACGCCGCCAGAATTTTCGGCAACGTTGCCTCCGATCGAGCAAATAATCTGACTCGATGGGTCAGGTGCATAATAAAACCCTGCACCGCTCACAGCTTGAGTTACCCAATTGTTAATTACGCCAGGTTGCACAACGACTCGATGGTTGTCTAAGTCAACGCTGATAATGCGTTTCATCAGTGCCGTGACGATCAGAACGCAGTTTTTGATTGGCAACGCTCCGCCCGATAATCCGGTTCCTGAGCCTCTGGCGATAAAGGGGACTTGATGGCGATCGCAGATCTTCACCACGGCAGCAACGTCTTCAGTCGTCCGCGGCAACACAACGATTTCGGGGCGTTCTCGATAGCTGGTTAAGCCATCACATTCATAAACGAGCAGTTCTTCTCGCTTGCGAATGACTCCATTTTTACCGACCACAGCTTCAAATTCTTTGGCGATCGTCTGCCAATCTAGTCCAGTCGTGAGCGCAACCATAATTAGATCTTCTACAAAAGAATGAGAAGTCGTCGGCAATATTGCTGAATCGTAGTATGAATTGCAAACTCCGCCCTCACCCTAGCCCTCTCCCAAAAGGAGAGGGAACATGAACTCTGGCTCTCTTCTCCTTGGGGAGAAGGGTTGGGGATGAGGGCAAATCATTGATCAATCCAGCAGCACTGTCGTAAGCGATGTTTAAAGTTTACCGTTAATCCTGGCTAGAGTCCCGCAAACCACTCATAGCCGCGATCTTCCCAATAGCCTCTTTGGGGCAGCAGATTGCTCGTGAGCATAATTCGCGTCACCCATTTGCTGTGCTTATAGCCGAGTTTAATTGGAGCCGCTAATCGTAAAGGGGCACCATTCTCGATCGGCAGTGGTTCGCCATTTTTTTGATATGCCATTAGCGTTTGGGGATGCAGACACGATCGCAGATCCCAACTTTCGTAATAGCCATCAGCCGACTGAAAATAGACATAGCGCACCGTTTCTTTAGGCTGTGCGAGCTGAATTAAATCGCGCAACCGCACGCCGCCCCACTGCACGATCGCTGCCCAACCCTCCACGCAAACATGACGCATCACCACGGACGTGAGCGGCAGTTTGTAGAGTTCTTTTACGCCTAGCTGCATGGGATTGTTGACCTCGCCGTCGATCGTCAACCGATACAGTTTGGGATCGATGACTGGAGTAAAGTCGAACGTATTCACAATCAGTTTGTCTGGCTCGATCGAGCTAATCGGCATCTCTGGCACAGGTTTTTGCGGATTGAGCAAGAGTTCATCAAGACGTTGATTGAGCGGTTCAGTTACCTGTCCAACCACACCCGCAAATAAGTCTGAGCCGCAGCCACTAAGCAGCAGCGTGCTAGATAACCCTGCCATTTGAAGAAATTGACGACGATTAAAAGACTGCATGAACGGCATTACCAAAACATGGATTCGAGTAGACGAGAGCCACCGACTTTGAGGGCGAGCAGTGAATGGACGATCGTGAACCCAACCACGATCGGCACCGTCATAAAGTGAACAATTCGCAGCGCTTGCCAATCGCCAAATAAATCGACAATCCAATAAAACTGGGCGGGTTTATACATCCCGATGCCGCTCAAGATTGCTAAAAGCAACACTGGAACGATCGCGGTGTAAACAATTCGATGCCAAGAGTAGGCTTTGCGTTTGGGGTTCTTGCCCACTTGCAGCGCTTTAAGATCAGGTTGCCCGACAAATCGATGCTTCCAGCGGCGGCTAGCCAGAATGTAGACTCCGTACCACAAAAGGTTGAGCGAGAAAATCCACATGCTGCCAAAGTGCCAGTCTCGCCCTCCAGCCAGCCAACCGCCGATAAAAATAGGCGGCAGATGAATTCCTTGTCGTCCACCAAATACCGGATTCGCATTGTAGATTTGCAATCCACTGCCCAACATGATGAATAAACTCACCACATTCACCCAGTGAAAACTTTTTGCGAGGAGCGCCTGTTTGGGAAATAAAACGGGCTTGAAGCGAGGAGAATCGGTGGTCATGGTTATAGATATCTTAAGGGTCTCATCCTTTGCAACTCAGACAGCAGTGTAGAATAACTCAGGCGATAATTTTGGTATATACTTTAAATACGATTTGAGTGGAACGACACCAAAGCTGAGTTAAACGTTCTAGCGCATGGCATCACGTTTGAGGAAGCTGTAACCGTTTTCGCTGATCCTTATCTTCAGTTTACAGAAGACGCTAACCATTCTCAGGGAGAGGCGAGAGAATGGGCGATCGGAGAAGTAGAGAACGGCTCGATTGTTGTCGTTGTTTTCACGATGCGAGCTAAACAGATCAGGATCATTAGTGCAAGAAAGGCTACAAAAAGGGAGTGCCAGCGATATGAGTCAGGAATCTGAGGTTCCATTTGAAAGAGCAAGGCGAGTCACATCAGAAGAAAGCCAAGAATTTAGAGCGGCAATCGCCGACCAATTCGAGATCAAACTGAAGAAACGAGGTCGCCCCACCAAAGAGGAAGAGGAAAAGTACGAGCCGATTTCCATTCGACTCCACCCTAAAATTCTAGCCTGGGCGAAAGAAGAGGCAAAGAAACGAGAGATTGGCTATCAAACGGTGATCAATAAAGTGCTACTGGAGCAAATCAGCTAACAGTTTCGTCAAAGAGAAGCCCGATCGGTCTTTTCTTGATAGAGCCGAACGATCGCTCTCACGACATCATCAATGCTGAGATGATCGGTTTGAAGCTCGATCGCATCATCGGCTTTTCTAAGCGGAGAGATAACGCGAGTGCTGTCTTTGCGATCGCGCTCAAAAATCGATTGTTCTAGCTCGTCTAAACTGACTTCAGCTTTGCCCTGATTTTTGAGATCTTGCTGTCTGCGTCGCGCTCGTTCTTGCACCGAAGCCGTTAAAAAGATCTTCAGTTCAGCATCGGGAAAGACGCACGTTCCAATATCACGACCTTCGATCACGATGCCGCCCCTGCTGCCATAGCGCTGTTGCTGTTTGACTAAGACTTTTCGCACGATCGCATGAGCAGAGATTGCTGAGACATTTGCCGTCACGTCCACATCGCGGATCTCTTGAGTGACATCGCGATCGTTGATGAAAATATGCTTTGAGCCTTGATTGGATTCGTGGTCTTGAAACTCAATGTGACATTGGCTCACCAATTCTGCGATCGCAGGCTCATCATCAACGGCGACTCCAGATTCTAAAACCAGCCACGTCAACGCTCGATACATCGCCCCGGTATCGAGATAAAACAGGTTCAATTTTTCGGCAACTTGACGGGCAACGGTCGATTTTCCGGCTCCAGCCGGACCGTCGATCGCCAAAATCGGCTTGCGAGTGCGAAGCAATCCATTGTCGATTAACCGAGTGGAACTGATGCGGGCAGCCACCGCCAGCAACCCCGCGTCTTCAATCACTTCTAATGGCGCAAGGGTGATCGGATGGACTAACTCAACATATTCGGTCTTCATGGCTGGCACCTTCTCCAGTTCTGTCTTTACTGCCTGAATCAAGTTAGCACTCAAGCGCTCTCCCGATCGAAAAGCTTTCTCGGCTTGAGAAAGTCCTTGATGGAGAGCTGTCGCTTGCTGACGCTCCTCGACACTCAAGTATTGATTGCGCGAACTCAACGCCAAACCGCTTGGCTCTCGCACGATCGCGCAGGGCACAACTTCGACGGGTAGATTCAAATCGGTCACTAAACGCTGAATGATCGCTAACTGTTGAGCATCTTTACGTCCAAAATAAGCGCGATCGGGCTGAATCAAGTTTAAGAGTTTGGTGACGATCGTCGCAACTCCATCAAAGTGTCCAGGTCTAAAGGCACCACACAGCCCAGAAATCATCGACGCAGGAGGCATTACCTGAATTGGGTGCGGACGATCGACTCCTAGCTCGCTCACCGATGGCGCAAATAGGGCATCGACTCCTGCCTGTTCGCAGAGTGCTCGATCGCGCTCTAAGGGTCGAGGATATCGCTGATAGTCTTCGTTGGGTCCAAACTGCAAAGGGTTGACGAAAATGGTGACGACCACAATCTTGTTGTCTTGTCTGGCGCGTCGAATCAAACTGAGATGCCCCGCGTGTAGGGCACCCATCGTCGGCACAAGTCCGACTTCTAAATAGCCTGGGCTGACAGAATCATCTGAATGAGGTCGGCTTCCTCTACAGAGATCTAGATAGCAGCGCACGGCTGCAACGGTCGTAAACAGGCGCACCAGAACCCCCAAAACGATTTCGCTTTTCACCTCACTTCAGTGTATAGAATCATCTTCATGACGTGTGAGGGAAAAATAATAAAGGACGAATTCAGGATTCTCTTTTTTCTTGCCCTTCCTTCTCGTAAAAAGCGCGTTACGATCGCACTTAATTGATTCTTGACGAAACTTTATGAATTTTTTGACTCAAATCATGCATTTGGCAGGGTCTGGAGCGGCAGCGTTTATCTCAGCCCGCAGTTTGAGAGATTTGCAAACCCGACCTAATGTTTTGGCTGCGTTTCAACTAGCTGAGTCTGGCTCGGTGCCATTTCTCGAAGCGTTGCGCGATCGTGCCCAAGCCGAAGGAAATGTTTGGCTGGCTGAACGGCTTGATCGACACGCCTCTGATGAGAAGCGGCACGGTCAAATCTTTGGTCATGCGTTGAAGCAACTGAACAAGCAAGTCATTGATTTCAAAAAGCTGCCTCAAAAAATGGTCGATGGCAGACTCGATGAGCGCAAGCAGAGTCCGTTTTTTAGTTCCTATTTTCAAGGCTATTCTCAAGAGCAACTCAAGCCCGAAAATATGGAGTGGTCTGTCTTTTTCGCCAGCACCTATATTCTCGAATTAGATGCTAGTAAGGATTTTCTTCGCATGGCGAATACGCTGCCAGAGGATGAATCTCATAGCGCCAATCTCAAGAAAGGTATGGCTAGCATTGCTCAAGATGAGACGGGTCACGCCGCTTATCTGCACGACGCGATGGAGAGACATCTAGGACTCGCAGCAACTGAGCAAGCGATCGACGAATGGCGCACTCGCAAGGTCAATGCGATGCTTGCGATGGTGACAAATTTCGTCCAAAAGGGCGGTCAGATGGCATCGATGGTTGAAGAAGGCGCACCCGTTGAGATGGAGGCATCTTTGACTCCGCAGCGTGAACGGGTTCTAGAGAACGCGGCTTAACTCGTGAGATTGGCAAGGAGCGATCGAGGTAGGATTTTCGACGTTGCTGAATCGATCCATGAAGCACAGGTTCTACCCTCTCCCTAGCCCTCTCCCAAAAGGAGAGGGGACAGGAATTCTGTTCCCAGGGAGAAGGGTTAGCGAGGGCTTGCCCCACTTCGTGAGGGGGGCATTTCATATCTGCATTCAGCAACGCCGGATTTCTACGGATTGCTCCTTGCCCATCTACAGTCCATCCTCTGCAAGCTCTACAATAATAAAAGTGACTTTTATCTTTACATCATGCAGGTAGCGCCCACAGTGACTTCTGTGCCAGGTCAATATTGGAGTTGGCGGCAACAGTCCATCTACTACGTCAAAGCGGGACGGCATCCGCAGCGTCCACCCCTGCTCTTAATTCACGGGTTTGGGGCATCGACTGATCACTGGCGAAAAAATATTATCAGCTTGAGCCAAGAGTTTGAGGTTTGGGCGATCGACCTTTTGGGGTTCGGGCGATCGGGCAAACCTGACTGGAGCTATAGCGGCGATCTCTGGCGCGACCAGATTAACGAATTCATCACCGAGGTGATCGGGCGACCCGCCGTTATAGCCGGAAATTCTTTAGGAGGATATGTTGCACTGTGCGTTGCGTCTCAGCGTCCAGAATCGGCAGCGGGACTGATTTTGATCAACAGCGCAGGTCCGTTTACCGATCTTCAGGGCACGACCAAGCCAGACCCCATTCGCAAAGTGATGGGAGAGATCGTAAGTGGACTATTTCGGCAAGATTGGGCGAGCTTTTTGCTGTTTCAATACATTAAGCAAAAATCGGTGATTCGCAAGACGTTAGAGAAGGTTTATCTCGATCAAAGTGCGATCACAGACCAGCTTGTAGACGAGATTTATCGTCCGTCTTGTGATGTCGGGGCTGAGAAAGTGTTTGCGTCAGTCTTTCGCACACCCCAAGGCGAAAAGGTAGATGTACTGCTCAATCAACTGACGAAGCCGCTTTTAATGCTCTGGGGTGAAGGCGATCCCTGGATTGATGCACGAGAGCGAGGCGCAAAATTCCGCAGTTATCATCCGCAACTGACAGAATATTATCTCGATGCGGGGCATTGTCCTCACGATGAAGTTCCTGATCAGATCAATGAGTTGATCCAAAATTGGGCACTGGATGTCATGACGGCTAAATAAGTCTCAGACAGAATCCTGACTGCTTCAAAAAGTCGGGATTCTGCGATTTCAAGCTCTCTGCTCCCATCGCTGTACGCCTAATCGCAGCACCGAGAGAGCGAGAATTATCATAAACATCACAAGCCCGATCGTACACGCATAGCTAATTTCTAAACTCTGGAAAGCCTGCTCATAGACATAATAAACGATCGTCTTAGAACTGTTGAGCGGACCGCCCTGCGTCATGATGTAAATCTCTTCAAAGACTTTAGTGGCAGAGATCGCAGAGATCACAGCAACCAAAAAGAGATAAGGATGCATCAGCGGAATAGTGATGTCCCAATGTTTGCGGAACCCGTCAGAGCCGTCGATCGCTGCCGCTTCATAGAGATCTTCTGGAATAGACTGCAATCCCGCTAGATAAATCACCATGTAGTAGCCTAATCCTTTCCAAATGGTGACGACCATGACGCTAAAGATCGACCAATCAGGACTTGTCAACCACGGAATTCCCTCAGTGGACAGCCCAGAAAACTTGAGAAACTGATTGAGTAACCCATTATCGGCGTAGAGCCATTTCCAGGCGATGCCCGCAACAACCATCGAGATAATCACAGGCGTATAGTACGCCACCCGAAACCAGCGAATTCCTCGCAGTTTTTGATTGACTAAAATCGCCAATCCTAGAGGAGCGATCACTAGAATTGGAACGACGCAGACCAAATAAAGAATCGTATTTCGCAACGTCTGCCAGAAAATCGGATCAGCCCACAGGCGGCGAAAGTTGGCAACCCCAATCCACTGCGGTGAATCAATTAAGTCATAGCGCGTAAAGCTGAGATAAAACGCTTGGATCGCCGGATAAAAAACCGTCAGCCCCAAAATCAGCAGGGCAGGCAGCAAGAATAAATAAGGGGTTAACTGTCGTTGATCAATGTGCCAGCTTTTGGGCAATTGCTTATCCATGTCGAAAATTTCTATTCCCAGTCGTCTGCATCGACGCGCTTGATGGTGCGACGTTGGGGCAACACTTGCGATTTACGTCGAGCAGGCAAATAGTTGGGATAGTCGTCGTGAATCACCTCGATCGTGCGAGACGGTCGCTGCTGACGAGCAAATAAAACAAAGATTCCGACGAGAGCAATGCCACCCCCAAAGGCAAGCAGCATTCCGCCCAATGCCCAGAGAATGCCCGTCATCACAGGATTGTTAGATGGATCTAAAGATTGGGGTTGCCCTTGAGGAGTTCTCGCCGGGATGGGCATCACGCCCGTATTTTTAGTCTGAGTCGTCAAGGTTTCTATCAGGGTTTGCTGACTTTGAATCTGTGCCTTGAGTTGCTCAGTTTGAACGCGCTGCTGTTCAAACTGTGCCTTGAGTTGATCGGTCTCAAGCCTCTGTTTCTCTAAATCATAGGTTGTGGGCGCGGCGGTTGGAGGCATCCCGATCGTCGGCATAGTGGCAGTGGGATAAGGCTGAATCGGGAGAGGCTGAGACGGCGCAAAAATAGGCGTGTTCGCACTGACACCACCCTTCAACAGGATAATGGCGGCTAGCCCTGCTAACGCAGCTCCTCCTAAAAACGAAGTTGTATCGCTCATCTCCTCACACCTTCACACCTGGATTGAATTTTAACGGATAAACCTTGGGTCTGAACGTCTGTTCAGCGATCGGTGACTCAATCCAGGAAAACTTTTACTATGATGACATCAGTTGCCTTGAACAATGACAATAAAATGCCTGGTTCTATTCAATGACACAAACGCCCACATCCACTCAAGTTTATCTAGAATTCACAAAACTGATCCCAAATAGTTGGTTTAGGCAGGCAGATGATTCAGATTCCACGCAGAGGTTTAGCTGTCTTTCGGTTTAGATCAGTGGCAACTGACACAGGATTAATCCAAACCACTGATTGGCATCTGTCCAGACTTGACGGGATTTTAGTCCTTTTTTCTCAAGATCTTGTTGAAGGGTGGTCAGGCTAAATTTACGAGAGATTTCACTCAAAATCGACTCTCCTTGACTAAGCTCGACGGTTAACCCTAATGCTTTAAGTTGAACGGTTTGAGCGTCTAAACTCTGTAGGTGCATCTCGATCTGGTGATCAGACTCGTTATAGAACGCAAAATGCTCAAATCGAGTTAGATCAAATGTGCCCTCGAATCGTTGGTTAAGATGCCGCAACATATTTAGATTAAACTCAGCAGTGATGCCTTGGCTGTCGTTGTAAGCGGCTTCTAGTTGGGCTTTAGACTTCTGCAAATCGATGCCTAATAAGAAATATTCGCCTGGTTGCAGCGCGTTTTTGATCTGGTCAAGAAACTCGTCACACTCTTGGGGATTGAGATTGCCTAATGTGCTGCCGATAAAGCAGATCATGCGAGTAGGCAGATGGCTGGTTGCCAACCGCTGCAAAGCGAGTTCGTAGGTGCCGACTAAGCCGTGAATGTGCAGAGTCGGATAGTCAAGCAGCAAACTGTGAGCGCTGCTTTCGAGAATGCCTGCGCTGATGTCGATCGGGCGATAGCAAAGAGCGTGCCCCGCCTGCTGATAAGCATCGAGCAAGAGTCTCGTTTTCGTCGAACTGCCGCTTCCTAGTTCCACAATTTCGCAAGTGCCTGTGATGTCGGCGATCTCGCTGGCACAGGTTTGCAGAATCTCTGTTTCGGTGCGGGTCAGATAATATTCTGGGAGATCACAGATTTTCTCAAAGAGTTGAGAGCCACGATCGTCATAAAAGTAGCGAGGCGGCAATGTTTTGGGCTGTTGGCTCAACCCCCGAGTCACATCGCTGCCCGGATGCAATTCTTCTTCTGAGGGTTCAGTTTGGCTGATGAGATGCTCAATCTGCACTCGTGCTTCTGGCGAGTAGATGGGCTGTTTAGGCTGACGCGCAGAAGTCTTCTGCCCTGCGGACTGAGATGTTGACATATTCGTTTTCTCGCTTCCTCACACGTTTCTCTAATTAAGGGTCGATCGAGAGAGTTAAGTAAATCTCTCACGAGGCAGAATCTTTAATAGACCTCTTGCAAAAGTCCCTGCCCTCACCCTAAATCCCTCTCCCAAGCTTAGGAGAGGGACTTTGAAATCTGGCTCCCCTTCTCCCAAGCCTGGGAGAAGGGGGTGGGGGATGAGGGCATCTTCAGACTTTGGCATCGCTGACGCAGCGAAAACCTGCCAGCATTTGCCGCATATGAGGGTGATACCAGTTGCGAAAGGCAGATCGTATTGCCCACGGGCGCGTTGCCCAACTGCCCCCTTTAAGCACTCGATGTTGGTCATCAAAATACGTTTGAGAATAGCCTGGATAAGGATAACTCTCAAATTTTGAGTAGCCATCAAACCAGGTGGATGTCCATTCCCAGACGTTACCTAACAGATCGTAGCAGCCAACGGGATTAGAAGGGTAGCGATCGACAGGTGTAGTCGTGCCCCATTCGTGATTGTGATTGCAACGAGTCGCATCGGGAAACTGATTGCCCCACGAATAGAGTGATCGAGCGTGCGCGATCGGGTTCCAACTTGCGGCTTTTTCCCATTCCGATTCGGTTGGGAGTCGCTTTCCTACAAATTGAGCATACGCTTCTGCTTCGTAGTAGTTGACTCCACACACCGGATGATTGGCGTAAGTGGGATCTTCTCTCCAATAAAGCGGTTGCACTACAGGATTTGCTTGTAACCATTGCCAACCTTCAGATGACCACCATTGCGAATTTTGATAGCCATTTGATTGAATAAACGATCGATACGCTTTGCAGGTGACGGGTGTGCGATCGATCCAATAAGTTTCTAAATCAACCTGATGCACCGGACGTTCATTATCTAACGCATCTAGTGATTCATTTCCCTGCTCAAACGATCCAGCAGGAATACAAACCATGTTGAGAATGGAGGTGCGATCGAGGAATCCAACCGATTCCTGTTTCGTGGTGGTTTTCTGTAATTCCAATATTAATGTAATAGTTTCGCAGTGTTGACTTTCGTGTTGTAAAAGCCATCGCCAGAGGCGTTCTTGTTGCTCGATCGGGGCGATTTTTAGATAGTCCAAAACGTTTGTTCTGACAGCATCTAGATAGTCACAAACCTCAGCAAGTGGCGGAAGTTTGACCCGATCGCCTTTGGGCATCCCATCTTGAGCAAACAATCGGTGGTATTCGGGGAAAAGAGGACGATTTCCCGCACTGCGTTCAAGCAGCCAAAGCGCCTCGGTGTAGGCAGTGTGTCCTAAATGCCAGCCTACTGGACTGAAATCAGAATGTGGTTGACAGCAGAACGTTTCATAGTTCATGTCGTCAAAAAGTGCCAACGTTGAAGCGCGGCAGTCGTGCATCCACTGAGCGATTTGGGTGCGGGTGAGGTCTTTAGAACGGCTCGACTTGAAGATTGAGGTCATTATGAACGGTGAGAAGACTACGATCGGGCATCAAATTCCAGTCGCCTGGAAACAAAGGCTCAGAGGCAATCACAACAGATCCAGGCAAAGCGGACTGATCATCTCGCAGCCAATAAAGAGTCGGAATAGGCGTGTGACTGGCAAACCGCGAGGCAACTATCTGTTGACCATCGGTGATGATCAAATTGGCAGAAAACGGAGTTTCATATTTCTCTCCCAGCTCTGTCAGAATGTTAAGAGTTTGCCGTAACGCTTCTGTCAGGCTCAGATTAGGATCAGACAGCAACTCCTCAATCAGCAATGCAAAAATATGCTCTGAGTCGGTCGAGCCTTGAATGAGTTGATAAGCAGTGTCGCTGAGACGATCGCAGATCGGTCGATAGAGCGTTTGCCGAAAGCCCTCGACAAAGCCATTGTGCATTCCTAGAAGCTGAGAATCCTGGAACGGCTGACAGTTACTCAAATCGACCGACAGCCCCGCCGTGGCGCTGCGAACCGTTGCCAGCACACAGCCCGACTCAACATATCGGCTGAGATTGGGCAAATTGACATCGTTCCAAATCGGCAGCGTGTTTTTATAGATAAAGGGTTCGGTTTGACGGTGCGGATGATACCAGCCGACCCCAAAACCGTCTGCGTTGACTAACCCTGCGGTCATTTCGCGGGGCTGATAGCTTTGCTCGATGAGAGAATGCTCAGGCTTATAGAGAAGCCGATCGAGCTGAATGGGCGAACCGAGATAGCCTAAAAGACGGCACATTTGAGTCAATGAAGATTTGTTTCCCGATCTTGCCACACGAATCTAAATTTAGGGGGCATTGCAGGTTCTAATAGCGACCCATCACAGATTCACCCAATACCGTAGAGACGTTCCGGTGGAACGTCTCCCGTCGATCGCGCCGCACAATCTCTCACCTTCAAAAATAAAATTGGCATCACAACAATTATTTATAACTCCAGGCGGCAACCGCGATCGCAGCCCAGCCCACCATCAGCGCTAATCCGCCCAAAGGTGCAACGGCTCCCAGCCAGTTGATGCCCGAAAAACTCAGGGCGTATAAACTGCCGCAAAACAGCACAACGCCGACGATAAACGCCCAACCCGAAGCCGTTAGAAACGTCTCTTCTACTTGTGATCGACTCATCAGCACGCCCACTAAGAGCAACGCCAACGCGTGATACATCTGATAGCGGGCGGCGGTTTCAAAGATCTCTAACGATCGCTCACTCAATCGCTCTTTTAAGGCGTGTGCCCCAAATGCCCCAAACCCAACGGCTGACCCACCGAGTAGAGCGGCGATCGTTAAGAAAACTCTTACCATAAAATTCTGCAATCCTATCTCAAAACAATTAGTACGCTTGCGCCAACGGCTTCTAATTGGCGACGAAACTGATCAGCCGTCGATCGCGTTACGTTTTCAGCAATCATAATCGGGCTGGCTCGACTCCCTTTAATGACCCGTTTAACAGGTTTCTCATCCAACCCGGTAAGCTGCTGAATGACGCGCATTACGTCTTGTCGAGTCCGAGGCGGAACGTACTCTAAAACGACATCATAGGTTTCTTCACCCGCGATCGAGTTCAAAATCGGCGTTTTGAATTCTCCATCGAAGTAATAGAAGACTCTGCCTTCTTCACTGACGTTAAACGCTGCGTTAAACTCTTTGGCTCGCTCATCTAAATAGATTTTTGCTTCCGCCCCGCTAATATTTGCCTCCATTGAGAAGCGTAAGACGTTAATATTTCCGTCTCCGTCGCGCAACAGGTTGAAGAATACTCTCTGGAGACGATCGCGTTCTGATTTTTTGCTTTGACGAGTATTGTTAAACGCCAACCAACTTCCGATCGCAAGCGGCAAAAGTCCCAAAAAGATTAGCGCTGTAATCATGTCTGATTGCACCGAATCGTTCAAATTACCTTGAATCAAATCCAAAACACACACAAGACTGATCGGCAATCCAATGCCTAAAAGCATTCCGGCTACGATCGTGTTCACTCGCCTCATGGTTTCGACTCAAACACTAGTCCTATTGCGATCTTAGCGGTTGGAGATGAATGTTAGAAAGCGAGTTATAGCTGCTCGTCTTCTTTGGTGTAAAGGATTTCGCGGCTTGTCTCTTCTTCAGCGAGAAGCGGTTTATCTACAAAAGAAGGGCTGTTTATAAACGCGTCTTGGGTTGAGTCGTGCTCGTCATCAGAGGTTATTTTGCTAGATGGCTGAGATTGAACCAGTTGAGTCTCAATCCACTGTTCGAGAAATGGTTCGATCGCTAACCCTTTGGCGGCTGCTTGCTCAAGCAATTGCTGTTCAATTTCTGGTTTGAGTTTCAAAGTAATGGTCATCATTCTTAGAAAATTGCGACCTCTCTATGATGACTCAAACGCCCGATCGCGACTCTCTTCACAACTTTGTAACGGTTATATATCGCGATCGTGTCATAGAATAGACTACTGGCTCACCCTCCAGCATTTGTTGTGGTTCTCAAACTCGACCCTTTTCAGATTCAAGCGATCGTCGCTCACGCAGAAAGCACCTACCCCGAAGAGTGCTGTGGGTTGCTGTTGGGGATCGCTGACTCCACAAGCAATACAGTCGTGGAGGTGCAGCCCGTTGAGAATAATTGGAGTGCTGAACCTGCCGAATCGTTTGACAAAACTCGTCGCTATGAGATTGCACCCCAGTCAATGCTGGCAGCCATGCGAGAAGGTCGCGATCGCAACCTAACGATCGTCGGCATTTATCACTCGCATCCTGACAATCCGGCGGTGCCGTCAGAGTGCGATCGTCAACTGGCTTGGCAGCACTATTCTTATGTGATCATGTCAGTCGAGCAAGGAGTCGCGATCGACTGGCAAAGCTGGAGCTTAGATGACACCCATCAGTTTCAGCCTGAAGAAATCTGGATGCCGCCGATCGCTGGTGAGCGAATGAGCAAGGGTAATGGGCGATTCATTCAACGGTGAACGGTTCCCCATTACCCTGCTTAAATTTT
This sequence comes from Phormidesmis priestleyi BC1401, assembly GCF_001650195.1. Classification (GTDB taxonomy): domain Bacteria; phylum Cyanobacteriota; class Cyanobacteriia; order Leptolyngbyales; family Leptolyngbyaceae; genus Phormidesmis_A; species Phormidesmis_A priestleyi_B. The sequence continues at coordinate 14,139 of NZ_LXYR01000014.1, read as the reverse complement.
GAGTTTAAACTGTCCGCTCTCGAACTCTGTTTTAATCACAATCGCCATGCTAAACCCTAATCTGGATGACATCCAGTTATCAAAAGACGAATACGCACGATATTCTCGGCATATTATCTTGCCAGAAGTCGGGCTAGACGGACAAAAGCGCCTCAAAGCTGCCAGTGTGCTCTGCGTCGGCACAGGCGGACTCGGTTCACCTCTGTTGCTCTACCTTGCCGCAGCAGGCATCGGGCGCATCGGCATCGTCGATTTTGACGTGGTAGACACCTCTAACCTGCATCGTCAAATTATTCACGGAGTCTCTTGGGTCGATAAGCCGAAGATCGAATCTGCCAAACATCGCATTCTAGAGATCAATCCGACCTGTCAGGTTGATTTGTATGAAACGCGATTAAGTGCTGAAAATGCCTTGGAGATTGCCCGACCTTATGATCTCGTGATTGACGGCACCGATAACTTTCCGACTCGCTATTTGGTCAACGATGTTTGCGTTTTGCTAGGCAAACCCAACGTCTATGGCTCGATTTTTCGATTTGAAGGACAGGCGACCGTCTTTAACTATGAAGGAGGACCCAACTATCGCGATCTCTATCCAGAGCCGCCGCCCCCTGGACTTGTGCCCTCGTGTGCAGAAGGCGGCGTTTTGGGTGTGCTGTGCGGCATTATCGGCACGATTCAAGCGACCGAAGCGATCAAGATTATTTTGGGGCAGGGCAACACCTTAAGCGGACGGCTGTTGCTGTATGACGCTTTAGAAATGAAGTTTCGTGAGTTAAAACTGCGACCCAACCCGGTGCGCCCTGTGATTGAGAAGTTGATTGACTATGAAGAGTTTTGTGGCATTCCACAAGCAAAAGCAGCCGAAGAAAAGGAGCGTGCAGGTATGAAAGAGATGACGGTGCAAGAACTGAAGCAACTGCTAGACAGCAACACAGACGATTATGTGCTGCTAGATGTGCGGAACCCCAATGAGTATGAGATCGCGCGGATTCCGGGTTCTGTGTTGGTGCCGTTGCCCGATATCGAAAACGGCAGCGGAGTCGCCAAGGTCAAAGAGTTGCTGAACGGTCACAAACTGATCGCTCACTGCAAACTGGGCGGACGATCGGCAAAAGCTCTAGCCATTCTCAAAGACGCTGGAATCGAGGGAACGAATGTGAAGGGCGGCATCACTGCCTGGAGCCAGGAAGTCGATGCTTCGGTGCCAGAGTATTAGAGATTCTAAACAGGTTCCCGGCTTCTCAAAAAAGCTGGGAGTCTGGGAAGGCTTTGCATCCTATCAAAAAGACAGATCAACCTGTTGAGAAGCTACAGATCTCCGACCTGAGTGTGAGTGATCTGATCGAGTGGTGCCTGTCGCAGCACGATCGTCGCTTGGCTAACCACTTGAGCCACCAATCCTGCCTGAAGTCGTGACCAAACAGGCTTGCCCTGAATCAAAATCCCCACTTCGCCAATCACGCGCCGCTCGTCTGCGATCGGACAAATCAACATCTGAGTCGTCGAATCTAGCAAGGATTGATAGATGGGCGGCAGCAAATCTAAACTGGGGTCAACCCAACAGTCACGCTGAAATAACCGCAGATAAAACCGAGAAAAATCCTGTAGCTCGATCTGGTTGCCCACCAGAGAAGTCGGGGTTTCGACTCCTTGACTGTGATTGCAGACGATCGTCGCGATCTCGTAGGCTTCATCGTGCAGCGTCGCCCAACAATAATCTGCCTCTAACGTCTGCCCCAACTCTTTTAAAGTGAGTTGCAGAATTTGGAGTCGATCGGGGGTCTCGCGAGTCTGTTCTAAGACGCATTGCAGCAGTTGAGTGCAGGAAATCGCTTGCTGAAGCTGTTCATTGCGCTGGTGTAGCTGAAGCATCAATTGGTCGTAACGATGCTCTAGCCACTGGTTTTGCTGCTGGAGACTGACTTCAACGCGGCGACGATCGCTCAGGTCTTGAAACACCATTACCCCGCCAATGATCTGTCCATCGCGGTTACGAATCGGGGAGGCACTGTCTCCGATCACCCGTTCAGTTCCATCTCTGGCGCGCAGCAGAGCGCCTTGGGGCAGCGTCATCGTGTCACCTCGGCGCATCGCAGCGAGTAGAGGATTCTCGATCAGGTCTCTCGTTTCTCCATCCACAAGGTCTAAAATTTGCGTGATGAAGGCTCCAAGTGCCTGTTCTTGATTCCAGCCCGTGAGAATCTCTGCCGTCGGATTCATGAAGGTGACACACCCATCAATGTCAGTCGCGATCGTGGCATCGCCAATGCTAATCAATGTAGTCGCATACCACTGCTGAGTTTCTTTCAACGCTTTTTCTAACTGATGTCGCTGAAGAGCGATCTTAATCGTTGCGTGCAGTTCTGCCTCTTGAAACGGCTTGACGAGATACCCAAATGGAGACGTTTCGGTTGCTCGTTGCAGGGTTTGTTCGTCTGCATGAGCGGTCAAATAAACCACAGGCACGTCTAATTCAAAGTAAATCGTCTTTGCGGCTGCAACTCCATCGACATCACCCTGCAAGCCAATATCCATCAACACTAGATGCGGTTTGGTTTGAGCCGTGATCAAAATCGCTTCTTTGCCTGTTGCCGCAATTTTAGTCACTTCGTGCCCTAGTTTTTGCAATGTCTCTTGAACATGCCACGCAACCACACTTTCATCTTCAACGACTAATATTTTTGCCATGTTCGCAGATTATTGTGCAGCAGTTTCTAACCGTTTGATTCCACCATTAACTTGCCCATTAATGATCTGCAAGTTGTTTTTAACTCGGTGATGGACTTCTTTTGGCAGAACTTCCTTTCCTCTCAAAGCTGTGATTTGCGCTTCGGCTTGCTTTTGTTTCGTGATGTCTTCAACAGTGCCTGTGTGTCCCAACAACTCACCCAAATTGGAGCCGTCCTGCACCCAGACTGCCCCGTCGCAATTGACGACTCGAAGCTCATCGGCGTGTTGCTGCCCAGCTTTGGCTAAAGCAAACCACTCAGGTATGACTCGATCGCGGTCTTCAGACTGAATCACCCTCGCAAATTCTGATCCAAGCAAACAAATCTTCAAACTTCTGACTGATCTGCGTTGCCTGAGTTTCTGTCTGAGGCAAGGGGGCGATCGTGTGCTGCAACTGTTTTAGTTAAGTCTGCACTGATTTGTTGAGCCAGCTCATTTAAATCCATCTACAGTGTTCTGGTTGCTAGATCTAAAGGAGGATTTTCTAATTATCTTGAAATTGCTGGGATTGTGCCTCTTTGTCGAGATGGATAAAGAGAGTTGGGTGGATAGTCTAGCCGGGTGAATCTTGAAGAAGATTGGAATCTATATGGAACACACTACTGGGTTAGATCGGCTTTCCTCCTAAAGTACTACGCACCCTAAATAAAAATATGATATTCTGATTGAAGTGAAATATTTAGAGCACTAAATAATTTTTTAACGGTTCAATTCTTTAAGATCCCAATCTTTCAATCCTCATCTACACCAAGGAACGTCATTTTCATGAAAGGCATTCGCACTGGATCTACCAATGGTCACAAGGCAGTTGTTCAAGACGATCGCGATCTTTCAAACTTACCGACAGTTGTTTTAGACAAAACGCCTGCTCAAGAGACTCCGATCGTCACCGATCGTCCCGTCACCCCTGACACACAGCCTCCTGCTGAGACTCCTCGTAAAAAACCGATTAAAGCAATTTTGGCAGGTGTTGGCATCGGGGGCGCGATCGTCGCTGGCACATTTGGCTATCACTACTGGCAGTTTGCCTCGACGCACCAGTCTACCGACAACGCGACGGTGACGGGCAACATCCACCAAATCAGTTCGCGCATTTCGGGCACGGTTAATCAGGTCTTAGTCGATGACAACCAGACAGTCACAGTAGGACAGCCTCTCTTAAAGCTTGACCCTCGCGATTATCAGATCAAACTTCAACAAGCCCAAGCCGACTTAGAATCGGCTCGTCGTAAGGCAAACACGGCTCAGGTGAATATTGATCTCGCTTCTAAAAACGCTCAGGCTGCCAGCACTCAAGCTCAAGGTGGAGTCGGGGGGGCAGTCGCCGCGATCGCCAGTGCCCAAGCTCAAGTCTCCGAAGCCCAGTCAGGCATTCCTCAAGCTCAGGCGCAAGTGGCTCAAGCCGATGCCAACTTGAGAAAAGCTCAGAGTGACTTGGCTCGTTTTCAGCAACTCTTTAAGGAGGGTGCGATCGCCCGTCGTGATCTCGATACCGCTCAACAGGCATCTGCGGTAGCGCGCGCTCAAAAGGCTGGGGCTGATCAGGGCGTTGCTCAAGCTCAGGCAAAATTGGCACAAGCGCAACAAGGGATTGCGACTGCTCAAGCTGGGTTGAATTCTTCTCAAGGCAATGTGCAAGAGGCACAAGCCAAAAGCGTTCAAACCGATGTCAGCCGCAGTGACTATCAGACCGCACAGTCAGCGATTAACCAGGCGCAGGTTGCTCTCAAAAATGCAGCCCTTCAGCTTTCTTACACGAATATTACGGCTCCGGTGGCAGGTCGCGTCGGTCGCAAAACCGTTCAAGTGGGTCAATCGGTTCAGCCTGGTAACCCGTTGATGGCGATCGTCGATGACCAATATTGGGTGACTGCTAACTTTAAAGAGACGCAGTTAGAGAAGATGCGTCCGGGGCAAGTGGCTGAGGTAAAGCTTGACGCGTTTCCGAGTCAGACGTTTAGAGGTCGCATTGAGAGCCTCTCTCCTGCGTCGGGTGCCTCGTTTGCGCTGCTGCCTCCTGATAATGCGACGGGCAACTTTACAAAGGTCGTTCAGCGAGTTCCGGTGAGAGTGACGTTAGATGCCGATAGCATTCGAGGCTATGAGTCGTTGATCACGCCTGGGATGTCGGCAGAAGTCACCGTTGCGGTGCAGTAAGTAGGGTAGGCACAATTAAACTGAAGACCCTCATCCCCTAACCCCTTCTCCCCAAGGAGAAGAGGAACTAGATTCTGACCCCCTCTCCTGCGGGAGAGGGCATCTCCGGCATTTTGTGTTTAATTAAGTCTGTCTACTTAATGGTGAGGGCTAATTCATCCTTTCTCGTTTAAGGTCTCATTCTTCAGGGGGTATTTATCTCTGAGAAAGTCTTGAATAATAGGGCATCTCTTAATTCATCACTAAGCCACGATCGTTATGCACATCAGGGAGAAGATCAGCCCCGTTTTTCGCGCTTTTTCGTCTCGAAATTATCGTCTGTTTTTTGCTGGACAGGGCATCTCCCTAATCGGGACTTGGATGACGCAGACAGCGGTGATTTGGCTAGTTTATAGCCTGACAAATTCGGCGCTGCTGCTGGGCGTAGTGGGATTCGCCCAACAGTTGCCCAATTTTTTGCTGAGTCCATTTGCGGGGGTGTTAGTCGATCGCTTAAATCGCCATCGAATTTTGATTGTCACTCAGATTCTGTCAATGATCCAGTCTCTGATATTGGCAGCATTGGCGTTTAGCGGTACGATTCACATTTGGCACATCATTGTGTTGAGCATCTTTCAAGGCTGCGTCAATGCGATCGATATGCCGACCCGTCAAACGTTTGTGGTCGAATTAGTTGAGCGACGAGAGAATTTAAGTAACGCGATCGCGCTCAATTCCTCAGTGTTTAGCGGGGCGCGGTTGATTGGACCTGCGATCGCGGGATTAGTAATTGCATCAGTCGGCGCTTCAACGTGCTTTTTGATCGATGGAGTGAGTTATATTGCGGTGATTGCGGGACTGCTGGCAATGCGAATCCGTCCTCGAAAGATTGACCCGATCGCCTCGTCAGACACGATTTTGCATCGACTCAAAGAGGGTTTTGACTATGCGTTTGGGTTTCCACCGATTCGATCGATTCTGCTGCTGATTGGGTTGGTAAGTCTGGTGGGAATGCCCTACACCGTCTTAGCGCCCATTTTTGCGACTAATATTCTCCACGGCGGACCTCAAACGCTGGGCTTTTTAATGGCATCCTCTGGGTTAGGGGCATTGATCAGTGCCGTTTATCTAAGTTCGCGCAGCACGATCGTGGGGCTAGGCAGAATTATCGCGATCGCTCCTAGTGTCTTTGGAGCCGCCCTGATTGTCTTTGCGCTTTCTAAAGTTCTCTGGCTGTCTCTGATTGCCATGTTTGTGCTGGGAGGCAGCTTGATTTTGCAATCGACTTCGAGCAACACGATTTTGCAAACAATCGTCGAAGAAGATAAGCGAGGACGAGTCTTGAGTTTATTTACGATCGCGTTTATCAGCATGGCGACGTTTGGCAATTTGTTTGCTGGAAGTCTCGCGAGTCGTATTGGTGCCCCTTATACGCTCGTGATTAGTGGAGTGATTTGCATTGCGGCTTCGATCTACTTCTCTCGCCAGTTTCCATCACTGCGCGAGATTGTTTTGCCCATCTACGATCGCATGGGCTTATTAACCGAGCATCACTAACAGGAGGTTTTTGTGACCAGTTCTTCTGCAATGTCTCAACCTAGCTCCGATCGTGTCTCTCTTAAAACCTGGATTGGGGTACTTGGTACGGTTCTGGGTGCGTTTATGGCAGTGTTGGATATTCAAATCACCAATTCCTCTCTGCGCGACATTCAGGCAGCTCTAGGTGCAACACTCGAAGAAGGCTCGTGGATCTCGACTTCTTACCTGGTTGCTGAAATTGTGGTCATTCCGTTAACGGGTTGGCTCTCTCAAGTGTTTTCAACCCGTCGCTATCTGTTGGTCAATGCAATCCTGTTTGTGTTCTTCTCAGTGTGCTGTGCATCAGCCTGGAATCTACCATCGATGATTGTGTTTCGGGCATTGCAGGGATTTACGGGGGGTGTCTTAATTCCAATGGCGTTTACGATATTGTTGACAACATTGCCGCCCTCTAAACAGTCGATCGGAATGGCACTATTTGCAATCACAGCTACGTTTGCGCCTTCAATTGGTCCGACATTCGGCGGTTGGTTAACCGAAAACTTTAGCTGGCATTATGTCTTCTATCTAAACATCGTTCCAGGCGCTTTGCTAGTCGCGGCAGTTTGGTATGCGATCGATGCTCGTCCGATGCAGTTAAATCTGCTCAAACAAGGAGACTGGGGCGGAATTGCAGCGATGGCGATCGGGCTAGGTTCTCTGCAAGTCGTGCTCGAAGAGGGCAGCCGTAAAGACTGGTTTAGCTCAAATCTGATTGCCCAGTTAGCTATCGTGTCATCTATTTTTCTAGCAATCTTTTTTTGGATTGAGTTAAGGCGCAAAAAACCGTTTATCAATCTGCGACTGCTCAAAGGACGCAATTTTGGTTTAGCCAGCGTCATTAACGTGTCGTTGGGTTTAGGACTCTATGGATCAGTCTATATTCTGCCCCTCTATTTGGGTCAAATTCAGGACTATAGCGCGATGCAGATCGGTGAAGTCTTGATGTGGGTTGGCTTTCCGCAACTGTTTATTATTCCCTTCGTACCCAAATTAATGCAGCGCATTGATGTGCGAATCTTGATCGGCATTGGGATCAGTCTATTTGCCGCTAGCTGCTTTATGAACTCCGAGTTGACTAACCTATCTGGAATCGACCAATTACGCTGGTCGCAGTTGGTTCGGGCGGCGGGGCAACCGTTAATTATGGTGCCGATTTCCTCGATCGCCACAGCAGGCTTGCCGCCTTCTCAAGCCGGATCTGCATCTGGTTTATTTAACATGATGCGAAATTTGGGCGGCTCGTTTGGCATCGCGACGATCGCCACACTACTCACCAATCGAGAACAATTTCATTCCAACCGTCTCGGAGAAGCCGTCTCTGTCTTCAGCCCTGCGACTCAAGAAGCGATCAATCGCTACACGCAGTTTTTTGTCAGCCGGGGATCTGACTTGGCAACGGCTAAAAACCAGGCGATCGCAGCGATTGCCAGCACAGTTCGTCGCGAGGCATCGGTGATGGCATTTAATGACTGCTTTTATTTCATTGCGTGTGCTTTGCTGGTGAGTGGCATTGCAGTTCTCTTTCTCAAGAAAGTCAAGCCAACGGGCGGGGCACCTGTGCATTAAACTCCCAGAAGTTTGCCAAATCGAATAGATATCAATCGTCAAGACCGATCCGGGTACTTTATTTAAAGCACTCATACCCAGATTTCTACTGACGGGAGACCCGATCGACGCTCTATGATGCAGACCGAACACGCCACTGCTGAAAGCCTTTTTCAAGAAGGATTAAACTTTAGCCAGGTCGGAGATTATGCCTCTGCGATCGGCTACTTTGACCAAGCAATTTCTCGCAAACCCGATTTTTATGATGCTCTCAGCGAAAAAGGCAGCGTCTTAATTAGCTTGGGGCAGCACGAAGCCGCAATATCCTGCTTTGAGCGTGCGATCGTCTATTATCCCAATTCGCCTGATCTTCAATACAGCAGAGGTTGGGCAGCGTATGTCGCTAGAGATTTTGAGACGGCGATCGCCAGCTTTAATCAGTTAGTAACCCTGAAATCTGATTATCCTCACGCTTACTACAGTCAAGGCTTGACGCTGTTTGCGCTCAAACGCTACGACGAGGCGGTTTCTCAGTTTGGCAAAGCACTAGAGCAGATGCCCACTTTTGCAGATGCCTGGTGTATGCAGGGCGTGACGCTCTATGTCACCCATCGCTATGAAGGGGCGGTGACTCACTTCAATCGATCCCTAGAGATACGCCCCGATTATCAAGACGCGCTGATCAATCGAGGCAATGCGCTATTGTGTTTGGGAGATTATGAAGCAGCCATTGCTAGCTACGAGAAAGCTCTGGCGATCGAGGAAGACGATGCAGATTCTTGGTTTTATCGAGGCATCGCGTTCAAACAACTCAATCGGCACGAAGCCGCGATCGAGAGCTATCAAAAAGTGCTGAACTTGCAGCCAGATCACGCGGTCACCTGGTATAACCAGGCTTGCTCGTGCATGAAACTCGGTGACTATGAAGATGCACTCGCTCAGTTTGATCAAGCAGTGCATCTCAACGCCGACTATTATGAAGCCTGGTATAACCGGGGAGTCGTTCTCAAAACGCTGAATCGGTTAGAAGACGCGATCGCCAGTTACGATCGCGCTTTGGCACTTAAGCCGAACGATTTTCGCGGCTGGAATAATCGAGGCAGTCTCTTAGTAAGCCTCAAACGATTTGCAGAAGCCGTTGACAGCTATGACAAGGTGTTAGCCCTAAAACCAGACGACGCGATCGCTCTACAAAATCGCACGGTAGCCATGAGAAAAATAGATCCCAAGAGCATCTAAGGTCATTGCAATATCGGGTAGAGACGTTTCGGTGGAACGTCTCTGTGGCATCGGGTAACCGTAACGTCTCTATGGCATCGGGTAAATGTGTAGTCGTGGCAAAATCGTTAGGGAGATGTTCCACCGAAACGTCTCTACGGTATCGGGTGAATCCATCCTCGATCGGGTTCACGGATAATTCTGGAATCAAATGCAGGTGAGAATTACTGTGATTTACTGGTGTGACTTCCATTCGCGTTGCTGTTAGCGGTTAAGTGTAAAACTTGTTCCGCTAATTTATCAGGCACTTCTTGCAGATGATCGTCTTGCCAATGAAAATAACCCACGCCCACGGACAGCGATCGTAGCTTCGCAATCAGATTTTGCATCTCAGCCTGAGGCAATAGCACCATCACGTCATCGTCTTTCTCACTCCATCACTCGCCCCGACTCTCTCGCTAAACCGCAGAGCTTTTTCGCTCTGAAGCAGAATGATTAGCTTTGCCGTTTTTGCTGTTGGAGTGAGTGTGACCGTTATTGCTGCGAGGTTGAATCACCCCATAACCTCCGTGGTTACGATCGTAGATCACGTTGATCTCACCCGTTTCAGCATTGCGAAACATATAAAAATCGTGGTCAACGAGTTCTAGCTGTTCCATCGCGTCTTCAACTGTCATCGGCGGCATCGCGAAATATTTGGTTCGCACAACTGTGGCGGGGAGTTCGGGAGTGCGATCGAGCGCCAATTCTGACACGACAAGCGTTTCGCTGAGGGGTTCTTCAAGCTTGAGGGTGTCCTCGTAGCGTTTGTCAGAGCGCTTCTCTTTATATTTGCGGAGCTGGCGAGCAATCTTGTCAGCAACTAGGTCAATGCTAGCGTAGAGGCTGTCGCTGCCCTCCTCAGCTCTAACGACTGAACCATTGGCATAAATCGTGACCTCAGCGATTTGTTGAGGATTGATGCGGGGGTTACGAGCGACCGACAAGTGCACATCTACTTGAGTGGTAAGCGTCTGAAAGTGGTTAACCGCCTTCTCAATTTTTTGATTGACATACTCACGAATCGCATCAGTGATCTCGATGTTTTTGCCGTGAATGACAAGCTTCATAAAGCTACTCCCCTGAAGATTTGGGTGATGGATTCACATTAACACTTTGTATTCGGGCAAACACTCGTCTTCAAGATGTTTTGCATCCCTTGATAATTCTTGACTAAATCTGATCAGATTTATCCCAAAATTACGGTGCTTCCCACTTGATTTTTGCAACTCTCTAACGCAAGCTAGAAAACGGGCTAATAACTCAATGTTTATTCTGTTTGTTTGCAAGGTTGACCGCGATTTGTGAACAACTCCGCATCTTCTGATTTTGCTTCTACGCGCTGCTGCTTGCTCGAAAACCGGGGCTTGATGCCTTATCTAGAAGCCTGGGAATGGCAGAAGCGTTTAGTCAGCGATCGTAAGCTCAATCCCGCTCTAAAAGACGTTCTGATTTTGTTAGAACATCCGCCTGTCTACACATTAGGACAGGGGGCAACGACAGAATTTCTTAAGTTTGACCCGACCCGACGTGAGTATGAACTACACCGCATTGAGCGCGGGGGCGAAGTGACTTATCATTGCCCCGGTCAACTGGTCGGCTACCCAATTCTCAACTTAAATGACTACTGCAAAGATCTGCATTGGTATCTGCGGCAGTTAGAAGACGTGATCATTCGAGCTGTCGGCGTTTACGGATTGGAAGGAACGCGCATTCCCGGTCTAACGGGCGTTTGGGTTGAGGGGCAAAAAGTGGCGGCGATCGGCATCAAGGTCAGCCGTTGGATCACCATGCACGGCTTCGCGCTAAACGTCTGTCCCAACTTGAAGGGGTTCGATCGCATTGTGCCCTGCGGCATTTCTGATCAACCTGTGGGCAGTTTGGCGCAGTTCGTCCCCACAATCACGGTAGAAGAAATGCGGCATGAGGTCGCGATCGCGTTCGCAGCAGTGTTTGGGGTCAAGCTCGTAAACGCCTGACGTTTATGAATTGCCCTCATCCCCAAGGAGAAGGGAGCTGGAACTCTTGTCCCCTCTCCTTGAGGAGAGGGCTAGGGTGAGGGTTGATCTCAGATCAACTCACGCACGTCGGTTACTTGACCTGTCACCGCCGCCGCCACCACCATCGCTGGACTCATTAGCAGCGTTCGCCCTGACGATGAGCCTTGACGACCTTTAAAGTTGCGGTTTGACGAAGACGCACTGAGCTGCCGACCTTGCAGCTTATCAGGGTTCATCGCCAAACACATTGAGCATCCGGCTTCTCGCCATTCAAAGCCTGCGGTTAAGAAAACTTCGTGTAAGCCTTCCGCTTCTGCCTGTTTCTTCACCCGCTCGGAGCCGGGGACGATGAAGGCTTTTACGCCATTGGCAACGTGTCGCCCTTTGGCAAACTTCGCAGCTTCTCGCAGATCGCTGATTCTGCCGTTGGTGCAGCTTCCAACAAAACAGACATCGACTTTTGTGCCTCGGATCGGTTGACCCGGAGCTAAATCCATATAGAGATACGCTTCTTCAGCGATCGCTCTCTCATCGTCTGCGATGCCATCCTGCATAGGAACAAACTCATCAACGGCAATGCCCTGACCCGGAGTAATGCCCCAAGTAATGGTCGGAGCAATGTCAGCCGCATCAAACACGATCGCGTCGTCGTAAACGGCATCTACATCACTGCGGATATTATTCCACCACGCGATCGCTTTGTCCCAATCGTCGCCTTTAGGAGCAAAATCACGACCTTGAAGATAATCATAAGTGACTCGATCGGGGTTCACATATCCACAGCGAGCGCCGCCCTCGATCGCCATATTGCAAACGGTCATTCGCTCTTCCATATTCATCTGTTGGAATGTTGTCCCGGCGAACTCGTAAGCGTAGCCCACGCCGCCCTTCACGCCTAATTTGCGGATGATGTGCAGAATTACGTCCTTGGCGTAGACTCCGGGCTTTAAAGCACCGTTGACCTCGATTTTGCGAACTTTGAGCTTCGAGAGCGAGAGCGTTTGCGACGCAAGCACATCTCGAACTTGACTGGTGCCGATGCCAAACGCGATCGCGCCAAACGCGCCATGAGTTGACGTGTGGCTGTCTCCACAGGCGATCGTCATTCCGGGCTGAGTGAATCCCTGTTCGGGGGCAATGACGTGCACAATTCCCTGACTGCCCGACCCGACGTTGTAGAACGTGATGTCATTCTCTTGACAGTTCTTTTCTAAGGCTTGCATCATTTCTTCTGCCAGCGAGTCAGCATAGGGACGCGACTGATCTTCAGTTGGGACGATGTGATCAACGGTGGCGATCGTCCGTTCTGAAAACGACACTTTAAGTCCACGTTCTCTCAGCATCGCAAACGCTTGAGGGCTGGTGACTTCGTGAATCAGATGCAGCCCAATAAAAAGCTGGGTCTGACCCGATGGAAGAGTGCTCACAGTGTGCGCGTCCCAAACCTTATCAAACAGCGTCCCTTTACTCATGGCGTTTTGTCGTGACTTATACAGAATCCTTGAGCCTAGATTCTACCGCACAAGTTAAGGGGTTCGAGGCACTTAGTCAGGGATTAATGACGATCGAAAGCCCAAAGAACAAAATTGCTCTCCAACAAACTCCAACGCAGCAATGATTAGATTTTGTAGTACAAAAACTCTTACCACTGTACAATTCCAGTGAATGCGAGAGGAACCACTATGCGATTGGGTAAAGTAGTCAAATCAAATTCCCACTGTGATTATGTGGTGCAGTTGGATGACGAGATGGATTTTATCGATGCCCCTAAAGCCGATGACTATGGGTTCGGCACCTTCGTTAAGCTCGAAACCGAAGAACGTCATTGGGCGATCGGCATTGTCTACAATTCGCAATTGCTCAACCCAATGTTTATGAATATGGGTCCTCGCCTATCGAGCGAACCCGATCCGCTTTTCACGCCAGATTTGATCAACGAGACTCGCACTTTGTTGTGGACCGTTCTTGTTGGCTGTTTAGACCAACACAATGGCGAATTCTATGGAGTGCAGGGCATTCCGCGAGTGGTGGTTCCGGTCAATACGCCTGTGTCAACCATGACATCCGCAGAAGTTCACCAGTTTCATTTGAATCAGGAGCGCCGATCGCAGTTCTGCTATTACAGTCACCTTCTGCACTGTGGCGGCACGTTTTCAACTCAGCTTACTCACCAGATTTTGCAAGAATTGATTGAGTCAAAACTCTTCCGAGATGCCGAAGAACGCGCTCTTATCGTGCTCTGTCGAGAGTTGGCATGGAAAACCACGATGGGCGCAATGCGATAGGCAAGTGCCTTTAAAACAAAAAACCCCAGCCGTGAAGCCGGGGTGAATAATCAGGGTGCATCTACCATTCCTTTATTCCCAAAATGAGGGACAAACCCGGATGCTTTTTAGAAAAATCCGCGATCGCGCTAAGACTCTGCCTTTAAAACAAAAAACCCCAGCCGTGAAGCCGGGGTGAATAATCAGGGTGCATCTACCATTCCTTTATTCCCAAAATGAGGGACAAACCCGGATGCTTTTTAGAAAAATCCGCGATCGCGCTAAGACTCTGCCTTTAAAACAAAAAACCCCAGCCGTGAAGCCGGGGTGAATAATCAGGGTGCATCTACCATTCCTTTATTCCCAAAATGAGGGACAAACCCGGATGCTTTTTAGAAAAATCCGCGATCGCTCTTCACCAATCCCAATTTTGTTTTTGAATGCGCCCGATCGTGGGTCATCGCAAAATTAGGTAGAGACGTTTCGATGGAACGTCTCTAGGCTGTCGGGTCAACGCGCGATCGATGGTTGTGTCGCAAATACTTTTTAGTGACAAACGAAGTATCTCGTTCGCGTTCCGTTAAGCGCTAATTCCAAAGAGTTCTTCGATAAACTTTGCTTGA
>NZ_LXYR01000013.1 GCF_001650195.1 Phormidesmis priestleyi BC1401 | reverse complement strand
AAGCGGAAAAGCTCTAAAACTCGGCAAGTGGCTAATCGGGTCGCTACCGCGCTCCGCATCGCAGCCCAAACGCTCTGTCGTTCCCATTCTGCCCTAGTAGTCAGTCAGAGGTAGATTGAGGGATTTCTAGGGGAAGAAAGTCACTACCTGATTGCCATGCCTCAGAAGAAATATATTGTCTCGCTCAGTCCCGCCGAACGCTGGGAGCTTCTTCAGTTCAGCCGTACCGGAAAAGCCGCTGCTTACGCCATAACCCACGCTCGCATTCTGCTGCAAGCGGACATTGCCAGCGCCGAGGGGGGATGGGTCGATAGCGAGATCAGTGCGGCGCTAAAGGTGAGTGTGGCAACGATTGAGCGAGTCCGGCAACGCTGTGTTGAAGAGGGGATTGCCGCGTGCTTGAAGCAACGACCTCGCGCGAGAACCCGACTACTCGATGGAGAACAAGAAGCCCACTTAGTTGCTCTAACCTGTAGTCCTGCCCCCGAAGGTCGTGCCCGATGGACGCTGCGATTGCTCAGAGACCGATTAGTCGCCTTGGAGATTGTCGAAACCATCTCCCACGAAACGGTGCGCCAAACGCTGAAAAAAACGAGCTAAAGCCGTGGCAGAAGGACTGCTGGGTGATTCCCCCTGAGCAAAGCGCCGAGTTCGTTTGCCAGATGGAAGACGTGCTGCAACTCTACACCAGCTTTGACAACCCTCGCTACCCGTTGGTGTGCTTTGATGAAGCCTCTAAACAACTGGTCAAGGAAACGCGCACTCCCATAGCGGCAGAACCCGGACACCCAGAACGCTATGACTCGGAGTATGAGCGCAATGGCACTGCCAATCTGTTTATGTGCTTTGCACCGCTGCACGGGTGGCGGCATGTGAGCGTCACGAATCAGCGCACCTGTCTCGATTACGCTCATCAAATGAAGTATAGCTACCGCCACATAGGTTAGGACAGGGACATTTTGGCAGCACGCGAAGCACACTACCAAAAATGTCCTAAGCAAAGTGGCGATGGCTATATCTCGTCGATGTCGCTTTCCCAAATGCCATTGCCGTGCGGGTGGTGCAAGACAATCTCAACACTCATGTTAAAGCCTCCCTTTACAAAGCTTTTCCACCCCCTGAAGCTCGTCGTATTCTCGACCGCTTGCAGTTTCACTACACCCCCAAGCACGGTAGTTGGTTGAATCTGGCAGAGATTGAACTCAGTGTCCTCTCGCGTCAGTGCCTTGACCGCCGCATTCCTGACCAACAGACGTTGGCGCAGGAAGTCGCGGCTTGGGAACACGCACGCAATGCTCACCCTTGCCCAGTCGATTGGCGCTTCACCACCCAAGATGCCCGCATCAAGTTGAAGCGACTCTACCCTGCAATTTCAGATTGACTGTCTACTAGGCGCTTTCCATCGTCGAATGCAAGCTCGGATGGGCACCCCCAAGGTCATTACCGCAACGGCGCACAAACTGGCACGGATTTTCTATCACCTCTGGACATCGAACCAATCCTATGTCGATCCGGGCATGGACGCAGCCCAGCAGAAGTATCAAGAACGGATCGTTAAAAACCTGAAGAAAAAGGCGCTAACTCTGGGGTTTGACCTTGTTCCTAAATCCACTGCTCCGGAGTGTGTTTCTTAGGAGGTATCTCAAATTTTTTGTAGCAGAACTCCATCTTCCTCGCCCCACTTCCAATCAACGATCGCAAACAAAGAAAACCAGTAAAAGAACAGTGCTGTGTGACTCCAGATATTTTCGGTCAGCATTCCAACCATCGCTGAGAGTAGAAACGCAACCAAAACAGAACAGAAGCTTTTCTGCGATCGCCCCGTGAAGGGAGAACGAATCAGACGAACTAAACGGATTAGTTGAACTCCCAAAAACAAAAGGAACAGGATTATCCCTACAATTCCTTCTTCGACCAGCACTCGAACATAGTCATTGTGCGCCCAGGCAAACATTGGACTGAAAAAATTCGTCGTTTGCAGCCCATGACCCAAAATAGGAGCGTTGCTCCAATTTCCCATCAATGCACTCCATTGGGCAACACGCCAGTTGAAGCTGTTTTGATCATAAGATGCCAGTAAGATCGCACGCGATACGTCGATATCAGGATTTAGGAGCGGCGTTTGGCTCACCGAACTCAGACGTTCCATGCCATACTCCGTACTTCCAAACAATCCAATCATTAAGGTTAATATCAGAGCAGCCCCAATTAAATTTCCAAAGCTCAGACGGGGCAATACCAGAGCCGCAATCAGCACAACCAGCATGACAATGCCAACCAGCACTTTTGTCGTAACTAAGCAGAGGACAAGAGCACCTAATAGACAAAACCAGGGCAGGCGATTTTTGACCGTGCTAATCTTCCAATAGGTTAAACCAATGAAGAGAATTAAAAAGGTGACAAACGTGTTTGCAACACCTAGCGTGCCATTGATCCGAAAACCGTCCTGGTTTACGTTTACAGCCAAAAATGACGGCAGCAAGTGACCCGGAACAACCATTTGCAGGAAAGCAGTTGAGACAGGAATCACTAAAGCAAGCAAGAGACCACTAGCCACCTGCTCTGGGCGCAGCCGCCCTTTCATCTGGAACACAAGCAGATATGCCATCAGCCAAGAAGAGATTCTCACCCACTCTCGAACTGCGGCAGGTAGCGCGGCGGGTATCTGTTCGCTCCCCAGTCCCAAACCATTGAGGGGAAGCAAAACAACCCAAATTCCCTGAATCAAAATCCATCCTATAAAAAACCATCCAAAAGCATCCATCTGAACTGGTCGCTTGCACAGAAGTTGAACCGTGATGTAGATCAGGGTCAAGGCAGAAAACGCGATCGCAAATGCACCTGGTATTCCTCGATCGGAAAACGGGTCAAGCGCACTTCTGAGAATGAGTAGTGCCAGAATGGAAAATTCGACGTTCTTAAAGAAAAAGACGGTTGCGGCAGGAACTAGCAGCATCAAACCTGCATAGAGCGGATTTGCTCCAGTCATCAGCCCGATCGCAATTCCCATCAATGTTCCGATGATGCCGACCAGATATCCTAGATACGCCATGATGTTTCCTTACTCGCGAACAGAAGCGAAGTCTCGACCTAACCGTCAGCCGCAATCTACTAGCTGACAAATTTGAAGTCTTTGAAGCCATTGCAGCTTGGTAGTCGAGACTGTCGCCGGGTAAACTCACCAACTGAAGGGTTGCCGTCTGGATGTAGAACGCCTTGTGCTTGCTGCCAAAGCTCTTGAGGTGCACGGGAGATTTCATAAGAGCGATCACCTGTTTTGCGGACGTGATACCACTGAGTTTTCTGACACTCTGGGCACCAGAAAGCCTCTATCCACTCTCCGTCTAGCGCAACAGTGCATTGATTAGCCATCAACAGTAGCGCATTTTTTCGGCTGACTCCGCGCTGTTGCAGTTGCTTAGAGTCGTCAGCAAATAGCGTGTATTTTGCGCTGGCGCTGTCTAGATAATGGTGGTCGATCGGGCAATAGATGGCTCGTCTTTTAGACCGTTTTCGGTTTCGGTTACACCTTTGCTGCACTTTAAACCTACCTCGCGAATCGATTGGTCTAATTACTTACCTAAACAAATTAAGAATCGTAGTCAGTGGGTAGATAGGTAGGAATATCCGACCTAACGTATCGATGAACTTACTAGAGCCAGTTTTCTGAACCACGAGTAAATCTCCATTTCTAAGAGAAATAGACGGTTTATCAAGATCAAAGGTCTGACGTTCTAGTTGCCCTTGAGGAGACATTCGGAAAAGTTCAACTGTACGTTTGTTCGCTTTGTCGGTCGTTCCTCCGGCTGCCGCGATCGAGTCAATCACTCTCGCCGTGGGTGAAACATCAACCTGTCCGGGTCGATTTACTTCTCCTGTCACCTGAACCGTAATTTTGGTCGGCGCGATTGTGGACGTTAGTAGTGCTTGTTGCTCAGCATCATTTGCTTTAGCACGCGGGACTATAATCTCATCACCATCATAGATTCGGGCATCTGCACTCAAATTTCCGCTCTTCACTGCTTCCCACAAGTCTACTTTAATTTCAGTAGGGATCATGGTGTACGTAGGCACTGAAGGAGCAGAGAGGGAAGCCCCTGGAGAAGGAGGGAAAGCTGTTCCGGGAGAAAGTGTGGGAAGGCTGTTGCGCGCTGAGAGCATCGGTAAAGCTTGCGGCACTGCGGCTGAATTGACAGCAGTGGGATCACTCGCGACAATGCGGCGAATCATGATGTTTCTCAGATCTGCATCGGGTGTAATTCCACCCGCTAAAATCAGCACATCGCTTACGGTGACGGGGCTACTGCTTTGAGCAGCATTACCCGCTCCTCGGTTTTGCTGATTTTGCTGAACAAACGGATTGATCAACCGAGGTCCAGGCTGCAACACTTCGCCTGTTACACTCACCCGAAGCGGACTAGGGCTCACGAGAGATAGCGCAACTTGGGGACGACGAACATAGGGCTGTAGTGACGTTTTAATCAAAGCAGCCGCTTGAATAGGAGTCAGTCTAGAAACCCTGAGCACACCGACCATCGGCAACTGAATGGTTCCATCCGACAAAATCAGTTGTTCATTCGAGAGATCCGGGAATCCAGCCACAGTCAGACGAAGCTGGTCTCCAGGTTTGAGGGGAGTCGTCGTCTGAGTATCGGTTAGAATCCCGTCCTGAGTTTGAGCTAGGACGAAACTAGAAGGCGCTCCAACCGCGATCGCCATCACTAAAGGAGCATAGAGTAAGACGGAAGATTTTCTCATCGTTCGACTAACCTGCGATTGATTTGAGACACGATTAAACAGAAGAGGGTAGAGAACTTGGATGCGGAAGTAGTTTGTCTGCTGATTCAGGGGATGGGCTAGAGGGGGAGCGATCGACGCGCAGTGGATCAGGCGTTGGGTTAACGATCGCGCCCAAGATTTTAGCACCGCTTCTCTCCAAGTCTGCGATCGACTGAAGGGCGGCTGCTTTGGGCGTGAACTCTGGGCGCACGACCAACACCACTCCGTCAGTGTATTCACTCAGGGTCATAGCATCTGCGAAACGGGCGACCGGAGAGGTGTCGATGATAACCAAGTCATAGTCGTTCGCCACCGTCTGCATTAAAGCTTTCATTGCGTCGGCTTCTAGAACTTGAGCAGGACGATTGAGCCATTGCCCTTGGGTTAACACACTCAAATTCGCGATCGTCGTCGGCTGCACGACCGAGTTCAGCGGGGCGCTTTCACTCACGACATCGGTGAGACCGGGTTGTTGAGATAAGCCAAAGAAGTGGTGCTGTAAAGGATGACTCAGATCGGCATCAATTAAGAGTGTGCGGCGAGACATCATCGCTGCAACGATCGCTAGATGAGCCGCGACGCTCGATTTTCCTTCGCCCGCAGTGCTACTGCTGACAAGAATTGACTTTAAAGAGTCTTTATTGCTGAGTTCGAGCGTTTTGAGGATTCGGCGGTAAGGTTCGACTGCGGCTGAATTGTTCAGAAATCCATTTAATTGACTCGGTTGCAGCGGCAATCGTCTAGGAAGAATTCCCAACACAGGTAACTTCAGTTGATCTTCGATCTCAGAGGAACTGCCGACTTTGGTGTTTAACAGTTCACCCAGCAAAATCACTCCAGTCGCAGATGCTAGACCTGCGGCTAATCCTAAGATTAGGGCAACAGCGGGTTTAGGGTTTGCAGGGGTGCTCGGAACAGAAGCCTGTCCAATCACCCGAACATTACTGATCAATTGCGCTTCTGCAATACGAGCTTCTTCGAGCTTGCTTTGAAGCATTTTCAGCGTCAGGGCTTCTTGCTCACGCTTGCGATCGAGGCTTGAAAGCACACGCTGCTTTGCAGGCAGTGAGGCAAGACGCGCTCGCAAAGGTTCTTGCTGACCCCGCAGCGCTCTTAGCTTTTCAAGCAGCGCATTTTGCTCGACTGCACCTGTAATATAGGTGGCAATTAAGCCGCGACTCAAATCGTCGGTTGCTAAACTTTTAGAGGAAACAGACGATGAATTTGGAACAACCCGAACAAGGCTTTGAGAATAAAAAGCGCGAGTTTCATCTCGCTTCTGCACTAAAGCCAGCAACTCTGGGTTTTGGTCGCCCAGTCGAGAGCGGGCATCAATCACTTGAGCTTCTAAGTCTGTGAGTTTGCCCCTCAGTGCTTTCAGCTCTTCATCCTGCCCAGCGCGAGATGTGATGTATGCGGTCTCAACATTGTTCACCCCAATAATGCCCTGTAGCTGCCCATTCTTTTTCTGAGCCTCTGACAATTGGGCAGATAAAGTTCGTGCTTGGTCTTCTACGACTGATAAGCTGTTGACCAAATTTTTGTCTTGCTCGTCTAGCGCAACAATTCCATTGGCTTCTTTAAACTGACTTTCTGCCAGTTCCGCCCTTTCTAACATTTCTTGTTGACGTGGAACTCTCGCTTCTACAAACTGTCTCACTGAGGAAGCCTGCTGACGAATCGATTCTCCGCTTTCTTGCACTGTTGCTTGTGAAATAGCGCTCAGCACGGCTGCTACGACTTTTGGATTGCGATTGGTGTAGTACACCTCCAAAATGTTGGTCGCCGGAACAATCTTGACTTTAAGAGCAGACGCGATTTCGCCCGGTTCAGGAGCTTTTTCGTCGAGTCCAGAGGTAGAGAGCAAAAGGGCGGCTTGTTTAAGAACCCGCTCTGAGGCAATCAGTTCAGCTTGGGTGGCGATCGGATTGGCATTTCCAGGGGTTGGGTTTGCCGCGATCGCTTGACCTAGCTCAGAAACACTCAACCGTTGATCGTCTAAAATTAATCGGACTGACCCCTCGTAGACTGGAGGGGTCATCTTGAGGTAGGCATATGAGCCACCCACCACTGCTGTAAAAGCCAGCAGGGCATTCCAAAAATTGCGTTTGATTACTGGTGCGATTGCAGGCATCTCATTCATGAAATCTATCCTGTGACGAGAGGGTAGTGGTTGTGCCAGCCCAGTAATCTCAATAAAGTCTCAAGTCTGAGTATCTTTTCGTATTTAGGCATGGTTCTCCCAGGTTGGCTAATCTGTAGAAAGAGAGCGACTTTTAGGGATGAGAGGTTTTTGCTTCAATTGGGGTGGGGGTTTGATCAGGTGTGAGAGCAATGTCTTTATCTAGGTATTTCGCGTAGGTGACAACTTCGTCAAGCATAGCGGATGTACCTAAATTGGGATGGATCGACACAGATTCTTTAACAGAAATTTGAGATTGGTCTACGCTAGCTTCATACAAATCTAAGAATTGGGTCGTGATGTGATCCCAATTGAAGGTAGATTTCACGTAGGATTTTGCTCGTTCAGCGATCGGTTTGAGTGCATCCATGTGCGAAATTGCCCACTCTAGCTTCTGAATGCATCCCTTCAGGTCTCCTTTCCGAAAAAGCACACCCCGATTTTCGCCTAAAAGCTGCTGATGCGGCGGAATGTTGCTGGCAATAATGGGCACTCCTTCTGCCATCGCCTCTAACATCGCCATTGGTAATCCTTCGATGTTCGAGGGCATCACACACATTCCTGCACCTCTGACAATTTCAGCGAGACGATCGCGCAAGAGTTGGCCTGTAAAGAGAATGTTAGGGTTGTCATCCGCCAAGCTTAACAGGCGTTCTTTAAATTCTGGGGCATCATCGCCACCGACCAAAACCAGTTTCCATCCTTGGGGTTGAAGCGCTTGAAAGGCTTGGATTAAGAGATCTGGACATTTTTCAGGAACCAGTCTGCCCAAGAATACGAGGTAGCGTCCCTGCTCTAACCCAAGTGACGTGCCCCAGGTGAAGGTTGGATCAGATTTGGCATACGTCGCTGGAGCATTAGGAATATAGGTCGAGTCTCGCCCATAGGTTTTGAGAAAGTAAGGTCGCAGAGCTTCTGACACGACCACGATTTCATGAGCGCAAGAAGCCGCAAATTGTTCACCCAGTAAGATCGACAGTTTGGCGAATTTGCCCCATTTCGCCCGTTGCCAGTCTAAGCCGTGGCAGGTAACTACGATTTTGGCAGGAGAAATCATTCGAGGAACCCAGCTAAACAACGCAGGACCTAGAGCGTGGAAGTGGATAACATCATACTTACCCGCAGTGAGCATTGAACCTAAAGCTGAACTCACGATGACATCTGCGCCGCCTCTTTTGAGGCAGGGAAGCGAGGTCACTTGAACGCCCTTATAGTCGTGCCGACTCCATGCAGGCATATTGGTATAGAACGATCGGGCAAAGAGGTCTACCGAGTGACCCTGCTCGACCATACGCGGATAAATCTCTGCACAATGATGTTCAATTCCGCCTTGTTCTGGGGGCAATCCTTTCGCACCGATCACTGCAATTTTCATTCTGGTTTCCTTAAATTAAAGAGTCAATCTGAAATAATTTGATAGATGCTGAATACTGCAACCTCAGGATTGGAGGAAGAATAGACCCCCTGCGTAAATCCTTTGCCCTCCTCACGAAGTGGGTCGAAGCCCTCGCCAACCCTTCTCCCTGGGGAGAAGGGAGCTAGAACCGCTTGTTCCCTCTCCCTGGGGAGAGGGCTAGGGGCAGAGTATCCGTGCAAGAGGTCTAATCATGAAATGTCTGATCAGTGGGCGGTCAGCCGAGCAGCACAACACAACAGGCAATGCTCGATGAACATGCCTTGAAGTTTTCAGCTTGATGGAATTTGATCAGATCTCAGTCCGCTTTAAAGATGCTCTCACTCAAAAGAAGGTGCATCGTCGTAGCTGCTTGAGTCGCTATGCTGGGGGCTGTTGCTGATTCCATCGCTGCATCATGCCATCACAGATGCTTTTAACCACGGTGCGCGCTCGATAAGGCTCTGCACAGTCTACGCAGGCTTGTGATGGAAAGTCTGGGGGGGAAGCTAATACCTGCTGAATGGCAGCAGCGAGTCCAGCAGCCGTGCGATCGTCACACACGACCCCGCTTTGGCGATCGAGCAAGTTGGGCGTTTCGCCGCAGCGAGTCGTGACGACGGGCGTACCACTTGCCAGCGCCTCTAAAACGGTAACAGGCAGACCTTCATAGGCACTCGAAAGCACAAAAACGCTGACAAGACGCTGTAGCTTTGCCATTTCGCTCTGCGGTAGTGCCCCCAATAGGGTGACGCGATCGTCAAGTTCAAGCTGAGCAATTTCAGATCTGATCGCGTCTGCAAGATCGCCTTCGCCTGCAATGAGCAGGTGAGTGGTGGGATCGTCTAAGGCGGCGATCGCCCGCACGAGCAAGAGCGGATCTTTTTGAGGGTGAAGCCTACCCGCAAACAGAACGAAGCGAGTTTTGCTGTCTAGCTTCTGCGATCGCGCAAATTCCTGCCGAGCGTGTTCTCGCTCACCGGGTGAGAGCGGAAAGAACACGTCATCATCAACGGTGTTACGGAGATAGCGAACCCGATCGGCGCAGGCTGGATAGCGCTGCTTATAAAAGGTTGCTGAAGCCGTGTTGCAGGAGAGAATCTCGGTGAATTGGGAGACGACCTGACGCTCGATCGCAAAGTAAGCGGCGGGAAGATATTGCCAGAGAATGCTGCCTTTGCGATCGGAAGACTGAACCTGTTGCTGAATATCATTGTGGATAAACAAGGTTTTATCTCCGACCCAGTTGCGGGTTGCTAGAGTGGGTTCTAGACGATGAAAGTGCATAAAATCTGATGCCAAACACTGACGCAGCAAACCAGCCGTATAGCGAACAGAGTCTGGGATCAAACTTTTACGATTCTCTTTGGGCTGCGTAAATAAAGGCATAAACTGAATTTTGCGCCCTGCCAGTTCTCTCTCTTGCCACTGCCCAGGTTGAATCCGTTCTTCAACTTGCGTTCCGACGAGCCGTATCTCGAAGGTGTCAGGCGCGTATTTAACGAAAGAACGAATGATTGTCTGGATGCCCCCTAAGCTATTGCTCCACGGGTCAAACTGGTAAAACACCGTCAAAATCGGTCTACGCATAAGTCTTTAACCGAATCATCATCATGAATGAGAACCTCGATCGATCCTGCGATCGAGAATTAGTTCATAGCAGAAGACCCACTGCTCAGGGCGTGAATCTGCCGATCTGCAAGGTCTTGTGCTTCTTTAGTCGCCAGCATACACTTGCGCTCTAATGGAGTCATGCTAAAAGTGTTGTAAACCCAGATCCGCACTCTGCGTTTCCAAGAAAGCGCTTCTGTCACTTCGGGAACGCCTCTCAAGTAGTGCATGATTTTCATGGAGTATACAATCCCTTTCAGGATTTTGAGCAGATACTCTTCGGTGAGCCGACTAGCAGGAATAATGTGAATCAGCTTCAATCGGGCAAACTTTCCAATTCCTAAACCAATATCGAGAGCCGATAAAGCCATGTCGGTGTCTTCGTTGCTTGCCAGAATCTTGCCTGTGCTGCCTCGACGACCTAGCAGCAATCGGCGGTCGTCGGTTTCAAGCAGGTTGACATACATTTGTCCGACTTCTCTGCGAATACACATCCCCGCTCCAACGGGCATAGTTTCTACCGTGTCGATGTTTGACCAGACATCTTTGTCAAACTGATCGAGTGCCAACAGATTCCACATCGGGCGAGTCCATTCTTCAGGGGTGCCGCCAATAAAATCGGGGACGATCTGACCGCTCCAAGCACCGATCATTGGGCAAGTTTGACAAATCTCAAGGGCAACTTGCAGATAATCTGAGTCGAGAACGTTGTCGTCATCGACAAAGACGCAGAGCTTACCCTTGATTTCTTTTAGCCCACGCAAACGAGCATTGACCAGTCCTAGCTTTGATTCAACAATGTGACGAGCATGAGGATGCCAACTGAGGTCAATTCTCCCATCCAAAGGGTCTTGACTTGCGTTGTCCACCAACAAAAGTTCCCATTGGTCAGCAGGTAATGTTTGCGATTTGAGCGCATCTAGGACTCGGCTCAGATAAGCAGGGGTGGGATTGTGACTGCAAATGATCACAGAGATAGGAAATTCCATACAAGTTACTTTTTCTAATTGATTGTTATCCGTCACTTTTCAATTCTTTACGCTCCCATCCGGGTAGCGTTTGTCTCGGCTCAAACTTGAGTTTGCTCCAAATTTTTTTGAGGAAATAACCCAGAATGAACTGCGATCGCTGCATACGCCAGGTCAATTTTCTCAGAGCGTTACCTGAATCATCGGGAATAATTCCACCAGTCACGATGCTAAATTTAGCAGGCAAATGCGGCATCGACGGTAGATAGAAATGAAATAAGTAAAACAACTTTGCTTTAACCAAGTGGAAATATAGAAACTCTTTTTGAGTAATGGAGTCAAAAAACACGCCATCTCGATAGGTAAAGTTAAATGGCGGTTCCTCTCGACACATTGAATTCATATAAATTTTGAGATTATATTTCTCCTTAGAATTCATCACAAGGTCATAGATGGAAGCAAGTTGAGAGGTTTCTTTCAGATCATCAAAAGAAAGCGGTCTGCCGTAGAATCTCCTACAGGATTCATCAAAGTTATGGTACTGCTCATTATCAGTAAACATTGTGATGTAATCTTCGGTTTCGCGAAATAAGTTTGTGACGGTAGGATTGTTGCGGAACAGGACAAAGTGACCTACTAGCTGGATTTCAGAGGCAGTGATCACATCGTAAGTTGCTAGGATTTCCTCAGTCAGAAAGTGACTAATTTTTCCCAGAATGATGTCGAGATCGCAATATCCCCAGAAGTCGTAATCTTTCAGATAGTCTTCAAAAATTACCCCAAATGCAGGTCTAAACTCGCTGAGTTTATATCCCCAATTCACATTGATTGGAATCTCTAATTTCTCAGATGCAAGGTGATTAAACTGGCTCAATGTCAGAGGAATTGTTTTCAGGTTTCCAGACAAATTGGGTTGAGATAGATGATCGTTAAAAAGATAAACATCAAGGTCGATATCTTGGTTACGAGCCAGTGATTCAGAGAAATATCGGAAATAATCAGGTAAAGGACCTGCATAAAAAATAACTAGCGCAATTCGACTCATAGCCTAATTTTCCTCCGTTAAGTTAGTGACCTAGAGATCGACTGTTTTGACTCAACAAGTCGGCGGCTCGCATTGCGATCGCCATCGCTGTCAGGGTCGGATTCTTCTCAACAGATGTCGTGAAACAACTCGCGTCAATGACAAAAAGATTCGGAATCTCGTGCATGGCGTTCACTGCATTCACAACTCCAAGCTTGGGGTCAGTGTGCATTCTGACCGTTCCGCCAAAGTGGACAGACGTTCCGGGCGGCTCGATCGCACTGCTTTTAGATGAAAACTGCCAGCCTGCTATCTCCATTAGCGCTTCAACCGCACGCCGACCTTCATCAAGTGTGGCAATGTCATCTGAGTCGTGACGAGTGCTGATTCTAAGGAGCGGCAGCCCATATTCATCTTTAGCGTGGGGATGCAGAGAAACACAGCGAGAATCATGGGGGATTTGAGTGCCAAAGCAGGCAAATAAAAGGGGAACTCCTTCATCTTGCGGCGGTGGAGAACCCAATCCTAGATTCGATCGCAGCTTGGAATTAGCCAGCGGTTTCTGGTTGAGTGCCCCCGCATAAACCTGAAAACCAGTCGTCTGTAAAGGCTTTGCTTTTGAGTAGTCTGGGCGAGTCAGGTATGAAACTAAAGACTCCTTTAGAGGGGGGCGATCGATCTGATAAGTATAAGCTGCATACATATTGTCATGAAGATATCGACCAATCAAACCATCAGCATTGATAATCCCATTGCTACAGTTCAACAAAATCTGAGTTGACCCTAATTGTCCTGCTGCCAGCATCACAGCCCTGCCAGATTGAAAGCAGAGTTCGCCGCTTTGTCGATCGAGATACTCAACGCCTGCCACCAACGCCTTGGTCTGATGCAGATGCAGTTGAGTCACATGGGCGTTGCTAATCAGCCGAAAGTTTTTGTGTCGTCGCAGTTGACCCAGCAGGCGAACACCAATGTTAGCGGGAGAAGGAATTTGACTGAATAGGGTTGATTTGCCATAAACATGATTGGCAGGCAGCAGCCATCGGTCTAGTTTCTGAGCCGCTGCCGCAAGGTCAGAAAATTCTGGGGGCACCTCAAGAGTGTGGTTAACGTGACAGGCTGGCAGAACAGGCACGGAAACTTTGCCGCCGCTGACCCCAATCAGGTGTTCGACGCGGCTGTAACAAGGCTCAAGATCCGCATACCCAATGGGCCAGCGATACCGCTCTGAAATAGATTCCCCCTCCGTGAAATCTTCTGGGGCAAACCGCAAAACCACGCCGCCCCAAAAACTCCCAAGCCCTCCTAGTAAGTGTGCCTTAAACCATCGAGTCAGAGGGTCGTCTAAATTCTCAAATTGCGGATAGGCGACATGATCTCTAAGCTCTAAGGCATATGGACGGCGAATTTCTCGATCTCTGACGCGCAGATGTAGACTCTTGGGGAAACTGCATCCCGATTCTAGTAGGGTGACTTTAAAGCCAGCCTTGACCAGAGTCCAAGCCGCAACGGTGCCCGTCGGACCGCTTCCAACGATAACAATTTGGTCATCTGATATGAATGGTATAGACATTTACACCGTCTCTGGGAGGTTTTGACCCCACCATTCGCGGATTCTCTCGATTCCAGTTTGCAGAGATATCTGAGGCTGAAAGTCTAGGCGATCGCGGGATTTTTGATTAGAAAAAATCGGTTGAGCGACCAGCGAGCGAAACTCATCGGCAGAAGGATAATAAATCGACTTCCCGTAGATTTTTTTTGCGATCGCGCTGGTTCCTTCCATTACTTTTTTTTTCTTAAGCATCTTTGAGACGGCTTCTCTAAAAAAGGGAATCGAGTCTTGAGGTTCGCATTGATAATCGATCGGCAGATGAATTAAGCTTTTTGTTCCCAAGATAGATTCATAACCACAGAGCAACTCTTTCCAGAGAACAGGCTGATCGTGACTGACAATGAAGCGCTGCCCGTGAAGATTTGAACCCTCGCAGGCTCGAATTATTGCCGTCACCACATCATCGATATAAATCGGATTACAGTAACCTGTTCCATATCTCGCGATCGCCATGAAAGCGGTTTTCATTTGGTCTAGCGTTCGAGCCGTCTCCCCTCCTTTTCCAGGACCATACACCCGACCAAGCTGAAGCACAACGACCTCAGTATCTCCTGCTTCTGTTTGTAGAACGAGATGTTCGAGCGCTTGCTGAATGGAGGTCTGAGGTCTGAGCGAGGCAAGACAAGGCGACTCTTCGGTAATGATACGAGAAGGAGGCGGATCGCCATAAACAGACGTTGAACTGATGTGAACAAACTTCTTTACTTGGGCTGCTGCACAAGCTTGAAGGAGCGTTTGGGTAGACTCGATCGCACTCCTAAATTGCTCTTGCAGAGTCCCTTGATGAGGATGGGCAAGATTCACTACGCAGTCACAGCCCGAAAGGTGTGGCAGCAATGCTGCTCGATCGAGTCGGTCTAGTTTCAGATCAGAAACACTGGCTTGATCAGGTGAATCAATTGCAGACCGAGAATCATCAGCCGCGAGAATATGATGTCCTTGCTCAAGGAGTTTTACAACAAGCGCTTGACCGATAAATCCACTAGCACCCGTGACGAAAATCTTTGATGCAGTCATAATTCAACAGTCCGGACAATTTTAAATCGCCAATGGTGGAATGCGGGTTTCAGCATCATCACTGAGGCAAATACCAACGGTGGAATGCGGGTTTCAGCCTCTGCCTCAAAAAATGTCCGGAGTATTGATAATTAGGAGTTGGAATTAAATAACCTGAGTTCGGGTTACTGATTGGGCGCATTGACGTATTGCATATCGCTCCCTTTGCCGCCTGCGTAGTGGAGAAAATAATTATTCAAGAATGTTGCGGTCATACATTCCGAAATCAGCGAAGCCCTGAAATCAATTCCCACTTTTGTAAGTAACCTTTCTGTCAAAGTCGATGGTGAATCTAAAAACGGGTATTGGAGCGCTTTGAGAATCACCCAAGTCATATTGAATTTTGTCGGCATCCAGAATTCTTTCTTCTGCTTCAGGATTTCGTAGCCCAAAGGTCTTTGCTCATAGTTCCACTCTGGACCTTTATCTTCATAGTTGTAATACACAGACTCTAGCAGTTCTCGATGGTGGCTAGGTGACAACACCATCACACCCGTTTGCACAATAGATTCAAAGTTGCCATCAAGCCCAAAGTCATTGTAGTAGGCTGAAGGATTGAACGCATACTTTAAATACTCTGTCATTGCTTGGTTGGGAGCTTTTGCGGGGTCAACGGCGACACTGCTTTTGCCAGGATATAAGTATTGATAAAACCTCTCTAGGTAAAGCTTGAGGTCATCTTTGTGAGGCGTTGCCGCTTCATCAACTACCCCAATCTTTTCAAGGGGCACTCCAAACGTGACATCAGGACTGTTTGGATTGATCAAGATGTCAGTATCCACCCAAACCACTCGATCGTATTGTTGAACTCTTGGGTCTGAGAAGATTAAGCATTTTTGCCATGCCGGAGTTCTCGATTTTGCTCTTGGAGAGTCATCTAAAGCGTCTGTAATCACAATCAGGTCAAACCCATGTTTTTCTGCATACAAAGACCATAAGGGCTGGCAATGTTTGTTGAACATCGCCTCATAAGGTTTCCCGATCGCCAACGTAACAATAGCTTTCTTCATTTTGTGTGCTCTATACAACAGTGTGTCAAGACGCTTCCTTTACTTCTACTAGAACGTGCCCCATTCCGCATTCATCGGTGTCTTGATTGCGTCATCTGGTCGAGCCAAAGTTGGGCAATGTTATTCCACGTCTCAGTTCCCGCGATTTGTCTAGAATTCTGGCTCAATTCTTCCAGCTTTACCGGGTCTTTTAACAGCTCTACGACTTTGCCCGCCACTGCTTCTTGAATCTTTGGATCATTCGGATCTCCAGGGAGCCTGAGACAGTAACCTTTCTCTGCTAAACCTCCATAGTCAGTCGTCACAGGCAAACAGCCTAAGATCGCCGATTCCTTGACAGAAACCGAATCCATTTCTTCAAAGTTAGTTGCGTAATAGTGGATGGCTGCGTTCGCTTTTTCTGCGAGCAAAACGTCCTGACCCACTTTGCCATGCTCGACAATGCCAGGCTGTTTCATCAACTGAATCATGTTGTCCTTCCAGCGTTGATACTCTGGGTCATCGCCATACATCAAATCGGTGAAATTCCATCCATAGTAAATATGCAAGACAGCTTCTGGGATCTCCCGTTTAATGATGTGCCATCCACGAGTCAGCATCAGTTCAAGTCCGCGCTGGTAGTTGGACGCATAGACGAGTTTGTAGGGATCTTTATGAGTTACATCAATGTCAAGAATTGAAAGATTCACGCCATTCGGAATAATGACAAACTGACCGTCTTGAACCTGGGGAAGCAGTCCTCGCTGATAGGTCGATTTGAAAAAGATTGTGTCTATATTTTTCAAATTCTGCTCATTGAACTGGTGCTTATAAAGCACGTCATGCACGTCATACCAGACTCGATTCGCTTTGTAAGAAAAGTTTAGAGAATCTAACCGTCGCCAAAGAATCAACGTGTCAAACGTGTCAAAGCGATTGAACTCAGTATAGTGCCGATAAGTTGCTCCATCGTATACGCCAGCTTTTTCGCCAAAGTTGCCGTAAACTGTCACTGAGTAACCCAGCTTGCTCCACTCTTTCACCAGGTTAATGATCGCAGTTTCAGACCCTCCAATTCCAGTTTTGAGACTCTCTGGGGACCACTCATACGTAGTGTGACCCGCGAAATAGACGATCGACTGATCTGCCCAAGTCTTAGCAGACAACCTGTTTTTTAGCTCCAGGATTCTGTCTTTTAGCTCCAGAAATCCTTTTAAATACTTCACAAGCCAGGCGAGGTTGCTCTGCTTGATCCATTCTTTAATTTCTTGATATTGCATGGTTAAGCCTCCTAAAAAACGGGCTGAAGATGACTCGGAAGGTTGTTTATCGGGCGTTGCTGAATGCAGATATGAAATGCCCTCTTCCCCAGCCCTTCTCCCAAAAGGAGAAGGGAGCCAGAACTCTTGTCCCCTCTCCTTTTGGGAGAGGGCTAGGGTGAGGGTAAAATCTGTGCTTCAGAGATCGATTCAGCAACGCCGTTTATCGCTTGACCAGAGGAGGAACTACAAAAAGCTTCTGGGTTTTCAGAACGGTCAAGATCTCAGCGTCAACTGCGTCCACTCCACCAAAGGGAGCAAACTCTGCACCACTGAAATTTCCTTTAATATCAAAATCTCGCACTCCAGTATCATCCATATACCAGCCGTAGGTTTGAATGGCTTCTAAAATCCGACGCGCAGGTAGCGATAGCTTGATTTTTGTCAAATCGAAGTTGGGGTCAAGCTGAACTAAAAAACCGTATCCGAGCAGTCCTCGGTTATTTTGGTCGATCGAGTTATCGACATTGTTTGCCGGATAAACGATCGCTTTCCAGGCGTTTTTAACGGGTCCACTCAGTGCATGAGGAATCGGTTTATTGGGGTCGATCGCTTCCCCCGGACGAATCAACGCCACTAAATCTGACTTCGCTGCCGCGTTGATTCCTCCCTGATCTCCCAGGTTGGGCAATGTTTCTTTTGAGGTGACCGCCTCCCCAGACCAATCTCCAAGCTTTGTGCCTAAATCGGGTCGATCGCAGTCAGGCAACGAAACCCAGGTTGCAACAGTCGTGTTGTCTGAACTGTCGAGCCAGATCACTGTTTTATCTGAAGAATCGTAAGGGACACCCTCTCCGCTTCCCCCTAGCCGGACATTGGCGCTATTGCGAATATGCGTTGAGCTATTGTAGCCCTTGAATGGGTTGTGCTGGGGGCACTCTCCCTTTTTTGCGTAGGCTCCATTCGCAAGCGATAGCTGTCGAACGGGGTCTGTCGCCTTAGAAATCACGAGTCCAATTCCAAAGCCATCAGACCCATCTCCAGAAGACCCTAACGTTGAAATATGACCGCTCTGAACATAGCCGATCGGCAATTGAACACGAGGCAACTTCGAGGGGATTTTATGGTAAAACGGCGCGTCGATCGAGTAGGGCTGGGCGTAGCTGCCGTTAAGCGGCTGAGGCGTACTTTTTGACCATTTTTTAGGTCTAAGTTTGCGTAATTCCTCCTTGTCTAGAGAGAGATCAATTCCAGATGCCTGATACATCTGAATGATCTCTTTGCGCTTTGCCACATAACCGGGCGGCAGATTAATCCCAGAGGTTGCAGTGCGACTGTAGATCTCGTCTACGGTGCGTGAACGAGCGGTTGGATGGGCAGCATATTGGCTCAGTTCTGCACTAAACGATAGCGGGGAGATGCTTGTAGGTCGAGTGGCTACGATCGTACTTTGGTCGATCGTTGATCCTCCTACTTGAATAGGGTGACTCGTCGCCTCGGCGGTTGTATCACCACTTTTGCCGATCGTACAACTGCCAGCCATCGATATCAGTGCGAGCAACACCAGCCCTAAGGCAGTTCGCTTCAGCCGCTTCAAAGATTGCATAATGGATGCTCGATTGGGTCAGGAGATTGGTGTCTCATCAACTTACAGCCACAGACTGCACGTTGTGGAACGACCAATAGGTGCCTTTGTTCTTGAGGAGATGCTCGTGTCTACCAGACTCGATAATTCGACCTTTCTCCATGACCACAATGCAGTCGGCGCTGCGAATAGTCGATAGGCGATGGGCAATCACGAGGACGGTGCGATTCTGGCGCAGTCGCTCTAGTGCCTCCTGCACCAACCGCTCAGACTGAGAGTCGAGAGCGCTCGTTGCTTCGTCCAAAATCAGAATGTCAGGATCGCGTAGGATAGCTCGTGCGATCGAGAGTCGCTGACGTTGCCCACCCGATAGCTGTACCCCGCGATCGCCCACCAGTGTGTCGTAGTCGTTGGGTAGCTGTTGGATAAATTCATCCGCATTGGCTAAACGGGCAGCTTCTACAACACGCTCATAGCTCACATCCTCTAAACCGTAAGCGATATTCTCACGGATTGAAGTGTTGAAGATATAGGTGTCTTGGCTAACCGTTCCGACGCGCTGTCTCAAGGAGTTTAGATCATAGTCACGGATATCTTGACCATCGATCTCGATCGAGCCGCTCGTCACATCATAAAATCGCGGCACAAGCACGGCTACTGTTGACTTTCCGGCTCCAGAAGAACCGACTAAGGCAACTGTTTTTCCACAGGGGATCTCTAGATTGAAATCTTCGAGAACGTTTGAGCGATCGTTGTAGGCGAAGTTGACATTCCGAAAGGTGATGCCCTTTTTTAGGTGGGCAAGCTGATGGGTGCCTGACAAGGGCGCTGCTGACCTCTGAGATGATAAGGTGTTAACCACCACAGCTAGCGAAGGCGAATATTGTTGAATTGCCCCTCGACCCGCATTGATGCGCTTGGTCACAGGTAAAATCTTGATCAGTGCCAGCATGAATGCGAGCAGTTCTGAGGTTCCCAACAGTCCTTTGGTAATTAACAAGTTGTAGCTGAGTACCAGAATGAGCAGCGCCACGCCCATTGTGGCAAGCTCCGTCAGGGGATCAATCAGCCTCATCTTTTTAGAAGACAAAAGGGCTCTATCTCTAACCACATCACAGAGGTGACTAAAGCGCTTTAGTTCAAAATCTTGAGTTGCGTAGGACTGAACAATTCGGACACCAGATAGCGTGTCGAGAAATCGGATATGCAGCGCCTCTCTAGCTTCATACTCAGCTCTCCCCAACGGCTTGAGCTTGGTCAGCATTTGAGTCAGCCCAACCCCAACCGCACCGATCAGCAGGATAATGAGAAGGGTTAGTTGCCAAGACACCAGCACCATTGTTGCGATGTAAGCGGTCAGGATCGTAACACTGATCAAAAGACCAATGACCCAACTCAGCAGAATACTGATGTTGTTGACCTCTCCCAACATATTCGACAACGTGCCCATCTTTTCGTTGTCAAAGAAGGCAATTGGCGCATGGAGGTATTTCTCATAGAGCCGCTTTCGGAAGAGGGCAATGATATTCTGCGTGTAAGTGGTTGTGCCGTCCTCAGCAAAATAGCCAAAGACGCTCTTGAGCGCCACAGAAGCCAATAGGATTAGACTAAAGAAAGCGAGAAGAATCCCTTTTGGCTGCTGAGCTAGCCACAGTCCTGCATTGGGTAAAAACGGAAGGGCAGGCAGGTGAAAGCTGGAACCGTCATTGAGCAGCAACTGAAGGAAAGGAATGGTTAAACCAATTCCTGCCCCATCTAACAGCGCGGCCAAAATCATTGAGGCGATGCCAAAGTAGAGAGGCTTGCGGGGCACCTCTCTCCCAATTCGCATGAGCTGTCTTACATTCTGCCAGCGATCGCTCGATTGTTTTTGATCTGCTTGCCCTGGGCGACTCGACCGAAGATGTTTCCGTTTCACAGTGTCTCTCAAAAATTTGTTCAGCAGAAAACCTATTACACCAGTAGCACTCTCTCAACGGCTAATTTGCCGCTAGATGCTACTGTAAAATCTCCGAAGTTTGCCTTGAATCATCTCCAGAGTAGGAACGGAACGAGAGATCTTTTTATAAAGTGTTCCTAGCCCCATTAAGCTACTGGGTCTTTTGCCAGAGAACTTCGTTCGGTCAAGAATTTCAAAGAATTCGTTCTTGAAATTATCCTGATAGTCAGGATGCCAAGGCTTTACTCTTCCACACAAATGAACGATTCCATCACTGAAGTTTTTGGGCGCTAAAAACTTCAACGTGTTCCACTTCGGGTCTAAGCTGAGCCAGTGATCTTGCAACACGATGTTCAATATGTCTTGGTCTAAGGCGGCGAGCGCATCATACATCTCGGTGCTAACTTGGACGGCTTTTTGTGTAACTTGATTTCTCCTCCAAGCAACGAGGTCGATCAATATCACACCTGCATTAAAGTACAGCGATGGGCTTCTCAACTTCAAATCGTCCTTTAGACGCGCTGCTTGATTGGGGTCAGAAGCTGCGCTGTCAAGAACACAGCCTGCTATGTTGCCCAACAAATCAGTGTCATAGAGCGTTTTGAAATCCGAAAAAGCGATCAAGTCTGTATCCAAATAGATACAACGGGAAAGGTTTGGAAGGCAATCAGCAATAAACAAGCGAGCATTCGATACTTTGCTTTTCAGGTAAAGCGTACTGCGAAAGTGAGCAAGTTTATCTTTGTCAAAGGAGATAAATTCTATCTCTCCAACGTTTGGAGTTCTCCAAGAGTCACGCAGGAGTTCACGATCGCTGGGCTTTACATCAACACAAATGACATAAACGTTGCAAATAGTACTACAGCTTTCTAGGACAGAACGGACTGTAACGGCAACACCCCATAGATTGTTAGCATCAGTTGCTAGAACAATGTTTGTCATGTTTAAGTTTCTCTGAGTTAGTGGGAATTAGCTACTGTGGTAAGCAAATGTCGTTTTTAGCAACTGCAGCTTCTGTTGTTAGAAAAAAGCCTCCTTAATGGTCAATCGCACTAGCTGGAGCAAAGAATCTTTGTATTCCTTCCACCATTGCTGTATTTCTTCAGACAAATGCTCTATGTCGATCGAGTTAATCACCGCTTCTAGATCTCTCCAGTCATAGATTAAAGGACAGGGGAAATCTGTAGGAAACGCTCGTTCCCAATAGCAATAGTTTCTCAACCAAAAGTTGCGATCGCGACTTCCATATTTGACGATCAGTTGAGGATTAAATAGAACCGCCAAAGCTTGCCGCATCCCTTTGGCTTCGATAATCGGAATGGCTCCTGCCTCTAAAGATTCATACACTCGAAAGCAATCGACCGAATAGTTTCCCATTGGAGACAGGGAAAACTTTGAGTCGCTTAATAAGTCAGCATATTGCTGGGTGTTGAGTCCGTTGGGATCATTCCACTGGTGAGTCGTATGAGATTTGCCACCTGTAATCTTTTTCGCAGATCGTAGCATTTCAAATCGAGTTCCCTTTAAATGACCTGCAAAAGACCATAAATACTGTCTTTCAGCGATGGGTCGAGCCACGATTTCCTGGCAGAATCCAGATTTGTAACCGATTGGAAGGTAGTGACAGTGACTAAATTTCTGATGATCCTCTGCTCTATAGTATTGTCTGAATACGAAATCTAGATCCTGATAAAAGCTTGTAGACTCTCTGTAGAACTCATCGCCTAGATGAAATAAGCCCACCTTCATGCCAGCCGATTTGAAGCGTTTGACATAGTTGTAGAATTGCTGACGTTCTTCGAGATAACTTTTGCGCGCCTCATGACCTTTAAAGAACGATTGACTTAGGTTTGCGACAATTATTGCATTATCGACGCAGACCTTATTCTTAAAGTCAACAATGTGATTTACTTTGAAGTCAGATAGCAATAAATTGAGCCAGTCGTATTCGTAAGAAGAAACAGGCTCAAGCTTCCACCAAATTAAGTTAATCATTTCTCTATCATTTAAGTTTGCACTCAGGGAAATGGTAGCGATACTTAGAGAAAGCATCCTAGAGAAAACTCTCCAAGTGCACCAGAGTTGACAACAGAACCATCTTCTCAACTTTTTTAGACATAAAATGTCGGCAGCGACTAACTCAATTTTTCATAGCAATAATAAATTGTGATAATAAGGCTATGAAGGGTAGTGTGATCCAGTGCGACATATCTCTCGCAATCGCAGGGGTTCGCCTTTTGTCACTCTCTTATTCAATTTAGATGTAAGTCGTTTGAGAAATGAGAACAACCCCATCTCACTTAAACTTTGAGCTAGAAATGCGCCACTAAACAGAATCTTTTGAATTCTCCACTTGTTAACTGAAATCAGATCGTTTGGTGCGCCAGGGATAATTCCTGCGGACGTGACATGAAATTCAGATGGTAAGCGATCGAGTTGCGAGATGTAGAACCTCCAATCGCTCTTAACATGATAGAGATGAAAATACATAAATTGTTCTTTTGTATCAAGCTCCTTGAAGTAGCCATGACCGTTCTCATCAAGTCCAAGATAAACATTAGAATCCTCAAGTATTCCATTGCGGTAAACAAATCTAAATGGATCAGGATATTCGCGAATAACATACTTCATGAACAGCCTTAACTGCTTCTTTTGGCTGAGTTCCATCACGATATCGTACATACTCACCGTCTGTGCAGAATCTATTAATTCCTGTATAGGGTAATATCTTCCAAATCGTTTGCAGCTTTCATCAAACCAATAGGCACGATTGATGTCGGCAAAAACCTTTTTGTAATCTTCTGTTTGTCGGAACAAATCAATGGTTATTCCACTGTTCCGAAATAAAGTGAAATGTCCTGCTAAATGAGTTTTTTCAACAGTTATTACGTCGTGGCTAGAAAGAACTTCTGGCGTAACAAAATTGGTTACTTTGCCCCAAATAATGTCTATGTCACAATACCCCCAAAAATCGTAACCTCTTAGATAATCTTCAAAAATAACACCATAGGCTGGTTTTAAATCACAGAGCTTATAGCCATGGTTATGGGTTACTCCAATTGAAAGCTCTAACTTTGAGGATGCTAGTTTATTAAATTCGCCCAGTGATAAAGGTATGATTTTTACATTGTGAGAAACATTGATTTTCTCGGTTTCATCATTAAAAATATAGAAATCTATGTCTGGGTTGCGAACAGCAGAATCTAAAAAGAGTTGAAAGTAGTTGGGAAGGGTGCCCATGTAACAGTTAACAAGCGCAATTTTGTTCATAAAGATAAAAGGGAGTACTTATTTGATTGGATAAGAGATCTCAAAGACCTGAATACAGCGGATAGTCAAGAGCTGACGTTTCCAGTAAAAAGGCGTTATGCCGAACCTTTCACTCTTCTAAGAGCCGTCATTATTTGATATTCTGCATCCTTGTAGCCGTTAATAACCTTCCACATCCTGCTCCAACGAATCACATCGCGCACGACTCCTTGAAAACTGTCCCCAAATTTTGGAAGTCCTGAGTTGATGGGTTGTCCATTGAGCATCGCTATCCACATTGTAGAAATCACTTGGTTGTCGAACCTGCGTCGAACATAGTTGCCTGCGAGCTTGCCGTTTTCAGCCACCTGCTCTGGATGAGATAAGCCTTCAATAATTCGTTCGCACACGGATTCCACAGCGTCACCTTCTCCAAGAGAATTGAACTTATCGTGATAGACCGTTTCTGGCAGCGCTCCAGCCCGAACTGAGAAAACGGTACGATCGCAGGCTTCAGCCTCAACCGCAGAAATACAAAACGTTTCAGGATGAACCGGAGAAGGGTTGACAATGACTGCCCAAGATTTAGCAATTTCGATCTGAAGTTGTTTGGGAGACAGCGATCCCAAGAATTTTGGCTGATAGTCTTTGGGTAAAGATTTTAGCCAGGGCAAAATCACCGTATTTTCTAAAGTTGGCTCGGCAAGCCCTGCCTCACCTGCCAGATCGTCTTGATATAAGCTGATGCTGCCAGCGATCGCAAACTCTAACGCAACTTGACGTTGAGCAAGATAAGACCAAATCTGAGTTAGCTCAATCAATCCTTTACCCAGACCCAAGGCTCCAATAAACAGTAGTCTGAGAGTCGATTCCTCAGATTCACTAGCGAGTATTGGGCGAAAAATGGGGCAGTGAAGGTTAGGAATCACAACGACTTTGTTCTGCCATTTTGGTAACATACGATACCACTTAGCCAAATACTGCGAGGGACAAATCACCCGATGCCCACCGTTCTGTAAGAACGTATAGACCAAACCCTTGTTGACCTCCAAATGTAACCAGAGATAGGTTTTTGCTAAGACGTGATTGCCGAATGTTAATGATGTTCCATTCCAGTGCTCTTGGTGAACAATCAAGTGGTCAAACTCTTCTGCTTTGACATCACGGTGGTTAATCGATCTAAATTGACAAGCAGAGACAGGAGAAGCCGTACTCAGGCAGACCTCAATCCCGGCTTCCGTCAACAAACCCGCTAGCCGAATGAATGAACCATCAGTCCCGTTAACTGGAGCGTGACCTTTGATAATGTCATCAATTGAGCGATAAGTTTTATGCTCGACTGGGAGAGCGATTAAGACCTTCATGGCGACAACTCAATCTCCAGAAAACGACGATAGATCTGAGCATTGAGAACTGAAATACAGTAATTCTCAATCAGACGTGAGAAGCAAGGCTGTTACTCTATTTCCGAATCTGACCACTCAAATAGGATCGCCATACAGGGGTGTGCAGGGTTGACAACCTACCAGCCAAGGAGATGTAAAACCTTCTCAATGATGCGAATGTCAAGCGTTCGGTTGTAGGGCTGATAATAAGCTTGAGAAGCTTGTAGCCAGCGATGCACCCATTTATCGAGCTTACTGCGGGGGTCACTCAGCGATCGAGACGCGTCCTTGCCATAGATTTCTCGATGAACCGCGTCCCAATCGACGTTCCAAATATTTTGGCGGCGGAAGTGAGCCGGACCATACTTATCGAGCATATCCACCAACTCTTTGTCCCACCAGGGGCGGTGAGGACGATGGATACTCGTCATATCGATCCCCCGATCGACATAACCCTGCATCCAATGGTTAGGAATGGGGCGAATTTGATCGGGTGCTAGACTATCGGCTTCGTGGTACTGCCGATACAGGTCGATCGGGGTGCGGTGGGGGTTCACAATCCGCTCAAAGCACTGATACCAGCGCCACTTACTCTCCCGACGCACTGGATCAGTAAAGGCGTAGTGCATCACTTTGATATCCCGCATCACAATATCTGGAGCGTTCAACGGAGCCGGGATTCGCGTGGTGTGCAGGGTGCTCCAAGTTGGCTCGCTGCCGTCATCCATGAAGCCCCAGGCATAGTCCCAAGGAGCCGTCCAATAATGCTCTAGGTCATCGATTAAGTTAACCCACTTAAAGCGAACAGCAGTTCCTACCGGAGCATTGAGCAGCGTCTGCCACTCCGGGCTAGTCATAAAGTTGGCAGTAAACGCTTCATCGGCATCCAGCGTGATTAGGAGCCGGGGTTCAGGAATTTGGCGAGCGGCTTCCAAGATTAGCTTTTGGCGTTCCGCTTCGTTGTAGCCTGTTGCAGGGTTGTGAACCACGGTTACTTTAGGGTAGCGGCGGGCAATCTCAGCGGTGTTATCCGTCGATTGGTCAGCGATGATAATGTGGTCTGCCCAGAGGCTGGCACACTGCAAGAATCGATCCAGAATCCAGGCTTCATTTCTGACAGGCGTAAGACAGACGATCGTTGGTTTTCCCATAATTGAGATTGCTTTAGAAGGAGTACAAACAGGCGGCGATCGTGGTTTTCACGATCGCTAAACTCGACCAGTGTTATCCGCTAGCCAAACCAAACTCTAGAGAAGTATCCCCACTGCCACGAGAGCATGAGTTTTGCCTGCGCCAAAAATCCAATCTGCAAACAGGATTTAGTTTGAGACAAAACTTGGAGAAGGAGTGGGTTTAGGTCAAAGAGGCGTTTTAGTAAACCCCAGGTGCTACTCAATCGCTGGTACAGCGACGATTTGCCCACAATGCTATCGACTAAAGCGACCGAATAGCCTTGCCAGTAACTGCGCTGCACTAACCAATCTGGGGTGATCCGCTCTTTGGGAACCCAGTGTGACACAGAGGCTTGAGGGCTATAGTAGAATCCTTCCCCCTGAGCTTTTAAGGTGGCATTCAGCAGGGTCTCTTCCCCTGAGAGCAAACTTTGCCCTTTGCGCCCCAGTTGTTCGCAGAAGCCACCGACTTCTTCTAGGGCATCGCGGCGGTAGATCACATTTGCTCCCCACGGATACTCGTTTTCGTCAAACCAGCGAGGAGTATCGCCGCCATCCAGCATCGTAAACAGTGTTTCCATACCAGGAGTAATCCAGTCGGGTCGAGGAATCTCCCAGAGTGGATAGATTGGACCGCCGATGCTAGCAGGTTTAGGTCGCACCGTCTCAAACACATTCAAAATTGCCTCAACCCATTCTGTGCAAGGAATGGCATCATCATCTAAGTAAGCAATATAGAGACTTTGAGAGACTTGCCAGCCTGTGTTGCGCGCTTTTGATAGCCCTTGAATCGGCTCATGGACATATCTAAAGTTGTCGAATCGCTCTTGGAACACTTTACAGACAGCAGGGGTGTTGTCGGTAGAGCAGTTGTCTACGACCAGCACTTCAAACGCCGAACTGGGCAGCGTCTGCTGAGTCAAAGCCTCTAACGCCAACAGTAGGCGATCGGCGCGATTGTAGGTGCAAACAATCACTGCGATCGCGGGTATTAAGTTGACTCCGGTTGCAGGTTCCGACAAACGACTTTGAGTCACTTCACAAACTCCAGAGCAAGGGGTGGAAACAAACGGGTTGACGCAAGCGGACACGATCGTGGTTCACGGGAACCCTACACGATCGATCAGAAACTGAAGATAGGGAAGAATTCATAGGGCTTCTGAAGAAAGTTGAGGCGAACTGGAACGATGGAGCCACTTCCGTCTCAGTCGCTCGGCAACAAATTGTGGAATCGCCTGATAACTGTGTTTGAGAGACTGGTAAGCCATTCGCTTTTGCCCTGATCGGAAGTAAGCCCAAGCGACATCGACCTGTCGGCGAGTTGTCGCTACCTTGATAGCGGCTTTAGTAATCTCATCGGTGACCTGCACTCCTTGCTCCATCACCAGCAGTTCATCAAGTGCGATCTGCAAATAGTCAACCGTCAGACTGCTAGGGCGTTTGCGATAGAGCGTCAGCGCCTCTGGGATGAAGCCAATCTCCCACCCTGCTTGCGCGATCGCGATCCAAAGCTGGTAGTCTTCACCTGTGCGAAACCTGGCATCGAATCTTAGCTGACCTTTCAGACACTCAGCCCGAACCACAACAGTGCTGCTGGTTCCCGTCCAGTTGCGAAGCAGAAAGTCTTGCCAGCCTAGGGTCACTTTACTCGGAGGCGCAAACCAAGGCGAGAGACGATTGGCTTCGGGGCGCTCATAAAACACCTCAAACCAGTCAAAACTCATGCCTAAACTGGGAGCATTCTGCATTCGCTGCCAATGGGCTTCAAGCTTGCGCGGATGCCACAAGTCATCTGAATCTAGAAACGCGATGAACTGTCCACGCGCCAGATCTAAGCCCGTGTTTCGAGCCGCAGCCGGTCCCGCATTGGCTTGGTAAACGTACCGCAGTGCGGCGTGGTGAGAGAATGTGTTGACACGATCGACGGTATCGTCAGTAGAGCCATCATCCACAATAATCACTTCAAAATCACAGTAAGTTTGAGCAAACACCGAAGCCAACGAGGATTCAATGTAGGCACCTGCATTGTAGACAGGAATAATAATACTGAAGCTAGGCATAGCGATATTGTCAATAGAAGAGTTAAGCATGATCTGCTAAATCGGGTTGTTTCTGCCTTGGGCTT
The DNA here is from genome assembly GCF_001650195.1 of Phormidesmis priestleyi BC1401. GTDB lineage: Bacteria > Cyanobacteriota > Cyanobacteriia > Leptolyngbyales > Leptolyngbyaceae > Phormidesmis_A > Phormidesmis_A priestleyi_B. The sequence continues at coordinate 84,319 of NZ_LXYR01000013.1, read as the reverse complement.
GAGCAAGAAAATCAAAGCGAAAGAAATCCCGCTTTCCAAGCGTCTCTCGAAAGATGCTGAACCGCTCGGCGAACTGAATCTCGAAAACGCCATCGTTGTTGTAATAGTTCAACTGCTGACTCGGAAAAATGTAGCGCTGCCAGTTCATGTCAGAATCGAGCGACTGATAGTGAATAAAGTTGTGTATGTTGCTTTCGCGGGCAGCTCGACGAGTCTCTAGACGGAGTTGAATCTGTTCGGGATCGCGGTATTGGTAATGGCAATTAGGAAGCTTGTAGGAACACTTTTTGAGTTTCTGCTGTCCTCGCGGAATCATAGCCCCGTGTGGGTTGTCGGCATCGACCGTTTCAGACCAGGTTAAGTCTGCATCAATCCGAAATAAGCGCTGCTCGAAGTTAGTGAAGCGGTAGTAGCGTCGTCGTCCACGAATCGAGGTATCTCGCGAGTCTAAACCCTTCTGGTATTTTTGCCAATCTAGCTCGGTAAAGTGAAAGTTATATTGAATCGTGTTGATTTGTTGAACATCTTCTTGCTCAGCAATGCGAATGGCTTGGCGCGGATCTGCTGCGAGAAACTCATCGGCATCCAGAATATAAAGCCAGTCTCCTGGTTCAAAGCGATCGCGCACTGCATTAAATACTTGGGCACGCAGCCCATCATAAAAAGGCACGGCTTCGTGACGGAAAGGCACAACGACCTGACTGGCTGATTTTTTAATCTGCTCCCAGCTATCATCGGTGCTGCCCGTATCAAAAACATAGATTTTGTGGCAGAACTTGCTCGCAAACTGCAGGGTCTGGGAAATCACATCGCCTTCGTTTTTGACTAAGCAGATGGCATGAATATGACTCATGATAAGTTTCTTGTAAAAATGTCAGACGGAACGACAAAGCTAATATCGAGAGCAATGTTTTTCACTACGCTGGCTGGCAACCTGAAAGACTGCATAATTGCCTTGACCCCAGATTTTGCCTTGCGCTGTTAGTGAGTGTCATTCCCTGCTTGCTGCAATCTCTTTGCGGCTGTAAACTCTGCAAAAAGACGAGTCGCTTCACTCAAGTACTCCTAAAATAATTTCGTCGCACTTTCTCTATCATTCCACCTCAATGAATGCTCTAAAATAGAACATCAGCGTAGAGGCTTCGTTGGAGAAACTGAGATCAAAATGACCATCAAAGTTCACTCCTAAATCTGGTGAATGGCAATCTAACTTTCTAGAAATGCCCATCCCAGATCACGATGAATGGAACCGATTTAGAATGTGGCTCTCAGCCAAGGGGTTAAGCCGCTGAATTCAGTAAATGAATCAGGCGTACTCAAACAAGTCGTTTTTTCGATCGAACACCTCTAAATAATGGTCGGAAACTACTTACGCCCTTTCTACGTGGCTTTCAGTAGCCTCATAGTATCACTGAGAATTATTACGGACACCACCCTCAGCCAACTTTTATAGACCCTTCACAATACGCCTTCTAAAATAGAGGTTGCTTCATTTCGCCGGGTGCCGGGAACCGTTTAAGGGCTTTTTCTTCTTAAGAATTTTTACCTGCATTGAGACGCAGAGCCTAAACTCCTCGTGCCGTTAATCTCTCTGCTGCTTTCACCATAAGCATCTACAACGATGATATCAATCTTCTGCTTTGCCGTATTCGTCACTCTTCAGGAGAATCTAGCAAGATTTGAGCGACGTTCTTAAATTGCGCCGATCGCTGAGTCCCCAACCAGAGATACAGCAGTGATTTCACCAGCACTTTTAGGTGCGCCTTCGTCAGGCAAAATCGAGGGTAGCTTTGAAATGCCCGCCAGAAGAAGCTGATCGCCTGACGGTAGCGCTCACTTCGATAGGCTAAAAGGGCAGTATCAAGATAGGCACAGCCATACGATTGACGCTTTTTCCATAACAGGTCAGACGGAACAGATTGGTAGAGATCTTCGATCGCCTGGGTCCTATTAGAAATCATCAAGTCAAGGCTTCGAGCTGTGCTGTCAGACTGCTGTCGATGATGAACGAGCGGTTCTTCTACCACGTCAAAAGGATAGTGAGCAGCAATCCGCGTCCACAGATGCCAGTCTTCAAACCCTTGAATATCCTCAAACCATCCAACTTTGTCAAAACACTGGCGACGAACCAGTGGAGAACTGCCGCAAGCAATCAAATTCGCCTTTAGCATCTCCAGCCAAACATCGCCAGCAAAGGAGGTTGTGGATTGGGAAAGCACGGTCTCTTGCTCATCGACGAGAAACATCCAGGTATCGACTAATCCCAGTTTAGGGTCACGCGCAAACAGCGCAAGCTGCTTTTCTAGTTTGGTTGATTCCCAAAGATCATCTGCATCTAAAAATGCAACGTATTCGCCTTGACTGAGCTTGATCCCGTGATTGAAGGCAACTGACCGCCCTTGATTTTCTTGAGAAATAAGTCTGATCTGAGGAGCGGCAATTTGCTTAACCCATTGCACAATATCGTCAGATCTGAGGTCGGCAACAATAATAATTTCAAAATCTGTAAAGGTCTGATCCAGAACGCTCTCAACGGCTTGGGAGAGAAATGCTACTGTATTGTAAGCCGGGATGACAACGGAAACTGAATGGGTGCTCATCTTCTGACTCTGCTGGGCGGCTGGTTGGTGATGGAGTCGCTTTTCTAGATCTGCGATCGGGTGAGGAGATCTAACGAAGCACTCGCGGCGGTTGTCGTCCTTCATGGGCAAGCTTTGCGGTCCGAGTTCCGACAAAGTGGTGCCACAGCACCGCGAGCCGGAGCAAGTCTTGGGGAAGTTCCCAGGTGGGCGATCGCCGAATTGGGGCAACCAGCAATCGCGCGATCGTCGTCCAAGGATAAATCGCCAGCCCAATCAAAAACTTGAGGAAGTATTTTGTAGGATTTGGCACCGGAGCCATTTGAGGATGGTTTGAGGATAGGAAGTACCATCCGTAGGCATCCCGCTCTAGCACATAGGTAAAGTCCTTCAGCTTTGTCCGGTAGGAATGCTGCACCACCGCTTGGTTCTCGTCGCAAATCTTCAGGGTATATCGTCCCGATCGTACGACTCGCCAACTCATCTCTACGTCTGGACCAGAAAAGTTTTCTTGATCAAACAGTCCCAATTCGTCAAAGACTGCCTTGCGATACATCACGTTGGCGGTCACCACATAAGGCTTGATGCAATCGCTCCCTTGGCTATGATTGGGGCTTTTGAACACGCACCCCTCAAAGTAATCGACAGAGTTGCTAATCGTGCGGGGAACTAAACTCCCGCCCACGGCTCCTACGGTCGGTTGGTCGAAGGCTTGCCACAGCTCCAGTAGCCAATTTTGACTCACCACACAATCTGCATCGGTTAGCGCAATAAATTCTCCTTTCGCCTGACGAATCGCAGTATTACGAGCAGCATAAGGACCCGGTATTGGCTCCTCCAGCACAGTGACCGGGTAGGATCGCAGAATCTCCAGAGTGCTGTCGGTTGAATTGTTGTCCACACACAAAATTTCTAGGCGATCGCGCTGCCAGTTCAGTGCCATCAGCGAATCTAACAAAGTTGAAAGTTCCTTTTCCTCGTTATAGACCGGGATAACGACAGAAACCATCGGCAATTCGGTGTTCATGATTTGTAGAGTCGCTAAGGCTCGTGAACTAAATAACTTCGATCGGTGCAAAGCTAGCTCGCCTCCCCTTCCGACCATCAGCCGCTAAATCGAGCATCATGGCTCGAAGTAGCGATGGAAGTTTGTAAAAAAGCCTTGAGGAGAAAGCCATTCAAGCCAAAGGTTTCGGCATTTCATCTGTAGATCCTGAAACTGCTGCGCGGTGAGCCGATCGTGGAATTCGCGAATGCGCGTCCCAATGTGCGGTAAGTCTTCTTCTTCAACCCAGACACAGTATTGCTTCCAATCGATCCAATCCTCAAACGGCAGTTCACAATCGGTATTGATCAATACAGGAATGCGTCCGCAGCTCAGCGTTTCATAAAGACGATAGGAAAAGTTACCGCCGCCTCTCGTGCAGAGAATGTAGTCGCTGTTCAGCATATTATCAACAAACTGTTCCCGCTGAGATAAGGTCAGCTTCTCAGTGTGATGAAGCACATCCCGAATTAGGAAGTTACACTGCACGTCTTGACTTTTAGCCAAAATGAACAATGCCTGCGATCGAATGCGGGAACCATACAGCCAGGGTAAACGATGCTTAACCAGGTTAATTCCAGCTTTTGCAGCAAGGGAAGCAGCCCCTGGAATCGCACCAAGCTGCAACCGCAGGCGATGGGCAAGTGCATTTCTAGGCTTTACGAGTGAAGTATAGCCACAGTAACCTACGATCGGCTGAGTGGATTTTGTTCGGAGTTGCACCTGTCCCTGACAGTAGTGTTCAACAAAGTCTTCGCTCCAAGCCGGGATAACAACCTCGTTCTGTTGACGCGTCGAGCGATTAACGGACGTGCGAAACACTAAGGTATTGTCCAACTCCACTGGAGTTGTTGCATCATCTAGGTAAAAGACAGCTAGGGGAATGTTTTGCTGTGCTGCCTTCTGGGAGAGTTGCTTCGCGATCTCAAGAGCGCCTGGATGAGCCGCAATATGTGACCAATTGAAGGGGAGCAAGGCAAGATCAGCGTCTTCTATCTGAGAGATTTTAAATAGAAGGGAACCTGTCTCTGCATACTGATCGTAACGACAGCTATTGGGATTAGATATATCCTCAGAATTTCTGCCCCAGAATGCGTATAGGAAAGCAATGTGTGGCAGAGTATTGGGCAGATAGTTTTGATCTGAGTGAATGTGCAATTGTCTCGAAGCACGGGTTTCCTTTACGCTGTAGACGTTTATCATCTTAGGTTTGCTGGGATTTCCTCATGGTTCTTATTCCGGAAGTAAATAAAGCACTTTGCTCAACTCTCTCAGATCCATTTAGTAACTCTTTCTCTACCGTTTCACCTCTGTTGCCGACCTAAAAAAGGACGTAGGGATAGAGGTTAGCTTGGAGAAGCTGAGATCACAATGACCGTCAACGTTCGCTCCTAATAAGAGTTAATCGACATCAGATTACGCAGTATTCAACCTAAGTGGCTAGGTTCTGGAAGCGACCAGAGGGCGGTTTACAATAAAGGCTTTAAAAACGTCTGTGCAACATTTGAGTCCCGCGCAAGTCATGAGCCTAGCGGTGAGTTCATTAGAGTATATACTTAAATGATTTAGCAACTTCCGCTTACTTTCGGTACTTGCATCATAACACTCAGTATTATAACGGTCATGAGATCAAGTTACAATTTACACTATCTTCAAACACTGTTTTTGTAATAGGCGTTGATCTAGATCCACCCAAAACAGCAGAAAAGCAGAGAATGAGGCTCTTTGATCAGCCAATCGTTGCAGATTGCAAATTTGTTGCAACTCGCACCCGATCAAACTGCATAATTTTTCCATGAAGTTTCAGGGCTATCTCTAGTTATGTTCACTGTGAACATGATAGATTCACCTGTGAAGGCAACTGAATTAAGGAGGTTTATTGACCCCTACGTGCGGACTTTGGAAGCTGCTTCAAGAAAAGCAATAGAAGAGGAATGGACCTGAGCGATCGCTTTTACCCTAGGCGACTTTAGCAGTCAAAAACTCCAACACTCTGTAGCGCCCCCACAGAAACGAGTGGATAATCCATCTTCTCAATCTCATAAACATGCTGATAGTGCTCATCCTGTTCATTGGATATTATGCGATCGTAATGATTCTTCTAAATCGAGCATGTACCACTGTCTTTGAAAAAAATGTTGAGGTAACGAGGTTAGAAAGACAGTGGGGACTAAGGGTAATTACAATCACTTCGATCTTATGGATCTTTATAGTTCCTTTTTCATACTTAGAGCTTTTGGAAAAGGTAACCAGTGCCCAAAACCGGGAAGCGGCACAAAAATTTATAGCGACGGAGGAGACTTCACAAAAGAACTGAGTTTATGGTAGAATTCTATGGGTCAAATCGTCGCAAAGCATCTTAAAGAGAGCGTATAAACTCACTCGTTAGCGTGAACGTTGCAGTTTCAAGCTCTTGTCTGACTGACCCTCTAAATATTGAGGAGGTCTGCCGGAAATTTTATGAATACGGTTCGGCTTATGACCACAACTGTAAATCCAAAACTCTTAAAGTCTACAACCCTTAGTTTTGGTCTCAGATTAAGCTTCATTGTTAAGCAGAACTAATCGGCTGAAACGGAATAACTTAGTTCAAATCTGTGTTCGTGGGCTTAGGACTCACAAATTGACAGGAAAATATGGTGAATCTAATGGTGTTGTAGCTCCAGGAATCAGCGTGAGAGCCGAAAAAAGTCAAGTAACTGAACAAGTTAGGCTTTGAGGTAGAGATACAGAGATACACTTTAGCAAATTCTGAATTTCTCTTATTTAACCAGGGTTTTTCTATGGACACTAATCTGCCATTTATTTCCGTTGTCGTGCCTGTCTACAATGAGCAGGAAGAAATTGAGGAATTGCTTGACTCGTTAATGGTGCTTGATTGGCCTCAAGAGCAGTACGAGATCATCTGTTGCGACAACGGCTCTACAGATCGTAGCCGGGAAATAATGTCTTCCTATCCAATCTTAGTCTTGGAAGAATCCAAACCCGGTCCATACCCAGCGCGTAACCGCGCTATCAAACAAGCGAAGGGAGAATTCATCGCTCTGACCGATGCTGACTGCATCGTCAGCCAGCAATGGCTTCGGGACTTATATAGTGGCTTCACCTCAGATGCCGTTGGCGCTGTAGCAGGTTCGTTCACCCCTAAGCGTCTCAGTAACCACATTGACTATTTCATGTTTCGAGTTTTGAAAAGTCCTAATCACAATCGTGGAAGCAAGAAGGTCGCCTCTTTCACGGTGACTGGCAACGTCATGTATAGGAAAGAGGTCTTTGACAATCTTGGGTTATTTGATGAGGATACCTTCTCTGGATCAGATGTTGACATGAGTTGGAGATTGCTCGACTCTGGTAAATACACCCAGACATTTCTGGAAGGTGAAAAAGGTCTTGTTTACCACAACTATCACACTGATTTCCGCAGTTTCTTCAACGTTTTGGAGCGCGATGCCTATGGGTGGTTTTTTCTAACGCTGCGCTACCCCCACCTAGCACCCATTCCATCGGTGTGGAAATACTCTCTAAAGTTTATCTTAGGATTTTTGGTGCTGCCTTGGATAGCACTCGGACGCTTACTTCTCTTTTTCAGAGCTGAAGAAAAGAGCTTGTTTCAAGAGCTTATGTGGTTGGTAGTACTCTGGCAGTACTTTATAGGAACACTGAGAGCAAAGAGGGTTCATCAGGGGTTGCTTTCGCCAAGCTTGTTGCGCTGATATGAAAGAAATCATTCATAGCTCACTCACCTTGCAAAATTACGCGTCGATCGCTGGTTTCAAAGAAAGCCTGCGGGTTATTCGACATCGCATCTTGAGGAATAAGTTGCAGGAGCAAGGCGCACTTTTCAAGCCGAGTCAAAACAGAGCTTTGGTCTTCGCGCCTCATGCTGATGACGAAACACTCGGCTGTGGCGGTTTCATCGCTCTTAAACACAACCTTGGGGCACAGGTCGAAGTTGTCATCCTCACTGACGGTTCGGCTTGTTTTGGTCCTTTACCTTCGGCGGCTGCAAATGCATTGGCAGAACGCAGAGAAGGAGAAGCCAAACGTGCAATGGATATATTGGGTATCCCAAAGACACAAATCCACTTTCTCAAACAGCCAGACGGTCGGTTGTCATCCGTGATGGGAAGCGACCGCAATAACCTGTTGGCTCAAATCATCGAACTGTTAGAGCGCTATAGACCGCAAGAGGTTCTGGTTCCTCACCAACTAGATAATACTCCCGATCATGAGGTCACTTTCGACCTAGTACACTCGGCGCTCAAATCGACATCCCTGCGACCCCTGGTGCTTCAATACCCGATCTGGCGTTTCTGGAGTGGTCCACTCCTTGATGTTAGAGTACCGTTCATCCCAGACCTAGAGAGAATCTGTCGGTTAGAGATCTCGCAAGTTCTTGAAAAAAAGAGAAAGGCATTCGCCTGTTACGAATCCCAGTATTCAACCGTTACTGAATTTAGCTCCAAAAGTTCTCTTCCAGCTAGATTCAGGAAAGCTTTCGAGTTGAAGTACGAAATATTTTTCACTTTGGGCGATACAGCCTGGATTGATTAAGGGGTAAATTGTCTCTATCCCTCAATTGCATCCTCCTTCATTGCGGGGTGAAATGTCATCTCTGTTTTTGTTCACCCGTGTTTCAGTCTCGTGATACCTTCTTCTCGATCGATTGAGCTATCAAAGAACTGTTTCAGCGTTTCGTTGGGTTAATACATTATTTGAGTGAAGCCCCAAACAACTCACCTTCTCAAACTCAAGCAGGAATGATGAGATGCCCGAATGACTTCTCAAACTAGAGAAATTAAGCTGTCCCCATGTTTCTGTGCCCGTGGATTCAGAAATTTTAGTGGTCAGCAACGTTGAACCATTCAAATAATTGAGCCAACTTAAAAGCCACAACAGGGGCGATCGTGCGATCGACCAGTAGAACAAGGGTTCTAACAAGGGCTTTTGCAGTGCCCGCAACAGTTTGCTAAGAATGGCGGTTTCAAGGAGATTGGTATACGTGCCGTATACAAGGACTAGACCTGCTGCTTGCTGCCCCAGTTGTTCTGGAAAAATCGAGCGAAGGTCAGCAGCAGCATAGCTCTCATACTATTCTCTAGTAGAATGACAGGCTGATCTCTCGCGATCGCTAACACTGCATTCAGGTCACTGGCATTCTCTAGAGAATAGTCTCGGTTTGTCGGCTTCCTGGATTTACCTAAACCAGATAGATCCCAAACAATCACCCGAAACTGATCGGTAAGCTGTTTTTTAGCGTAGCACCAAGCATTACTGTAGGGTTCTCAGCCATGAGTCAAAATCAGAGTTGGAGCGCTATCTGATCCACAAGACTCAACTTGAATCTCACTGCCATCGGGTCAGACGTTGAAGTGGAAGGTAGGGATCGCTAAATTTCTGGTACTAGTTCTTCAAAGCTGCTGTTGGCGAGTCGGAATTTCGATCCAGAACTCGCTGCCTTGTCCTGGCTCTGAAAAGCACTTCAAAACACCTTGATGTTTCTCCACCACAATTTGATAGCTGATAGAAAGCCCCAGCCCAGTTCCTTGACCTACTGGTTTAGTCGTGAAAAAGGGATCAAACAGCCGTTGCTGAACTGACGCAGGCATTCCAAATCCGTTATCTTGAATCCGAATAACAACGCGAGACTCTGATAAACATTCTGTGCGAATGGTAATCAACTTAGGACGCTGGCACAACTCTTTAGAATGATGGTGATCGCGTTCTTCTAGCGCCTCGATCGCGTTCGCAATAATGTTCATAAATACCTGGTTCAGTTGTCCAGCGTAACACTCTACCTGAGGCAAATTGCCATACTCTTTCACAACTTGAATTCCACCTTGACCGAGTTTATCTTTAAGACGATGTTGCAGAATCAGCAGCGTACTTTCAATTCCATCATGAATGTTGACAGCTTTCATGTCTGCTTCATCCATACGTGAAAAATTTCGCAACGATAAAACAATTTGCTTGATTCGCGCTGTTCCAACTTTCATCGATTCTAAAAGCTTGGGCAAATCGAGCATGAGAAACTCTAACTCGATCGCTTCTGACTCAGCAGCAATATCAGGATGAGGATTAGGATAATGATGATGATATAAATGAACTAAACGCAGCAAATCTTCAGCATATTCGGTAGCAGGTGCGATATTGCCGTGAATAAAGTTAACCGGATTGTTAATTTCGTGAGCAATACCTGCGACCAACTGCCCCAAGCTAGACATCTTCTCGGTTTGGATTAGCTGCGCTTGAGCTGATCGCAACTGCTGAAGCATTTGTTCGAGCTGCTGCGCTTGTTGACGTAGGTGAGCTTCTGATTGCTGAAGCGCAATTTCTGCATGTTTGCGATCGCTAATATCTTCGATCGTGCCTAATACGCCAATGACTTTACCGTCAGTATCGTGAATCGGAATCTTGTTGACATTAATCCACACTTGTCGTCCATGTGCCTCCAAGCGATGCTCGATTAGGTGCAACACTGGGGTGTCAGTATCCATTACAGATTGATCTTGCTCATAGTAGAGCGCCGATTCTTCAGGGGTCCAAAGTAATTCAAAATCAGTTTTGCCAACAACCTCTGCTAAATTCTGAATCCCTGCTGCTTGTGCCCAGTTTTTGTTACAGCCCAAGTAAGTTGAGTTTCTGTCCTTCCAGAAAATCGCCTGAGGAATATTATCGAGAACTAACTGCAATAGTTCAGCGCTTTTTCTTAAAGTTTCCGCTTGATGTTCCATCTCCGTCGTGCGCTCAAAGGTATAAAGAATGCCAGTAACGTGATCTTCATGGAGAAGCGGAACGTTGCTCGCCTCAAACCAAACCTGCTCTCCATTCGCTTTCCAGAGAGATATCAGCACCCGTCGCTGAGACTGGCGAGTAACAATAAGTTGACGATCGCGCTCTCGGTAAACTGCCGCTTCTCCCGGTAACCAAGGGAGATCGTCGTCGGTTTTGCCGACAATTTCCTTTGGGTCAACCAATCCGACAAACTCTGCCCATCGTTGATTGCAACCGAGATAGACAGAGTTTAAATCCTTCCAAAAAATATACTGTGGAATCGTATCTAAAATGAGTCCTAGTGAAGTGTCTTGCGTCTGGTTGGAGAAAGATGCTAAAGATTCAGTAGTTCGGGGCTGACCAAGACTCATCGCAGTAATTTTACGAATAGATAGACAATTATGGGCGTTGCTGAATCGATCTATAAAGCACAGATTTTACCCCCACCCTAGCCTCTCCCAAAAGCAGAGGGGACCAGAGTTCTGGCTCTCTTCTCTCTGAGGAGAAGGGTTGGCGAGGGCTTCGCACCACGTCGTGAGGAGGGCATTTCATATCTGCATTCAGCAACGCCCAATTATGAACGTCTCGTAAGGATAGCGGCTACGGTAATTTCACAGAGTTCAGAACTCGAACCGTGCCGCCACGATTTCAGACTAGCTAATGACTCGCGTTTCCTTCGGAGTTGTGCTTCGCAGTCATCGCCGCTTTGAGTGCAGCAATTCCTGCCTCAGCCACTTCAATGTCTTCCTCATCGTTCCCCGAACCCACGCCGATCGCCCCAATCACGTCCCCGTTGATCTCGATCGGTAGACCACCCGCGATCGCAGCAAAGCGGCTTCCGGTGGCTAGCGCAATGCCAAACGCCAACTCTGACGGTAGCTGTCCGGTTGCAGACTGGGATGAAGCCGCCGTGACTGCTTTCTGAATCGCAGAAAATTGACTGAGAATTTTGGCTCCCTGCATCCGCTCAAAGACAAGCAGGTTGCCCCCTTTGTCTACGATCGCCACGCACTGAGGCACGCCCATTTGTTCAGCTTTCTCGATCGCGCCTTGCAGCACCATTCTAGCTCCCTGAGTAGACAACTCCGTAACACTACAGACGTACATTTTGACTTCCTCCAGCCGCACATTTTACAGACTATACGCTGAAACTGGCTACTCTAAGTTGAAAGAGCATCGCCCATCACGCCTTCAACCAGCCAATCGATCGTTTCTAGTTTCGGGTCTTGTAGCGCATATTGTTGCCCTGCCGGAATCACAACATTACCTTTGTTATCTTTGAGTTCTCCTTTAAAGATCACCAGGCTGCCATCCAACAGCTTTGCTTTAGCCGCTTCAGAAGCTTTTTGAGCCTCTGCGCTCACCGCACTACCATAGGGCGAGAGTTTACAAAACTCTTCTTTCAATCCTCCTCGAATCATGTGCGGAATGCCGCCATTGGTCAGCGTTTTGCCACTGCGAATCATCTCAGCATAATTTGAGTAAATCTTTGACCAATTCCACTCAACCCCAGTCAGATATCCCTTTGGCGCTAGACTCGACTGGTTAATGTGGTAGCCACACGAGTAAACTCCTCGCTTCTCAGCGGTCGTCATGACAACTTTCAAATTGTCAACGCGACTGATAATCACATCCGCACCTTGATCAATTAAACTATTGGTTGCTTCTGCTTCGCGCACCGGAAGTGACCAGTCTCCCGTGAAGATTGTTTGCACCTTTAAATCAGGCTTGACGCTCCGCGCTCCGAGGGCAAAAGCATTGACTTCACGCAGCACGATCGAGATGGGTTTAGGCACAACAAAACCCAGTTTTCCAGTCTTAGAGGTGTGAGCAGCCACAATTCCAGCAAGATAAGCAGGCTCAGTCAAATAGCCCAGATAAGAGCCAACATTTTTAGGATGAATGCCGTCTTTATAAAGTGCTCCTGGATGAAAAAACTGCACATCTGGAAACTCTTTCGCGAGTTTAAGAATATGCGGATCGTAGTAACCGTAAGAAGTGGGGAACAATACTTGTACGCCATCTTGTTGAATCATGTTCCGCATTGTTTCTTCTACAGCAGTGGTTTCGGGAACACTGGCTTCTTCTACGGTTTTGACACCACTCAGCCTTGAGGCATCTGCTTTACCTTGGGCATGAGATTGGTTGTAGCCATAGTCATCTTTAGGTCCGACGTAGATGAACCCCATTGTGAGAGTTTTTTCTACAGGCGTTGATTTAACTGAATTGGGAGTTGAGGTGCAGCCCGTCCAAAGCCGGGAAGTCACCCCAAAGGCTCCGGTTGCGATCAGTCCACGAATCACTTGACGGCGATTAAACGAAGGGCGGGTGGTCATAGTATTACTTTCCAAGTTATGTCAACATCTCCATACGCTCAGAGCACGAAGCTGACAGAGTATACCCACTTAACAGCGTTTTGTAGCAGTGAATCTCCGTCGATCGCGGTATTTGAGTTCTTTTTCAAAAGCCGCTACAGATGTCAAACGGAAGCGTGTCACCTTTTTGATCAGTTACGTCTCAACAAACCCTCTGATGATTTCGTCATCCTAAGCCCTTGCTCAATGCAGGTCTCTGAGTAAAAGGACTCCACTCAGAAAGCCTAATGGATTTGAAGGTTTCTCATTTTCTGCCGGGTCAGGCTCATGTCCCTTAGTCGCGGGGGAGCAGCGAGAGTCAAAACGAAAGCAGCAAACTCGATACCCTTTCAAGAAAACGGTCTTTCTGAGAGATATATCTCGAAATGTCACAATCTAGACTTTTCGTTAATAAGTGTTGCAAGTGCTTGATTGGGTTGCTAGGGTATGCGGGTCAACAAAGACCGATTGTTTTTCGTCTTGAGGAATTCTATATCCCACCCCTCATCTCAACTAGACGGAAGACCCAGACAGCGTTATACGTTGACGATCGACCGATCATTTACATCGAGCTTAAGCCCCCCACAAATCCAGATCCCAGGTTTATTTGCCCCCTTTTTCAGCGCAGAGATAAACCCTTACTATTGGAGGCTTCACCATGAATATTCAAGGAAAAACGATCCTTGTCACAGGCGCATCTCGTGGCATTGGACGAGCGATCGCCCTAGAATTTGCCCAGCAGGGCGCACAGAAAATTATCTTAGTGGCAAGAACTCATTCACGCTTGGTTGAAGTCGCTGTCGAAATCGCGGCTCTCGGTGCCGAAGCAGTTCCTTTAGCAGTGGACTTGACGCAACCAGTCGAGGTGAATATTAAAATCGCTCAAGCTTGGCGAGATTATGGACCAATTCATCTCTTGGTGAACTGTGCCGGAGTCGCTCATCAAGTTCCCTTTTTGCAGTCTCACTTGCCCGACATTCAAGAAGAGATGGCGATCAATCTGATGGGCATGTACACCATGACGCGGCTGATTGCGAGACGCATGGCAGTGCAGCGACAAGGAACGATTATTAATGTATCTAGCCTGATGGGGAAGATTGCGGCTCCTACGATGGCAACCTATTCGGCAACTAAGTTTGCGATTTTGGGCTTTACCCAAGCTTTGCGAAGTGAGCTATCGGATCACAATATTCAAGTGATTGCCCTTTTACCCTCTCTGACCGATACAGATATGGTGAAAAACTTTCAGTGGTTTCGATGGGTTGCACCGACCACTCCGCAAAAGGTGGCTCGATCGTTGGTGATGGGGCTACAAAAGGAATCGCCAGAGATCTTGGTGGGATGGCAAAGTCATCTAGCAGTCTGGGGAAACCGTTTTGCACCTTGGCTGATGGAGAAAGTTTCAAGACTGGCGGCTCCGTCTGAGGAGCGTCAAATCCTTGCAAGGCTTAAAGCGGCTGGGGCAAATTCACGTTAAAGCAGTCTACGATAGCCTCCTGAGCCAGGGGGCTATTCTCCACATTTCTAAAATGATGTACTTTATAGTTTGAAAAACGAATAACTAATTCTTAACTATGCTTCCACATTAAAAACAACACAGCGATCGCTCGTGCCCTTTTTAGAAAACAAATAGCGATGGGACAGAACCTCGAGCGTGAGATTAGGAGTATGACGACTCGATCTGCTCTGTCTCCAGAGAGATTGTGGCTTTCCTGAGATTGCGGCTACCTTTTTGTCAAGCAAAAACTCGTCGGTGGAGAAATCGATTTTGGTTGAGAGATCTGAAGAACTAAGAGTCATTGCAGAAATGACTCAGTATTTGCGTGACACCTTAGAGTAACCCCATCCAGTATTTGGAAACTTACTAATCTGTCCCTTTGCGAAACAAGCTCGGCTCAACGATCAGATTCGCTTTTTTGTGTATGGGTTTACTCCGGCTGACTTAGACATGGCTTCTCCTCTGACGATCGCGATCGCGCAATTTGTGCAGTCTAAAAAGCATCAAGTCCTGTTCATGATTCATTCCCATCCCCAAGCAATGGAACTCGATCAGTTGCTTGCCTTTGTAGAGCGATTGGATCAGCAGATCCAGGCACTTCATCTGACAGCATTAGGTGGACATCCTGATGATCCATTCAACATTCAGGGGGTTAAGACTCGACGAGAACCGTACGCAAATGTAACCATTCAAAGCATCGAAAAGCTCAAACAAGCGTCCGATCTGCTTGCCAACACGCGCTACTACGAAAATTGGACTCCTGACTCTCTTGAAAGGGTTGGGCATCCGCGATAAGTGACCACTGAGCTAACGCAACTGACTCGAATGGGAACTACAGGCATCTTCGATCGAGTCTCCAACCTTCTGTTCAGAAAACTCTTCCACTCACCTGTTGATCCCAATATCCACCCAGCAACTGATTTCAAGCTCGTATCAAAAACAGTTTCACAAGCAGATCAGAGCTTTCTCAAACTGCATACTAGCGAGCCTGTCGAGGAACAGGAGCTAATGACTCGACTCCATTGCCCGCAGAAGCAAGACCATCTAGCCCTTGCACGAGCCGATCGAGTTCCTGTTGCATCTGCATACCCACTCGATCGTAGCAAGCATCTACATAAGCCCGATCGCTGGCTGCTGCCCGACCCGATCGCTCAAACACGATCGGCGCACAGATCCGAGTGTGAATCTGCATAGGCAACGGGATGTTGGGCAACGGACCCACTGCCAACCCCCACGGCAATCCCAGGTAAATGGGAAAGACAATCGGGTCAATCCCCAACAGCCAGGGCATTCCCCACTCATGCAGTTGTCGCAACTGCGGGTAAAGATTCGCCAAGATGATCAGCGTCTCATGAGCACCCATTGAGATAGCGGGGACAATGGGCACCCCTTCGCGCAGTGCCAGTTTAATAAACCCTTTCCGCCCTGCAAAATGAATGCGGTGCCGATCGTGGTGCGGTCTCCACAAATCTTCAGCGCCGCCAGGGTAAACAAGAACTGCCGCACCTCGTCGTAGAGCAGCCGTTGCCGTGTGAGGGTGCGCTCTAATTGCTCCCAACTGCACCGTCAATTTAGAATACCCAGGAACCATCCAGACGTTGGGGTGCATCAGCCCATACACTAATCGCTCTGAGCCAAAGCGGTGGAACCAGTCCACCATAAACATCAAAGTGTCAGGGGCGATCATGCCACCATTATGAGACCCGACAATTAACAGCTTTCCGGAGGAAGGGAGATGATGCCAGCCGTCGGTCGTCACCCGAAAATAGTGACGATAGAGCCAATCTCCCCAGGGCAGAAGCGCTTGGATGACGCTCGGTTCCCGTCCATCTAGTGACCACCCATCAAACCGACTTGTGCTATTCCGGTAACTTTTCATCGACGCTTTAAAAGAGTCAGCCACCCACTATAAAGCGAAAGGGTCATAACTGGCTTCTTAGAGCACATCTCGCACAGATACTCCTCGCTTCTACTTCGAGAATAAGGCTGTGCCCCTGATCCTGTTAGTCTTCAACGTCCACACCTGGCACATAGAAGAGCTGGTGACAAGACTCGAACTTGCGACCGGCTGATTACAAATCAGCTGCTCTACCAACTGAGCTACACCAGCAACGCTATCAATATATCAGATTTTGTCCGATGCCCTGCGAGACTACAGCTTGGATCACATGAAATCACTGCGGTTTTAACAAGCAACTCGTTTTTCGAGCTAGCCGTTTGATCCGAGTTCTTAGCATTACATACGTGTGCCTAACCTTTTGCGTCACCGAGATTTTCTGAACATTGCTCTTACATTGAGTAAGGATATCGGCTCTGCAAAGCTGGACAGTAACGTGTTGATTACAAAGTCCTTTGTCTGCCATCTAGGATTACTCGCTGTCACCCGAACTTAGAACCATATTGTGTAGTATAAACATTCTATTTAACGAACGAGTAGCCAACCGTAAGTTAAAACACCCAGACCTGCAATCCCAACGATCGCCTCTCGCTGCTCGTTCCACAGGCGACGAATTCCGCTAAACAAATAGGCGAAAGACTCGCGGCGCGATCGACTCAGGTCGGTCATTAGTTTCTTGACTCTGGCGTTGACTTCAGCGATCGATACGTCGCCTTGCTGGTAAGCCACTTCGAGTTTGTCTAATTCTCGCCAATAATCACGAGTCGCTTCCATCAAATCGGGAATCATTGCTGAGATCCTTCTCACTGTGAAGTTATATATCGTAATGTAACGCATTCTTCACAGTGAGGACTCTGCATTTAGGTCAGGGTGTCAAGGGGCTGTCGCATTCCGATAGAAGGATTTCATCTCAGCAAACCAGCTTTGACGGGATTGATCCCAGGCGTAAAACATATGCCCACCTTGATAATGAGTCAGTTTGAGATTGGGTCGAATCTCAGGGTCAAGTTTCATCAAATCGGCTAGGTGATTCGAGGCGAAATAGGGCGTGACGAGATCAAAGAGTCCGTGGGTGATATAGACACGCATATAGGGGTTGAGCGTCATTCCGACTCGCAAATCGTCGATCGAGCCGAGGTCTAATTCCCCTTTTAAGTCAAACTTCCACGCTTTAAAGACTTCGAGGTTGAGCAGGTGATAAGACAGGTCAGTTTCAACGCCCAAGGTGTCGCGCAACTGGCTGTTAATCGCTCCAGTAAATAAGCGATCGAGTCCGTCGAGGGTCGGGTCGATGCCTTGATAAGTGGTGCGATTGGGGAAAGGATCGATCGCCGTAATCGATGCGTCATAGAGTCCGACAACGCGCTGCTGATCGCGGAGCAGTTCTCTCGCAAATACTTCAATGCCGACTCGTCCGGCTTGTCTCTCGATCAGGGCAAGCGGTAAACCAATCAAATCGGCTAACTGCTGGTAAACGGTGTGACGCTCATCGGGAGTGCTGTGATCGCCGATCGCCAGAAATGGAATCAGAGTTCTACGAGCAAAGCGCTCTGCGGCAGCGGTTTGAGCGGACAGATCTCCAGGTTCACCGACCCACCGAGCGCGACCGTGATGAGCCGCCGCCGCCGCTAAAGAAGGCAGCAGTGTCGCCCAAGAAGTAAGCGTGTAGTCGTTTCCGCCCAATAAACTAAACTCTAACGCTGGAGAAATCAAGATCGCGCCCGAAAGCCCCACGCCAAAGTCTTGCTGAAGTTTTCGGGCAAGCCTTGCAACTCGGAACCCGCCGTAGCTTTCACCCGCAATCAGGACTGGAGACAGCCAGCGTTTGTGGCGAGACAGAAACCGTTGAATGAATTCGCCGAGGGATTTTAAGTCTCGATCGACTTCCCAAAATTCGGTTTCTTTGGGCGGCTCCTGATTGGGTTTTTCACCTGGCTTATCAGATGCGTCTTTATCTTTGGGTAAACTGCGGCTGAAGCCTGTGCCGATCGGGTCAATAAACACGAGATCGGTAAAGCTCAACCAGCTTTCAAGATTATCGACTAACCGAACTGGTGGCTTGGGCAACCTGCCATTCTCGCCAAACTGGATGCGCTTTGGACCTAACGCTCCCATGTGCAAGTAGGCAGAGGCGGCTCCCGGTCCACCGTTAAACACAAACGTGATTGGACGGGTTGGTAGGTCGTCTGTCTCAGCGAGATAGGCAACGTGAAACATTTCAGCGATCGGCTTTTCTTGATCAAACAGGGTCTGCCACTCGGCAGAGGCAGTGTAGCGAATCAGTTGATCAGAAAGCGCGAGGGTGTGTTCGGTTTGACTCGATTTGCGGGTGACGGGTGAACTAGGCGTATCAGACATCAGAGGAAATCTCGTAAGAAATGTAGCTCCTGAATTTTATCGGAAACTGCGCTTAGAGATTTCTTAATGACCTGACCAACGCAAAACGACGACTTCTTCACGCAACTGTTCTTTAGTTGCCGTTGCCGATCGAGTCCGAAATAAGTCGATGCTGACGACTTCATAGCCGAGCGATTTGGCAATATCTGCCAACAGGGCTCCGGTACGAATCATGACGCGGAGATAGGACGCTTGATCGCCCACCACATAAGCAAGCTGGGCACCCGGACGCAAGATGTGCCGCAAATCTGCCAGATGTCTTGCCATGCCGCCAAAATAAAGCCGCGTTGCTCTGGCATACATGCGCTCAAAGCCGCTCGTTTTGCCGAGTTCGATGCGTTTGGCTTCGATTTCGTTGGCGATGCGCTGAATTTCGACATGATCGGCAACCCAGCGATCGTCGTCATCGGCTGCATAGACACTGCGAGAATTCGATCGCATCAAGCCTTTTTTGAGGGTTCGCAGTTCTGCTTTGTCGTTGATAAATCCTAAAATCACCGATTCTAACCGGGTCGTGCGCGTATAGTCTTTCTCGTTGGGGTAGGGCGGAGAGGTGATTACGATGTCGATCGAGTTAGGTTTTAAGACGTGAACAAGTTGACGAGAATCGGCATGATGCACGATCGCGGGTGCGTCTGGCAGAGTTTTGAGATGGCGGAGATCATGGGCAATGGTCTCAATTCCCTCTAGCCAAGAATCCACCACTTGAGCATCGGTTTTAGCTTTGCTAACGCCCACTTCTGGACCAAAGTGCAGATTACTAATTGAGAATACTAACGCTTTCGCCAATGCCAACCGTTCGTGATGATAATAAGGCGACTCGGAGTGCTGTTTAATTTGCTCTAAAAGCACCAATGATTTGTGGAGCGGCAAAGGACTAATCGAGTTTTTGAGCAGCAGTTTAAAGCGATCGTCGGACAGAGTTTGCAGAGGGTCGTCGGCTCGATCGAGAATCGTTTCAGTCGCTTCAGCAATTTGATGGGCATGGCGCAGCAACTCATCGGGGTCAACGCTCCAATCGAGTTTCACCGTTCCGGCAAACCATGCCATCGGGTTTGCCTCAACGCCCATACTGGGAACGCCTCGTTTTTTACATTCAACAACGGTTGTGCCTGTTCCACAAAACGGATCGAGAACTTGCTGCGATTCATCGACCCCAAACTTCTCCAAATAATCTTGCACTAAATGCGGTGGAAACGACAAAATAAACCGATACCAACTATGGGCGGTTTGGTCTTCAACGCGAAGGTGATTGAGTTCTGAATTGTTAGACTCTAGTTTGAGATGGGGAATGAGCGGCTGAATATATTGCAAGGGAACGGCAGAAGTTTTGGCAAGAGTAGCACTGGCATTTTACTGAGAGCAAGTGTATGGATGCAAGCGATAGAGGGCGCGATCGTCGCTGATCACTTAGGCAGCAACACGCAAGCACGTTCTATACGTTACTCAGTATGATACGAACGAGTATCGTTATTTCACTGCATTTTACGTTATGGATTTCTCAATCATAGTCCAGCAAAAAGTGAGTTCGATCGGGGTTGCTCGATCGGCAAGCCTGCCCCTGAAGTTGTTTCTAGCCCTAGTATTAGGGTCGCTGTCGGGCATCTCGTTTCTAGGACGTGTCGCGATCGCAAAGCCCGTTCAGTCATCAGCGCTTTCAGCAGAACAGAAATTAGATCGAATGTTTTCGTCAGACATTAGAACCACTCTTAATTCTTGCGTAAAACAGGGAGGGGTCAATCTAGCCGCAGGGGCAGACCGGGATGGCTCTATCATCTGCGGTAACGGTTGGCACAAATCTCCGGTGAAATTCACAACCTACGTCAACACGTTGACAGACTTTGAAACTGCTGGTGTTCTTTTAGGGTTTCAAGCGGGGGTGAAATCGAGTCCTAACTACAAGCCTGAATTGCTCACTGCCTTCATGAACTCTTTTGAGACGAGTGGCAAACTCAGACAAGCAGTACAGGGTTTTGTCACTATCGCAGTCGTTAAACCAGGTCTTTTGCCCAAAGACTCTACCCAATCTGCAAGCTTTTTGACGGATCGAATTTTGCAGCGATCGCGTCCATTTCTCCAAAATTCCACTAAGTTTGAAAACCTCTTAGGAATGCCGGATGAGTATGGTGTCATCGCTGAAAATTTTTGTGCAGCGCCCGGAATGAGCACTACGCAAGCCAAAAAACTTGCCCCAAACCTCGACTCTGTACAGATGTTTGCGATCTGTTTTCAAGAATCTGGGCTAGCAGACGCAGTAACTCAAGAAGTGGGTCGCTCAAATCGTGCTAAACGCTAGAGCCGCGATAAGCTCTAATCGTTGAGACATACAACCGAAATGTGCCAGGAGTAAATTTGGGATTGAGTGCCCCGTCATACTCAAATTTACTCAGCATCAGTTGCAGCGATCGCAGATGTTGAGCCGCGATCGGGCTGGCATCCTTCAGCGTTTTTGCCCGAAATGCCGGAACCAATTCTGAAAACGGGGCTTTGACAGTGATCCACTCATCCGCCACGGTGTCAAACGAATAGGTGTAGGCGATGCTGTCCCACTTTTCATCGTCACGGGCGATGAACTTGTAGCGATTGCCATCGCCTTTGACACGCAGTTCTATCCCGTCGTAGTCTGAGAGATTGGCAGGCGGCTCAAAATTGCGAGTCCGAACTGAGGCAAACCCACCCGAATTTTCAGTCGAGACATTGCCCGTAAACAGCGCTGCCCGATCGATCTGCTGAAACGAACTCGCGCTCACGCCGCCCATCACGACATCATCTAAAGCTCCCCACAAACTAATCGTGCCCGACGGATTGCTAAAGTCAAACAAGTCTGACGGATTACCGATCGGCTGAGAAGGCGTGCTACCTTGAACCATTTTCTGAAGCCAGCTTACAAAAGGAATCACCTCAAAGTATGCCAGGGTTTGCACAAATCGACCTGCATCCCATTGAGCCATTTGCTTATCCTCACGCACTAGACGATCTTCAGCTTAACGAATCTGGCGACGACATTCTGCTGCAAAACTGCGTTAACCTCCAGATGCAGAGTGTGATTAGAGCAGCATGGGATTTCAGCCACCGGGTTTTGGTCAAAAATTTATTCAGACTTCGCTGGGCACGATCGCCTACTACACGTCAGTTGGGGCACCGTGGACGATCGACGATTCACAGCCGACCATCCTGTTTCTTCACAGTTTTGGGGGCGGCTCGTCTGCCTACGAATGGTCAAAAGTGTATGCGGCATTTGCCGATACGCATCGCATCATCGCACCCGATTTGATTGGCTGGGGCAACTCTGCTCACCCAACGCGAGACTATCGAGTTGAAGATTATTTGGTCACGATCGCCGAACTGATTCAGCAAGTCTCATCTTCGCCTGTAACAGTGGTGGCATCTTCGCTGACGGGTGCGATCGCGATTCGTCTCGCGGTGCAAAAACCAGAGCTTTTCCGATCACTCTATCTCGTCTGCCCATCGGGATTTGATGATTTTGGGCAAGGAGCAGGGCGACGAATTCCTCTACAAATTATTAATACGCCGATTCTCGATCGCTTCATCTATACGATCGGGGCGACGAATGAGATTGCCGTTCGCAACTTTTTGGAGCAGTTTTTGTTTGCCGATCGGACACGCATCACCGATGAAATGGTTGCCGCTTATTTAGACTCTGCCCAACAGCCCAACGCTGAATATTCTGCATTGGCATTTTTGCGAGGCGATCTCTATTTTGATTTGTCTCTATATTTGTCTCAGTTGACAGTGCCCACGTCGATTTTGTGGGGCGAGTCGGCACAGTTCACCAACGCGGCATTGGGGCAGCGATTGGCGCAACTAAACCCGCAGGCAGTGCGAGAATTTCAGGTTTTACCCCAGGCTGGAGTGCTAGCACATCTCGAACAGCCGGGAGTCGTGACTGGCTTGCTGGGACGTTGGTTAAAGAATTTTGGCTAATCTCGCAGAAGTCATGCCTCTACGAGATTGCTCGATCGCTACTTGGTAGGCTGAGTCGCCCGGTTAGGAAACGGTGCATCCACAAAGCCAAGCTCTAGAAGCTGCTGGTAGGATTTTTGCCCCAAATCGCGAGTCGGCTGTTGACTACCGATAATCTGAACCAGGAGAGGCACCGCTAATTCTGGCTGATTTTGTGCCCGATGCACGAGCGCCAGTTGATAAGTAGACTGATCGCGCATTTGAGCCGCTTCAAGGGCTTTTTTGCGCTGGCTGTCTGCCACCCGATTATCGATTCCAGAGAAGCTGGTCGCCAATTGTTGATAGAAATTTGAAAGCTGGTTAAATACCTGACGCGCTTCTTGCAGTTTTTTGGTTGCTAACGGATAATTTTGGCTATTGACAGCTTTGTTCGCCTCATCCATCAGCCGTTGCCCACCCTGAGCGCTGAGAAGGCTATCGTTTTGGACGCGGACAGAATCGTTATCAGGTTGAATGGTGCCAGGAGGAGACGAAGGTGCAGGAGTTTGGGCACTTACGGCTCTGGTCAAAGTTAAACTTGCCAGAACTGACAGCGAAATCAATCCTGGGAGACAAAGGCGGCGAACAGTTCCAGCAGCTACCATGAATGACCTTTTATAGTGACAGGAAAGAGGACAGTTTTAGACTCTGGTTATCTTATCACTACGCGACTGTTTCACAGTACGATCGCCGTTAATGACAACAATCCAGCAGTTTCAAATCCCTAGTTGGATTGTCTCGACGAAAATCTCCTAAATAAGTTCCGAGTGAGTTAAATTGCAGTCAGATTGATGAGGCATCTATGACGAACCCCTCCAACTTGCCGAATTCTGCTCAAAATAGTCCCGCTAATGCCAGTGTCTCTGAAGGAAACCGGGGCAAAATTCTTCAGCGTGGGGGAGAAGAGTTGCTGCTAGAAAAGGTGGAAGATCGCTTCACAGTCCACGCTGGGTCAGGTCAGCAAGCGAGAGACTTGGCAAATCAATTTCCGGCGACGATCGCCCCTGGCATCGCTCCGCCTGAGTTGACAGAATTTGTGGTCGATCCTGCCCAAAAAGACAAAGACCAGGTGCTAAACGAGGTTCGTCAAGACACCAATGTCGAATATGCCAGCCATGTCTATCAGGTCAAAAATAGTCCAGCGTCGCGAATTTATTTGACGAATCAGATCACGATTCAGTTTACGCCGACGGTCAGCGCCGAGACGATCGCCGCTATCACCTCTGAGCTGGGGCTAAGACAGGTGAAGCCGATCGTCGGAGTCAGCAACGCCTTTGTGTTTGAACTCACCGCCGCCGCCACCGAGAACCCGATGAAGATCACGAATCGGCTGATCGCTCGCACCGATGTGATGACCGCAGAGCCCAACATAATCGTCAAAACCGAGTCGCACTATCGTCCCAAAGATCCGCTCTATGGTAAACAGTGGCACCTCAACCACACCGGAGGAGCCGGATTAGCGTCAGGTTCCCACGTGTTTGCCGAACAAGCCTGGGATGTGACGCGGGGCAGTCGCTCGATCGTGGTTGCCGTCATGGACGATGGCATGGATCTCAATCATCCCGATTTTCAAGGAGTCGGTAAAATCGTCGCTCCGAGAGACTTTAAAGGCGACGATTTTGACCCGGAACCCGATGAAGCCGGAGAAGATCACGGCACCTCTTGCGCTGGAGTCGCCGTTGCCGAAGAGAATGGATTTGGGGTGGTGGGGGCGGCTCCTGGCTGTGCGCTAATGCCCATTCGGACGACGGGCTTCCTGGATGACGACGCGATCGAGTCTCTGTTTGGCTGGGCGATGACCAAAGGTGCGGCGGTGATTTCCTGTAGCTGGGGTCCGAGTGCCGTTTATTTTCCGCTATCGCTGCGGCAGCGGGCGGCTCTGACTCGCGCTGCCACTGAGGGACGCAACGGCAAAGGCTGTGTAATTGTGTTTGCGGCTGGAAATGCCAACCGTCCGACCAACGGCACGATCAACGAGTCGGGCTGGGAGCGCAATGCGATCAGCGGTGCAACGCAGTGGTTAGGCGGGTTTACCGTTCATCCCGATGTGCTGGCGATTTCCGCCTGCACGAGTCTGAGCAAAAAAGCCGCCTACAGCAACTGGGGCGGAGAAATTGCAGTGTGTGCGCCGAGCAATAATGCGCCGCCCGGAGTAGGATTGCCCGACTTGGGCTATGTGGCAACGCCGCCGCAAGTCAGAGTTCAGCTTCAGGGTTTGGGGGTGTTTACAACCGATCGGGTCGGCGCGGCTGGATATGATGCCAGTAGCTTCACTTCAGATTTTGGCGGCACGTCGAGCGCAACGCCTCTCGTCGCTGGAGTTGCGGCATTAGTGCTGTCGGCAAATCCTGATCTCACGGCTCAAGACGTGCGCCAAATTTTGCAGCAAACCGCCGACAAGATTGTCGATAATGATGCCGATCCACAGTTGGGTCTACGCAAAGGCACCTATGAGTCAAATGGACGCTGTGATTGGTTTGGCTATGGCAAAGTCAATGCGGCAAAGGCAGTTCAGGCGGCAGTTCAACGACAGGCAATGATTGCGGCATCATCGCGATCGATTCCTGTGCAAAACAATGTGAGTGTTGCGATTCCTGACAACAATCCTCAAGGAATCGTCAGCGTGATTCAAATTGCAGACAGTGCGATCGTGCGAGATATACAAGTGGCGTTGGATATTGATCACACTTATTTAGGTGATTTAGAAGTGAGTTTAGTGTCGCCTTCTGGCAGCGTGGTGATGCTGCAGGGTCGCACATTGGGACGAAGAACAAAACTGCAAATAATCTACTCGCTGCAAACTACGCCAACGCTGAAAAAATTTTTGGGGCAACAGACTCAAGGACGCTGGCAGCTACGCGTCGTAGATCAGATCGCAAATGATATAGGAACGCTAAATTGGTGGAAATTAACGCTGGGCGCTTAAAGACTATAGTTTAAGTGAAATCCTCGATCGAGCCTCGTATGGCTCTATTTCGATTCAGAAAAATTGATCGAGAAGTGCCGCCTATTGACGAGGATCTTTGAAATTGAGTCAGACTTTAAAGAATTAGTTGAGTGTTTGGTTCTAAGTCAACTAATTCTAAATCAAGAGAGATTAACCATGACGATCATATCCTTGCCCACTAAAACCTATACCCCTGACGAATATCTGACTCTGGAGGTTGAATCAGAAACTCGCAATGAATACCGCAACGGAGAAATTGCACTCATGCCTGGTGGAACTCCTGATCACAATCAGATTGCTGTTGCTCTTAACGGGCTGTTATGGTTTGCACTTAGGGGGAAAGCCTACAGCGTTTTCATCGCGGATCAGCGACTCTGGATTCCTGAGCGCAATATTTATACTTACCCGGATGCCATGATTGTGCCAAAACCTGTCGAGCTACAGCCAGGACGGAAAGATACGGTTACAAACCCGATTTTGATTGTGGAAGTGCTGTCTGATTCAACTAAAGCTTACGATCGAGATGAGAAGTTTGCGGCATATCGGACGATCGCGACGTTTCAGGAGTATCTATTGATCGATCAGTACCAGCCGCATTTGGAGCAGTATGTGAAACAACGTGCAAATCAATGGCTATTTACGGAGTACAACGGTTTGGAGGCAAAGGTTTCGCTGGCGACGGTTGGGGTTGAGATTGCGCTGGCAGACCTTTATGAGAATGTTGAACCTTAAAGCTATTTGTGTTTTTATTCTCATACTGCAACGGGATTGGACAAGGCAGTAGGATGAGAAATGAAGAATGAGAGACGAATTGATGGCTGGCGAAACTCGGACTGAGACAGATAGTATGGGCACGATCGCCGTTCAAACCGATCGCTATTGGGGCGCACAGACGCAGCGATCGCTGATTTATTTTGCGATCGGGCATGACACGATGCCCAGAGAATTAATTCGAGCATTTGGCATTCTCAAACGAGCCGCCGCGACCGTCAATCAAACCTTGGGCAAACTGCCAGATGACACAGCCCAACTGATTGTCCGGGCGGCTGACGAAGTGATTGCTGGACGGTTAGACGATCATTTTCCGTTAAGTGTGTGGCAGACAGGGAGCGGCACTCAAACAAATATGAATGCCAATGAGGTGATTTCTAATCGCGCGATCGAGCTTGAAAACGGCGTGTTAGGTAGTAAAACTCCCGTTCATCCCAATGATCACGTCAATATGTCGCAGTCGTCTAATGATACGTTCCCAACGGCGATGCACATTGCAGCTTCAGAAGTAATCCATCAGCGTCTGATTCCGACTGTGAAGACATTGCGAGATGCGTTATCTATCAAATCAAATGAGTTTGAAGACATCATTAAAATTGGTCGAACTCACTTGATGGATGCCGTTCCGCTCACGTTAGGTCAAGAATTCTCTGGCTATGTCGCCCAACTCGATCGGAGCTTACAGCGCATCCAGGCGACCCTGCCCGAATTATATGAGTTAGCGATCGGGGGAACCGCCGTCGGCACAGGTCTCAACACTCACCCTGAATTCGCAGAGCGATCGGCGGCAGAAATTGCTCAACTAACCGGACTTCCGTTTATCAGTGCGCCCAATAAATTTGCAGCATTGGCAGCCCATGACGCGATCGTGTCAACCAGTGGCGCACTCAAAGCGCTAGCGTGTAGCTTGATGAAAATCGCTAATGATCTGCGCTGGATGGGTTCCGGTCCGCGCTGTGGATTGGGAGAATTAATTTTGCCTGCTAACGAGCCAGGGTCGTCAATTATGCCGGGAAAGGTTAACCCAACCCAGTGTGAAGCGATGACGATGGTGTGTGTGCAGGTGATGGGGAATGATGCCACGATCGGATTTGCCGGAAGTCAAGGCAATTTTGAACTCAACGTCTTCAAACCCGTTATGATTCACAATCTTTTACATTCTATTCGGTTATTATCGGATGCGTGTAGTTCGTTTACCGATCACATGGTCGTTGGGATTCAACCCAATCGCGATCGCATTGACTATTTTCTCAATAACTCATTAATGTTAGTGACGGCGCTGAATCCAAAAATTGGCTACGATGCCTCGGCTCAAGTTGCCAAAAAAGCCTATCAAGACAACACGACTCTAAGAGCAGCTTGCGTCGAATTGGGCTATTTTACGGGCGAAGAATTTGACTCGATCGTGCGACCCGAACAAATGATCAGCCCATCTTGAACCTCTGAGTTATTTTTTAATTTGACCCTGACACGGTTCAGCTGTCTTCACCGCGCCTCCAAGTCGAACATTACGTTTTGTCAAGACTAATGAGAGATTCCTCTTCCTTTCCGGCACCAAAACTCGGTACACTAAGAAATGAATTCTGAGATACCGCAATAATCAATCATTATGAGCGTAGTTAGCCAAGTCATCCTACAAGCCGACGACGAACTCCGTTATCCTACGAGCGGCGAGTTGAAAGGCATAAAAGAATTTTTTCAAACCGGAGCGCAGCGAACCCGCATCGTCGAAGCTCTCTCAGCCAATGAGAAAAAGATCGTAGAGCAAGCCAGCAAGAACCTTTGGAAAAAGCGCCCTGACTTTATCGCCCCCGGCGGCAACGCCTACGGCAACCGCGAACGCGCCCTCTGTCTGCGCGACTATGGCTGGTATCTCCGCCTAGTCACCTATGGGGTATTGGCGGGTGATAAAGACCCGATCGAAAAAATCGGTCTGATCGGTGCAAGAGAAATGTATAACGCTTTGGGCGTGCCTGTTCCGGGCATGGCAGAAGCGATGCGCTGCCTCAAAGATGCCTCTCTCGCGCTGTTAAGCACTGAAGACGGGGCAGAAGTCGCTCCCTACTTTGACTACCTCGTTCAAGGGATGTCTTAGACATCGACCTCAAATCCTGAATAGTATTGACTTCCCCACGATCGAGGGGAGTTTCTGGCTCTCAAACGGTCAGAACTTGCTCGATGGTGGGGAAACTTTTTATTGATAAATTTCCGAAAATAGAGAAGTCCAGATTGATTTCTAAGCTGTGATGACTCAACTCGACAAAATTCTAACCTTCTGGTTTGGTGACGTGCAGGATATCTCACGGTTGAAGCCCCGCAAGGCTTGGTTTACCAAAGATCCGGCGTTTGACGAAACGGTGCGGCAGTTCCAACCTGACTATGAGCAAGCCGCTGCCGATCACCTCGATCGGTGGATGGACTCACCTCAAGGCTGTTTGGGGCTTGCCCTTCTACTCGATCAGTTTCCAAGGAATCTGTTTCGGGGTCAGCCGCGATCGTTCGCCACCGATCCCAAAGCGCTTTCTGTGGCACAACACGCCATTGCTCAGAGATTCGATCAGCAACTGCTGACCGTTCAGCGCCAGTTTCTCTACTTTCCCTTAGAGCACAGCGAAAACTTAGAGCATCAACATCAGGCGGTGACTCTCTTTCACCATTTCAGCGACGATGCCGATTTGTGTGACACCTACGATTTTGCCCTGAGACATCAAGCCATCGTCCAGCGGTTCGGACGCTTCCCCCATCGCAATCAGATTCTCGGACGCACCTCCACGCCCGAAGAAGCCGAATTTCTCACTCAGCCAGGCTCATCTTTTTAACCCCTAAAACCGATGAATAGATCACTCTCGATTACCCCAACCGCCGACCAGATTGCTCAGACTCGGCAGGCGATCGACATCTATATTCAGACTGTAGATGCCAACCCCGATCGCCGGGTGGGGGCATATCCCTATTATCTGTTTCACGAGCCAGGAGAAGCAATTCAGGGCACGGTGATGCTCTTTCACGGCTTTAGCGCCAAGCCCCATCAGATGTGGAGACTTGCGGATTATCTGTTTCGCAATGGGTTTAACGTTTATCAGCCTTCGATCGCAGGGCACACCCTGATCAATCCGGCTAAAAACTGGTGTCAGGTTGATCTCAAGCCGCAATATGCAGAGCCGCTTAAGAAAAGAGTCCAGGAAGACCCGATTTTAAGCAACTACTTTAAGAATTTGGCAGAAAATCCGAATAGCTTTTCTCGACCCAATCGATTGCAGCAAATGGCGCTGATCGCCCGTCTAATGACGCTTGAACCACGATTGCCAGACATCGTAAAATCTCTAGAGACGGCTGACGATCCTGACTTTGACAAGTACTTCATTTCATCTCACGATCGCTATCTCACAGACGCTGAATCGCGATTAACCGAATTGGATGCGATGCCCGGTGACCTCTACACCGTGGGACTGTCAGTCGGTGGCGCGGTCGCGGTCGCATTGGCATCGGCTCGACCCGATCGAGTCCAGCGAGTGGTGGCGTATGCTCCGTTGCTCAAAATCTATGGCGAAGAGCGCAGACAATATGTGAATTTGGCAGGTCCGCTCGACATCAGCGAGTCAGGTTGGGATGCCAATCTGCGGTTTCCCGTCGGGGCGTTGACTGCCGTCGATCGCTTTGGCAGCAGCGTCGTTTTAAGCGAGAAAAGTATCCAGGTGCTGAAAGAGGTGCCTACATTTTTAGTGCTGACTGAAAACGAAGATGCGGCAGATATCCAAACCAATAAAGATTTCTATCAGCAGATCGGCGGCGATGATCACGGCAACGCCTTCTACCTTTATGAAGCACAAGATCTCGTGCCTCACCCGATGATTGACCCGACTGAAGTAAGCCAGAACATGAGTAACCGCTTTTGGCAAAGCCTCTATCAAGAGACGTTTCGCTTCTTGACGACAGGCAGAGCAAGCGCGGTTAACCTCAAAAGCCTAGAGCAAGATGCAGATCTTCCGATCGTTCCGTCTGTTTAAGACTACAGATTTCTGAATCTAGTAGAGACTCTATGGAACGCCTCTACTAGATTCAATCTTCTACAACGTCCCGTATCCTCGCCAAACGCCCACCAGCACGCCTTGAACATCTACTTGAGCCGCCGGAACTTCGGTGACAGGGTAAAGTTCTCGATTGGGGTTGCCGGGTTGCAGAATCACCTTGCTGCCTTTTCGCTGGAAATATTTGAGGGTTGTTTTGCCTTCGACTCGCGCCGCGACGATCGCGTTGTTCTTCAAAATCTTCGGGTCGGGCACGGGCTGCATAATCACAACATCGCCATCGTCAATCAGCGCATCAATCATGCTGTGTCCTCGCACTTTTAAGGCAAAGTGCTGGGGTTTGAGTAACAGGCTAGAGAGATCGAGATGCTCGACTTCGGTGTCAGAAAAGTTTTCAACCAGACTCGTTGCCGCGATCGCGCCCAAAATCGGCACTCCTTTGGGTTCTGGGTGCAGGAGCCGAATCGTGCGAGCCTGTCCTTCTGTCCAAGAGATGTAGCCTTTGTTTCGCAGATGCTCTAGTCGGCTCTGGACGGGGGCTGGCGACTTGAGATTCATCGCTGCCATCATCTGTCGAATCGAGGGAGAATGCTGATGTTGATGAATGTATTCAGCTAACCAGTCGTAGAGTTGCCGTTGGGCTTCAGTGAGTGATTCCAGCATAATATAGTACAAATTACAGAACTTTTAGAACATTTGTATCACGTATTAGTACAATCGTCCAGTGATTTAAGCAAAATATTTTCAAGAACACTTGTATCATTAATTCTAACATTTGTCTTGTGCTCAAAAAAAGATTGCGATCGTTCTCAGTGCAGTTCGTTTGCAATAATAAGTGTGTTGATAAAACGCTGTTCTAGATCGGTGACTTATGACTGCTGTTGAAACCACTCCTCGTCTCGCCTCTCGCGTTGTGAATGGCATTCTCGCCATTAAACCGCTCTTTAATTTGGCGAAATATCAAGCGCGTCAAATGATGATTAAGCGGGCAGAATCGATCGGCGTGAACTGGCTTCAGGATGCAGAAAAGCTGCGATCGCGAGATTGGACGATCGAATTTAATCGGGTCAACAATCCTGATTTAGTCTATCCCGATTATTATCTGCGTCCCTTCCACGCCTACAACGAAGGAAATCTCGGCTGGGAGCCTGCTGCTGAAGTCGAAGTTGCCGCTCACGCCGTTCATGCCCGAATTTGGAAAGATGCGGGAGCAGCAGGCGATTCTCGACTCCGACAAAGCTATCATGACGTGTTGAAAGCTCAACTGCTTACAGCCCCGGATGATATTGTGGACTTGGGCTGTAGCGTTGGCATGAGCACCTTTGCGCTACAAAAGACGTTTCCCAACGCCAAGATTACCGGAGCCGATTTGTCGCCCTATTTTTTGGCGGTTGCCGACTACCAAACCCAACACTCAGACCAAAACTCGCCGACTTGGGTTCACGCCGCTGCTGAATCGACAGGTTTGCCGTCTGCCTCATTTGATTTAGTGTCGGCGTGTTTGATGTTTCACGAGTTGCCGAGAGGGGCAGCGATCGAGATTTTGCAGGAGGCAAAGCGATTACTGCGTCCCGGCGGACATCTGGCAATCATGGATATGAATCCTAAATCCGAAATTTATGCCAAGATGCCGCCCTACATTTTGACGCTGCTCAAAAGCACTGAGCCGTATATGGATGATTACTTTTCGTTCGATTTAGAAGGGGCGATCGTTCAAGCAGGGTTCACTCAGCCGACTCTAGTGGGTAACACTCCACGTCACCGCACGATCGTCGCTCAAGCGAAATAACAGGGCAGATAAAATATCCGCCGTGCACAACCAGTGCGCGACTTTCCTAAAACGTCGGCAAAGACTGCCCTCACCCTAGCCCTCTCCTGCGGGAGAGGGAACCGGAACTTTCCCAAAGCCCTTCTCCACCGGGAACTGTCCGAAAGCCCTTCTCCCTGGGGAGAAGGGTTGGGATGAGGGCAGTCTTTGCACGTCGCGCCACATAATTTTTGATGATTTTAAACGATCGCCATTTTCGGTTCGCGCATCATCATCGCGATCGCATCTGACACACCCGCCCCGTAAACCTCACAGGAATTGTTGGGACTTTCGATCAGTTTGACTTTATAAAGCTGTGCGCCAATGTCACGAATGGGATTTTCCAGCAGATCTCGGATGTGAACCGCAATGTTTTCAGCCGTGGGCACGACTTTTTCAAAATAGGGAATATCTTTGTTCAAAAAAGTGTGATCGAATGGTTCAACGACACGATCCTCTATCGCTGTCTCAAATGCTACTAAATCCGCTAACATTCCCGTTTGGGGATCGATTTCACCTTTAATCGTCACTTCTAGATGATAGTTGTGACCATGACCATTCGGACGGGCACACTTGCCATAAATCTCGCAGTTCTTCTCAAAGCTGAGGTCAGGGCGAGCCAGACGATGAGCCGCGCTGAAATGTGTACTGACGGTGAGAAAAGCTTCCATAGAATTTCCTTGGTAATCAGCCCAGAGTTCGGGGTGTTCATAGAGGCGAATGTTGACGATCGGCAGATGAGATTCGAGGCGTTGCCAAATCACCCGTGCGATATTCTCGGTCGTGGGAAGAGCCTGCTGAAAGTCTGCCCACGCCTCGTTGAGAAACGAAAAATCAAGCTGGCTAGTGACTTCTTTTTTGATGACGTGCTTGACATCCGACAAGTTAAGCACCATGCCATATTCGTCTAAGTCACCCAACATCGAGACATAGAGAACATAGTTGTGTCCGTGCCCCATCGGGCGAGCGCAGGCACCAAACCGCTCAACGTTTTCGGCTTCGCTCAGTTGGGGCAGCCAATAGCGATGACTAGCCGAGAATTGAGCACGGCGATCGATGATGCATTTCATAAATTGGTCAGGGAAGATTGTAGGTATTAAGTTTCATAAACTTACACTTTCTTTAGGATACCGAATTGAATCAAAGATTTCAGAGTCGCTGAGTTTTTAGCCAAGCCAGAAATAAGCGATCGCTAAGGTCATCCCTGTCACAGGCAAGCCAAAGCGCAAATGTTCAAAGAACGATAATCGGTATCCCAGTTTAGCGGCAGCTTCAACGGTGATCAGATTAGCAACTGATCCAAAAATGGTTAGATTTCCGGCAAGGGTCGATCCGGCAGATAAGAGCAGCCAGGATTGAGTGTCGTCGTGAGCAATCAAAGGCTGAAGCAGCAGCACCGCAGGGACGTTTGAAACGAGGTTAGAAAGAATTGCCGTGACGCTGAGAAGACCCGCAGAAGACCCGATCGCTCTTGTAAACGGCTCCAACAAGTTTAACTGCTGCGTGGCTTTCGTGAGAATAAACAACCCTGAAAACATCAGCAGCAAGTTCCAATCGACTTCTCGCAAGAGACGATTGGGTTTAATGCGTCGAGTAATCAGCAGCAGACTTGCTGCCATAAGAGCCGATTCAGCGAGGGGTAATCCGACTACAAACGCAATCAGCAATCCTGTCGTGATCACGATCGTCTTCACAAACAACGGTCTATAAATTCGATTGTCCGGTAAAGTAAATCGCTCTTGAGGAAGTGTTGATCTCACGGCTGGATACAACACCCACAACAACGCGATTTGAATCATCAAACCGATCAGCGCGATCGGAGCCAATACCCTAGCAAATTCCAGATACCCAATTCCTGAAAATGACCCAATGAGAATATTTTGTGGATTGCCGCTCAACGTGGCGACCGACCCGATATTGGTCGCGCCCGCCATTGCCAGCAAATAGGGGATCGGATTGAGGCGGAGAGTCTTTGACAAGTTGAGGATCAGAGGTGTCAAGATCAGGGCGATCGTGTCATTCAAAAAAATCGCCGACAGAATTCCACTGCCAAACGTCAACATCACCAGTAACCCAAACGGACTCTGCGTAACGCTCAACAGCCCCATCAACGCAACTCGAAAAAATCCCGAATAAGAAAGACTTGCGTTGACAATCATCATGCTGAATAGAAACACGATCGTTGTGGGATCGATCGCATCCCAAGCATCTTTAAGACTCAAAACCCCCAAAGCAATCACAAAGGCAGAACCGACCAGAGCAATCGTGGCTCGATTCATCCGCAACCCTGGCAGATAGCCCAACGCCAACCCAAAATAAGTGAGAGCGATCGTCACATACTTTAAGAAAATCATCCCTTAGCCTTCTCTCCATACGGTCTGCCTCACTTCTCTTGATAGTTTTCCACACCAGACATCTAGGGCATAATCAAACACAATTAAACCTGAAGGCTAAGGAAACACCTATGAAAGTTCCATTTTACGACTGGTATCGCAACCTCATCCGCAACTCAAAATATCGCTGGGTCATTATTGTCGGCACGCTGCTTTATCTGATCAGCCCGATCGACCTGTTACCCGACTTCATTCCTCTGATCGGACAGATTGATGATGGCATCGTTGTCACCCTGCTGGTTGCCGAATTATCTGGAATGTTGCTCGATCGAGTCAAAGCTCAGAAAAACAAAAATGTAGCGGCAGATACAACGGTGGCATCGGCTGAGACGGTGGATGTGAATGCAACGTCAGTTAGGTAACCTGAACAGTCAATTTGAAAGTGGTTTGTGATTAGCAGAACGTCTGATTATGAGCCACTTTTTAATGTACGATCAAGCGAAAATTTAGACTCATTCAAATGTTACAGAACGTTCTATTGACGAGAGCGTATCTGAGTCGTGTGTTAGGCTTAGTTCAGCAAAGATTATTTTCGGCTGTGTAATTCGTTCTCACAAGCGTTTCTCCGAATCTAACTCGCTACAACTTCTGATTCTGGAGATATTTTATGTCGATTTACGTAGGCAACCTGTCTTATGAAGTCACTCAGGATGACTTAACACAGACATTTGCAGAGTATGGCAGCGTTAAGCGCGTTCAGTTGCCAACAGATCGGGAAACAGGTCGGTTACGCGGATTTGCCTTTGTCGAAATGGGAACCGATGCAGAAGAAACCGCTGCGATCGAAGCATTAGACGGTGCTGAATGGATGGGTCGTGACCTCAAAGTCAATAAAGCAAAGCCCCGTGAAGAAAGAGGTTCGTCAGGTGGCGGTGGCGGCGGCGGCGGTTGGTCAAATCAAAATCGCGGTTCACGCCGTTATTAATTGACAAGAGCCGTTCGCTCTTAACTCTTGAGGGCAGACGAGATAGTCTGCCCTTTTTGTTAGAACATCAAAATCTGCCGTCCTACATTCCTCAAAAAACATGAATACGAAAGAGTTCTTGAGCCGATATGCGGCAGGGCAGAGAGACTTTAGAAATCTTAATCTGATGGCAGCTAATCTGAGAAACATCAATCTCAGCGGCGTTAATCTCAGCGGTGCTAACTTAACAAAGGCAAATCTGACCAGAACTAATTTAAGCCATGCCAACTTGAGCGACGCGATTTTGACAGGAGCGGTCTTAACCCAAACCAATCTGACCAAAGCAAATTTGCTTAACGCTGACTTAAGCCAGACCAGCTTGGCAGATGCAGAGATTGGTCAGGCTCGTGTCAGAACGACGATCGCCGCCGAAGCCGCAAATATGGTTCGTCAAACGCCGACCGTCCCAGATTCGGTTTAGGGGCTATAAGCCTTGGCTGGGGTCAGTCACAAAAGCTTTTCTCACACTACAGTATTGAGAGGCTTGCAGTGCGCTAGCTATGCTTAGTGATAATCTCAGATGACCCTGTAGAGCCAACTTTCACCCAACGCTGCAAGCGTCTGAGACAGCTATCGTAGTGGCAAGCTTGGTGTATGAGAGTCTGGAAGCGTTTGCTCATCATCAACCTGATGTTCGAGATTTAGACTTTAATCAGACGATCGCAATGGGCTTTTGGAAGTTCTTAGGGCGATCATCTCAATATCTGCCATCACCAGTTTAAGCAGATTGTCGAGTTAAATATTCAACAACGATTTGTAGGGACGTTCTCATTAGAGCGTCCCTTTGCGTTTTATAAACTAAACGTTGAATCGGAACAGCATTACATCGCCTTCCTGAACGACATATTCCTTTCCTTCACTGCGAACTAAGCCTTTCTCCTTGGCAGCGCCCATCGATCCAGTGGTGGTTAGATCTTTATAAGCCACAGTCTCAGCGCGAATGAACCCCCGCTCAAAATCAGTATGGATGACCCCTGCCGCTTGAGGAGCCGTCATTCCAGCGTGGATTGTCCAGGCACGGGTTTCTTTCGGTCCAGTCGTGAAGTAGGTTCGCAGCCCCAAAAGCTCATAGGTAGCGCGAATCAGAGATTTTAAGCCGCCTTCTTCAACGCCGAGAGAGGCAAGAAAATCTAACCGATCGTCCTCACTCAGCTCGACTAATTCGGCTTCGACTTGGGCTGAGACGACCACGACTTGAGCTTTTTCCTGCTCTGCCAGGTTTCGCACTTGTTCGACAAAGGCGTTTCCAGTTGCCAAGTCATCTTCTGCTACGTTAGCGGCAAAGATAATCGGCTTGCGGGTGAGCAGCCCTAACGGTTTGAGCAAGAGTTCTTCTTCTTCGGTGAGCGTGACTTGACGAGCAGGCTGACCCGCGTTTAGCACCGGGATGAGTTTTTCTAGAGCAGTCACTTCGACTTGCGCTTCTTTGCTGGTGCGAGACTGTTTGCGGGCACGATCGACGCGTTTTTCAATCTGTCCCAAATCTGCAAGGATCAGTTCTAAGTTAATCACCTCAATGTCGCTGACGGGATCGACCGCCCCAGAGACGTGAATGATATCGTCATCTTCAAAACAGCGCACGACATGGACGATCGCATCCACTTCGCGAATGTTGGCTAAGAATTGGTTGCCCAACCCTTCACCTTTGCTGGCACCTTTGACCAAGCCAGCAATATCGACAAACTCTACGCGGGCAGGCAAAATATCGATCGAGCTAGAAATCGTGGCTAACGCCTTGAGACGCTCATCGGGCACTGAGACGATGCCGACATTTGGCTCGATCGTGCAAAAGGGAAAGTTGGCGGCAGTTGCCTTGGCATTAGCAACAAGCGCATTAAATAAAGTCGATTTTCCAACGTTGGGAAGTCCAACAATCCCGGCTGTTAGCATATTGAGTTATGAAGGTAAGCGAGAAAACGGTTATACGGGTCCTGGGATGGTCTGAGAAATCGGTGCAGGAACAGGTTCGGGCACAGGGCTAGGAATCGGTTCAGGAACGGGACTAGGAATTGGTTCGGGAACGGGATTCGGCACAGGTTGAGGAAACGGAGGTTCGGGAGTGGGGTAGACCATAGAATATCCTAACGAATAATTTGACCTTCCCAACGTAGATGACACCTTTAGATATTTCATCTTCCCAAATGGCGACTCCGTTGCTTGACGTTTTAGAGAATTGCGCTCAAAGCCCAAATGCTGCTTTTTATACGCCTGGACACAAGCGAGGGCAAGGAACACCAGGGATTCTATCCGATTTGTTTGGGGCAGAGGTGTGGCGATCGGATCTCCCAGAATTGCCCGAACTCGATAATTTATTTGCTCCTCAAACGGCGATCAAAGCAGCCCAAGATCTGGCAGCAGAAGCATTTGGTGCTGATCAAACTTGGTTTTTGGTCAACGGCTCAACCTGCGGAATCATCGCCTCAATTTTGGCAGTCTGCGAACCGGGAGACAAAATCATTCTGCCGCGCAACGTGCATCAATCTGCGATTTCAGGGCTGATTTTGTCGGGTGCCGTTCCAATCTTCGTTACTCCTGAGTATGATGCTGACCGACAGATAGCACATAGCGTCACTCCCGAAGCGGTTGAGGAGGCTCTCAAGCAGCATCCAGACAGCAAAGCGGTAATGATGGTCTACCCAACTTATTACGGGGTTTGTGGAAATGTGGGGGCGATCGCTGACCTTGCCCATCAGCACACTATTCCTCTGCTGGTCGATGAAGCGCACGGTGCCCATTTTGCCTTTCACCCTGATTTGCCCGATTCTGCGCTGTCGGCGGGGGTTGATCTGACGGTGCAATCGATTCACAAAACCCTGTCTGCGATGACTCAAGCCGCGATGCTGCACTGCCAAGGTCACCGAATTGATCGCGATCGAGTCAGCAAAGCGCTCCAGCTTGTTCAATCCACAAGCCCAAGCTATCTGCTGTTGGCATCGCTGGATGCGGCGCGTCAGCAAATGGCAACGCAAGGAGCGGCACTGATGGAGCAGACGCTGCGATTGGCGGATCAGGCACGATCGCGCATCAACCAAATCCCCAATCTCTCGACGCTAAACCCTGAGCAGTCTCCTGGATGTTGGGCATTCGATCGCACCCGTCTCACCGTCACCGTTTCTGAGCTAGGGATCGACGGCTTCACCGCAGATGAGATTCTGCACCAAACGCTAGGCGTAACGGCTGAGTTACCGTCCTTGCAGCATTTGACCTTCATCACCAGTTTAGGAAACACTCAAGCAGATATTGATCGCTTAGTGCAAGCTTTCACAATTCTCGCGAAAGAACCCAGACCAGCGATTCCGCAATTCAGACGATTTGAATGTCTTACGCCTCAGTCGCTCCTCACGCCTCGTCAAGCTTTCTTCGCACCTAGCGAAACTCTTCCGATCGCTCAAACTGTCAATCGCATCAGCGCCGAGCTAGTCTGCCCCTATCCTCCTGGAATCCCCGTTTTGCTGCCCGGAGAGCAGATCACAGAGGATGCGATCGCCAATCTGCAACAAATTCTCGCGGCTGGTGGCATGATTAGCGGCTGTGCAGACTCCACTTTAGAAACGCTGCAAGTCATCAAACGCGCCTGAGGATTCCAGCATCGCCGAATCTAGGTAGGAATCGCGGCGTTGCTGAATGCAGATATGAAATGCCCTCCTCACGAAGTGGGGCAAGCCCTCGCCAACCCTTCTCCCTAGGGAGAAGGGAGCCAGAATTCCTGTCCCCTCTCCATTAGGGAGAGGGCTAGGGTGAGGGTAGAATCTGTGCTCCATAGATCGATTCAGCAATGCCGGAATTGCCTCAACTGCCTTTGGCGTAGTTCATCGGCAGATCAATAAGCTCGATCGAGAGATTCGTGAACGACTCTAAAAGACTCATCAACGACTTCCAGAGACTCATCAACGACTTCTAAAGACTCGTGAACAACTCCCAGAGACTCGTGAACAACTTCCAGAGACTCGTGAACGACTCCCAGAAACTCATCAACGACTCTTAGAGACTCAGAAACAACTCACAGAAACTCATGAACGACTCCCAGAAACTCATCAACGACTCTTAGAGACTCTCGAACGACTTCGAGGAGGTGAGTCAGTTACCATTTCATCTCCTCGAAGAATCTCCGTGGAATTTGGGTTACGCTAGGAGCGACTCCCAGGCAGTTGTACCCGCACTCGATGCACAATTCAGCCACGCCAGAATTCCTCGCTGCGTCGTCTGTGAGTGTCAGCTTCGCTCAACCCACGATCGACCCATTGAGAACTAAGCAAAGTCGAAGCCCGATCGAGTGAACCGCGAGTCTATTAACGTGAACTCGACGAATTCGCGTCAGAATTAGGATGAACTCATCACTCTCCATTCCTCCCGCTTATGCCGTCTCCTCTCTGGTCTTACGTGACTCCCGGCATTCCCGACGACTTGTTTGAGAGTTTGCCCGGAATTCCGATGAGTCAGCGAGAAGTTCGGTTATTGCTGCTTTCTCATCTGCGGCTAAAAAGCGATTCGGTGCTATGGGACATCGGCGCAGGGACTGGGACGATTCCCGTTGAGGCAGGCTTACTGTGTCCGGGAGGACGAATAATTGCGATCGAGCGCGATGAAGAAGTCGCCAGTTTGATTCGTCGCAACTGCGATCGCTTTGGAGTCAAAAACGTCGAAATCATTGAGGGCAGTGCCCCAGACTGTCTGAAGGGATTAGCGCCTCGCCCCGATCGGGTTTGCATCGAAGGCGGACGATCGGTGAAAGCCATCCTCAAAGAAGTCTGGCAACACCTGCAACCTCAGGGGCGAGTGGTGGCAACGGCTACCAGTTTAGAAACGCTCTATCAAATTTCAGAGAGTCTTGCCGAGCTTCAAGCCCGTAATATTGAAGTGGTGCAATCTGCCGTCAACCGTCTTGAGACACGCGGCACCAATCAAATTTTTGCGGCAGTCGATCCGATTTTTGTGTTGAGCGGCGAAAAGCTCTGACCCAAAAATCCTTCACCCGCCGCCCGTTCTCCGTTAAAGTGTTGCAAAGCACGGCTTAACTTTCTTAACCTTTGCCTGACGCGATCGAGGGCTGAGAAGACGCATTTCTAAACCGCTCCACTGAGTCATCTTCATCCAACATTAGTGCTATGCCTTGGTCTCGAATCGGTAGTGGAATTGTCGCGATCGCCCTTGCGCTAGGCATGATGTTGCTGGGCGGATGGTACTTTACGGCTGGTTTTTGCATCATTGTCTACTTGGGGCAGATGGAATATTTTCAGCTTGCCCGCGCTAAAGGGTTTGCCCCAGCCGGGAAAACAACGCTGGTAGTGAGTCAAATTCTGTTAGTGGTGTCTAACATTTCGCCCCCGATGGCAGATGCGATTTTTCCCGTCGCCGGGACGTTCATCTGTTTTTATCTGCTGTTTCAGCCCAAATTTGCCACGATCGCCGACATCTCGGCTTCGATCATGGGCTTATTTTACGGCGGCTATCTGCCCAGTTATTGGATTCGTCTGCGATTTTTAGGTCAAGCCGAAGTCAGCAATCTGCCCTTCAACGGCTTTTGGACCACTTCCTGGCAAGGCTTAGATCAGCTTCCGATCGGGCTGACCAATACGCTACTAGCCTTTCTCTGCATTTGGGCAGCGGATATTGGCGCTTACACGATCGGACGCTGGATCGGGCGAACTCGGCTCTCAGACATCAGCCCCAAAAAAACGGTTGAAGGTGCCGTGTTTGGGGTGGCGGCGAGTGTCGCGGTTGCCGTTCTTGGCTCGTGGTATCTCAATTGGTCAGGGTGGCCGATCGCCGGAGTTGCCCTCGGTCTGCTGATCGGCGTTGCCAGTCTGCTGGGCGATTTAACCGAGTCGATGATGAAGCGCGATGCCGGAGTCAAAGATTCGGGACAGCTAATTCCGGGTCATGGGGGAATTCTCGATCGGGCAGACAGCTATGTGTTTACGGCTCCGCTTGTCTATTACTTTGTGACGCTCGTACTGCCGTTATTGCCCAAATAATCAAGAGACCTCTTGCAAAAGTCCCTGCCCCTCACCCTAAATCCCTCTCCCAAACTTGGGAGAGGGACTTTGAAATCTGGCTCCCCTTCTCCCAGCTTGGGAGAAGGGGTTGGGGGATGAGGGCAGCTTCGGACTGCAAGAAGTTTAAGGACTCACCAACAGCTTGGCATGACAGGTAATCTGTCCCAGTTCTAAATTGAGTCGCTCAATCTGGGTATCTGCTCCCAGGTCAAACGTGTAGCCGTTGAGGTCGCTCAAGGGCAAGCAGCGCTTGGCGGTGGCGTGGGGCAGCCACTGAGGATTGACCAGCCTTAGCTCGTGAGGGCTGGCTAACTCAAACCCAGTTCGGATAGCGATCGCCGTTGCATCACCAGTTACTGAAATCAGCGACGCACTTAATGTCACTAAACCCTCATCTAATATGATTTGAAGATGTTGTAAATTCAGCCGGGGATCGGATTCCGACGGCAATTCGCCCAGGTCGCTCGCGCTCAAGAGCGTCAACAAAAACTCGGTTACGCCATTTGCCAGCAAAGGCGCTGTGAGAGACGCGTTCAGGTCAGCTTGTTGCAGCAGAACCGTTCCCTCGACGCGAATCGGTTCTAGCACTCGTAGCGGCTTTCCTCTCAAGACTTGCCCCAAATTGATGCGAATATTTTGCCCAATCACTCGAACCTGGCTCAGGTGCAGCCCTTGATAGACCGCTTTTCGCGCAGAAATTCTGACCTGCGGAATGCAGCCTGACAGAATCTGACGATCGCCCGCTTCAATTTCAACCTCCAGATCTTTGATGTGCTCGACTTGCGATCGTAGCCATAACCCCACAGCCGGGGCTAATCCCTTACGAATCAAACCGTGTTTTGATAAGCGATCGGGCCGACTTTCTCGCGTCTCAGCATCGCTATCCCAGACATCAGACTTAGAAGAATCCATACACACCGGAAATCGGACTTTACAGCAGTCTACAGGAAACGATCGAGTTCCTGATT
Source organism: Phormidesmis priestleyi BC1401 (assembly GCF_001650195.1). Classification (GTDB taxonomy): domain Bacteria; phylum Cyanobacteriota; class Cyanobacteriia; order Leptolyngbyales; family Leptolyngbyaceae; genus Phormidesmis_A; species Phormidesmis_A priestleyi_B. The sequence goes on along the minus strand of NZ_LXYR01000013.1, from coordinate 41,938 downwards.
ATTCACCCTGTGCGCTTAAGTCAAGAAAAGGTGACATTTAGATTTCTTTCGGGATCTTTGTACTCTAAACCTTGAATAATTCGATCCCCGACCAAAACAAATGTCATTGTTTTGTGACATTATGATCCCCGAATTGCTTATAACTTCGTTGATCGTCAATAAATTCAACCGTTTCAATCCTTGACCAAAAGATGTCCTTTCTGCAACATTTAGAAGGGCAAGCGATCCCCCATTGTTAACAAAAATAAACTTAAACAATTTCGCTATTCAGAAAGAATCCGTTTGCATGATTGGAGCTTGTTTTTATGGCAACCGAACGTCCTCCGTTAAACGAAATGACTCTTCGGCAACTGCGACGCGTCGCGAGTGAATATGGCGTGTCTCGCTATAGCCGGATGCGAAAAGACCAGCTTTTAGCAGCGATCGAAGTGATCCAACGCAACCGACTCTCAGCCAACCAAACCCGTAAACCTGAGGCACAAGAAGAAGTGGAAGCAGCAAAATTTGATGTTGGACAGAGCGATCTGACTGGTGATGTACTGGCAGCAGTAGACGCAGACCTTGCTGAACTTCCCGAAGGCTATGGTGAAAGCCGCGTCGTGATTATGCCGCGCGATCCCCAGTGGGCATATACCTACTGGGATGTGCCCAACGAGCACAAAGAAGATTTGCGTCGTCAAGGGGGGCAACAGTTAGCGCTGCGCCTCTATGATGTGACCGACATCAGCATCGACTATCAAAGTCCCCACAGCGTTCAAGAATATCCCTGCGATGAGTTGGCGCGGGAATGGTATTTGCCGATCCCCGTCAGCGATCGTGACTACACGGTTGAGATGGGCTATCGATGTGCAGATGGTCGCTGGCTCGTGTTGGCGCGGTCTGCCCCAGTTCGCGTTCCTCCGGTCTACCCGTCTGACTGGGTTGAAGACCACTTCGTCACCGTCTCTTGGGAGGAAGACCTGCGCGGTCAAACCGTTTTGGAATTGGTTCCTCCCAGTCAGCGCATGGCAGCGACGACGACTGCCCTCAATGGCGGCACGGGCAACCCCATCCACGACCAAATCTTTGGCATGGCAGACACCGCCGAGGCACAGCGTATCGCAGGTTCACTTTACGGCTCGATGCAGCAAGCCCCTATTCACGAAGAGGCGATTAGCTCATATGTCTTCCCGTCTGGTGTAGGAATGTGGGCAGTTCCGACGACATCGGGCTTAACGATGTCAGGAGTCGGCATGTCGGGGATCGGCTTCGGCGCGTCGGCACCTCCGATTCGTCCACGTCAGTTTTGGTTAGTCGCGGATGCCGAACTGATTGTTTATGGCGCAACCGAACCCGATGCAACGGTGACGATCGGAGGACAGCCTATTAAGCTCAATCCTGATGGCACCTTCCGGTTTCAGATGTCATTTCAAGACGGAGTGATTGACTACCCAATTATGGCAGTGGCAGTCGATGGCGAACAGACTCGCGAAGTCCATATGAACTTTAAGCGCGAAACTCCTAGCCGTCGCACCAACACTAAAGAGGAAGCCGTTCAAGAATGGCTCGTCTAAGCGTTTCATCCCGATAATCTCCCTAGTTTTCCCTCGATCGCCTGTCGATCGGGGGATTTTTTTCGGACGTACTCACGGTGTAGGGTGAAGGGAGCTACTTTATAGAAACCATGATTACAGAAGAAATCGCCAAGACATTGACTGATTCATTTGGCGCATCGGTTCAGACCTTAGATACTAATTCTTATCAGGTAGAGACTGAATCTTTTCGGCTGTTGGTGTTGCTTTCAGATGATCAGTCTTGGCTAAGAATTTTGGTGCCGATCGCCCCGGTGCAAGAAGCCCAACCCTATCTAGAAGAATTCTTAGAAGCCAACTTCGATACGACTCAAGAAGTTCGCTATGCGCTGCATCAAGACGTGTTGTGGGGAGTCTTTCAGCACGGTTTGGTAGGGTTAACGATCGCTGATTTCACCGCCGCGATTCAACGATTGCTTGCTCTAAATGAATTAGGCATTAACGACGGGTTCAACACCTTTGCTGAAAAGCGAATTCGTCAAATTATTCAAGCTGCAAAACGTCAGGGGCAATCGCTAGAATTGACGATGCAAACCCTCGATCGCTTCTATCAAGAAGGCATGATGGGCGAAATGGAAATGGGAACGCGATCGCGAGAAGAAGTCTTAGCCGCATGGCAACGCCAGTTAGAGCGCCTTTGGTCAGAGGTAGAACCTTGACGAACATGAGAAATTCCACCGAAACGGAAATGAGACGTTCCACCGAAACGTCTCTACGGGGATTGGGTAAATCCACGATCGAGCCACGTTCTAATATTGAACGCGGTACTTGGTAGAAACGTTTCGATGGAACGTCTCCACGCCATCGGGTAAACGCAAGAACTATTGCATGTATAAAATCGACATTAAACAAAAGGGCGATCGCTCTCTTTTGAGAACGATCGCCCCGCTAACGATTCTTAGAAGGGAACATTATATAACGAATGTCCCCAGCGCGCGATTAGTAGTCGAAGTCGCCGCCGCCCATGCCGCCGCCACCCGCAGGTGCGCCGTCTTTAGGCTCAGGCTTGTCAACCACAATGCACTCAGTGGTTAGCACCATGCCCGCGATCGAAGCCGCATTTTGCAACGCAGAACGAGTCACTTTTGCAGGGTCAACAATGCCAGCCTCGAACATATCAACATATTCGTTGGTTGCCGCGTTGAAGCCCACGTTGAACTCTTTCTCACGAACTTTTTCAGCGATGACTGCACCGTTTTGACCTGCGTTTTCAGCGATCCGCTTTAGGGGAGCCGCTAACGCACGTCCGACAATCAGCGCACCTGTGAGTTCTTCACCCTTCAGGTTTTCGTGTGCCCACTTCTCTAATTCGGGAGACAGGTGAGCCAAGGTCGTGCCACCACCCGGAACGATGCCTTCTTCAACGGCGGCTTTGGTTGCGTTGATCGCATCCTCTAGGCGCAGTTTGCGATCCTTCATTTCGGTTTCGGTTGCTGCGCCGACTTTGACGACTGCAACGCCCCCCGCGAGTTTAGCAAGACGCTCTTGCAGCTTTTCTTTGTCGTAAGAAGACTCGGTTTCGTCCATTTGACGACGGATTTGCTCAACGCGAGACTTGACCTGAGACTCGTTGCCTTCAGCCACAATCGTGGTGCTGTCTTTGGTGATCGTGATGCGACGTGCTTGACCCAGCATTTCAAGCTTGACAGCATCAAGCTTGAGACCTGCATCTTCGGTGATCAGTTGTCCACCCGTCAGCACTGCGATGTCTTCAAGCATGGCTTTACGACGATCGCCAAAGCCAGGAGCCTTGACTGCTGCCACGTTGAGAACGCCGCGCAGACGGTTCACAACCAACGTTGCAAGCGCTTCTTTCTCAATATCTTCTGCGATGATCACAAACGGACGACCTGCACGAGCCACTTGCTCTAGCACGGGCACGAGGTCTTGCACCAAGTTGATTTTCTTATCGGTGATCAAGATGTAGGGGGTTTCAAACACCGCTTCCATGCGTTCCATGTCGGTCGCAAAGTAAGGCGAGATGTAGCCTTTGTCAAAGCGCATCCCTTCAGTGATTTCCAGCTCGGTGGTCATCGACTTGCCTTCTTCAAGAGAGATGACTCCCTCTTTGCCGACTTTATCCATCGCGTTGGCGATCATTTGACCGACTTCATCATCGTTACCCGCAGAGATAGCGGCAACTTGCGCGATCGATTTGGAATCTTCAACCGGACGGGCGTGTGCCGCAATCTTTTCGACTAGGAAGCCAATGCCTTTGTCGATGCCGCGCTTGAGGGCGATCGCGTTTGCACCTGCGGCAACGTTTTTTAAACCTTCTTTGACCATCGCGTGAGCCAAGACGGTTGCCGTGGTGGTGCCGTCTCCAGCCGCGTCATTGGTTCTAGATGCCGCTTGACGAATTAGGGCAACGCCAGTGTTTTCGACGTGGTCTTCGAGTTCGATCTCTTTTGCGATCGTCACGCCATCATTGACGATTTGGGGTGCGCCAAACTTCTTCTCTAGCACCACGTTGCGACCTTTAGGACCGAGGGTGACTGCCACCGCTTCAGCCAAAATATCCATGCCGCGCTCTAGAGCACGACGGGCGTTTTCGTTGTAAATAATGCGCTTTGCCATGATGATAATCCAAGGTGTGGGGAAAGGATAAACCGATTGAATTCAGACGTGAGGACTCGACGTGAGACCTACTGAACGATCGCTAAGATGTCTTTCTCAGACAACAAAACATACTCTTCAGAGCCGAGTTTGATGTCGGTGCCTGCATATTTTGAGTAGAGAACTTTGTCACCAATTTTGACTTCTGGGTCTTGACGAGAACCATCGTCGTTGCGCTTGCCAGGTCCGATCGCTGCGATCTCGCCAACTTGGGGCTTTTCTTTTGCGTTGTCGGGCAGAAAGATGCCCCCTGCGGTCTTTTCTTCAGCGGCGCTGACTTTAACAAAGACGCGATCGCCCAAGGGTTGAACTGTGGACACGCTTAGGGATACGGCTGCCATAAAAATTCTCCAAACTATCTAGATGAGGAACAGGAAAAGGATCAGGAAGAAGGATGAGGGAGGAAACCAAAGGGCTGTCACGAATTCTTTTTCGATTTGTCCTGAGAAACTCAATCCTGCTAATCAGTCATGAGCGACAAATCTAATTTGTCCCTCATTCTTCCTTACTGCTTCAGTCTACAAGACTTTGCGCCTGAGTTAGCACTCTCGGCTCCTGAGTGCTAATTTAGCGGAGGTTCGCACTAGATGCAACTTTGTTGGGTGTACGGGTTTCCGAACTGATGTTAATTTTGGTGTTGCTGAATCTGGCTGTGACCCAATGAAGTCGCCCTCACCCTAGCCCTCTCCCGCAGGAGAGGGAACAAGATTTCTAGCGCCCTTCTCCTGCGGGGGAGGGTAATTAATTTTATTCAGCACTGTCCCAGTTTTGTCCAGACTATTGAATTGCGGCAACCAGCTTATCGAGCAACGCATCTCCCTCTCTCGCTAAATAATCTTGAGCGACTCGAATTAGTGCATTCAAATTCTCTGAGTCAGAGCGATCGATGCTATCGAATGCTTTATCTAACGGAGTCTGAAATCGAAAGTATTTTGTCTCGCTTAGAATCTGACGGGCAATGTAGTCTACAGAATCGGCAGAGCCATCAAACAAAACATCAATTAACGGCAACACCCATGCCAAGGCTCCCCACGTTTGGGAGTTTTGCAGACTAATCAAGCGAGTGGGTTCACCCGTGCCAAACGAGGCAACGATGAATTGATCGAGTCCAATTTTGAGCGCGTCGGGCTGAGAGTCATTAATTCTCACCGCCTCAGCGATCGCGCACGCAGTCGGATTATTTGCCACCACACCGCCATCGATCAGCGGCACCCGTCGCCCCTCAATCTCAGTCAAATGAGCCGGAAAATAGACGGGAGCCGATGACGATGCTTTACAAATTTCCCAGATGGGAATGTGATTATATTTTGTGTAGGTGTCGTTTGCGGGGTCATTGGACGTTTTCATCGTTTTAAACACCAATGCCTCGCGACTTTCCAGGTTATAGCTTGTGATCAGCGTCGGCACCTGCAACTCTCCAAATCGCCGATCGCCAAAAACGCCTCTCAACACCGATTCCAATCCTTTTGCATCATAGCGAGGCGCATCAAATCCCTGGCTAAAAAACCGCAACCACCGACTCCACAGTCGGGCAGGTGGGAGCGGAAAATATCTTGAGAGCGATCGCGGTAGAGACTTATGATCGCCTCGGTTCTCATGCCAGATGCCAAGGCGCAAGCGGTCAGTGATCCGGCAGACGTGCCTGCAATCAGATCAAAAAATTGACCGATCGGGGCACCCAGTTTCTGCTCAAGACGGTTTAGCCAAACGGCTGTTACCAAGCCTCGCACTCCACCTCCACTGAGCGCAAGAATTCGATAAGTCTTAGGAGCCACCATGTTATTTTCTCCTGTCTTTCTATCTACCTGAAGTCTACCGCTGCCTTCGCGACTTCGCCTAACTGCAACCCTAGCGGATAAGCTCCTTCTTCTTTAATTTGCTTAATCGCCGCGTCAGAGATTGGCAAATTCATCTTTTTGGAGAGCGATCGCACCACATCTCCCCGATCGATTACGCCTGAGATCGCCCCGGCAGGTGACAACACTGTCACACGAGGAAGCGCTTTCGTTTCCATTAAGTAGATCACATCGACTAAAGACGCTGCTTCTTGAACTGAGGGAATCTCAGACAACGGTTTCACAATGCTGGATAGAGTTTGTGTTTCCCACTGGCTACGCTCGATCGCCTGCAGGGCATCAGCTTCGACCATGCCGCGATAGCGCCCATCGGATGCCGCAAAATAAATTGGGGCACGAGTCGCACTCAGCAAATAATCGTCGGCAAACTGACGCAGCGTTAATTTAGCCTCCACCACTCGAAACTCACGGGTCATCGCGTCGTCAGCTTTGAGGTTGAGAAGAACTTCTTGCAGATCGGTGAGACGATCGTAAGCGGTGGCATTTCGCAAAATAAACCAACCAATTAGCGCCATATAAAGCCCCGTAAAGGTTGGAATCACTCGTCCAAACACGCCCAAAATTCCGAACGCGATCGCTAAACCGCCCAGCGTTTTGCCCGATCTAGCCGCCCAGTGAACGCCTTTTGAGTGACTTCCGGTGATCTTCCAGACGATCGATTTCAAAACCAGTCCACCATCCAGGGGCAACCCCGGAATCAGGTTAAACAGCGTCAAGACTAAATTGATGGCTGCGAGTCGCTGAGTCAGCACCTCCACGGGGCTATTGACCGGGAGAACCACGGTCAGCAGGCTCAACAGGACAAATAGGCTGAGACTGACAAGCGGACCCGCGATCGCGACCTGAAACGCTTTGCCAGGAGTTTTGGGTTCTTGCTCGATCGCTGCAACGCCGCCAAAAAAGAACAGCGTAATCGACTTGACCTGAATGCCCTGTATTTTTGCGACCAAGCTATGACCTAGCTCATGCAGTAGCACGGAGGCAAACAACAGCAATGCCATCAGTAGCCCAGTGCCCCACGCGATCGTCGTTCCCCACTCAGGATGATTTTGCTGAAACACTGAGCCGTCTGACAGGGTAATCAGAGCCAGCACAAAAAACCAAGACGGATCGATTAATAGAGGAATTCCAAATAAGGAACCCGCGCGCCAGCTTGACTGCATGAAAGGTGTCCTAACTCATCGAAGCCCCAAAAATGTAAGGCTCTTCCTCCAGGATAGTTGAGATGGGAGAGGTTAACGGGAAGTTTGGGTTCGGTGCCGCGATTTTTGATGGCGGTTCGTCCGATCGTCACCGCAAATAAACAGCAAAGACTCATCGTTAAGCCCACCAGCGGCGACCATTCGATCGTGCGTGCCATCGCCGCAACCCCCAGTAAAGTAGAGTAGATCAAGGATTTTTCTCCTAGTTCTAAATGAACAAGCACAAATGCTCAGTGATCACAGGCTCTTGAGTTCCGAGGTTTGAAGTTTGAGAGGATTCTGATTTAAAACTTAAACTTACTTAAGATCAACGAATGAGTTTACGAATCAAAATTTGCGGCATCACACAGACAGAGCAGGGACACGCGATCGCTCACCTTGGTGCAACCGCATTGGGGTTTATCTGTGTCGCAAATACGCCTCGCTATGTGTCACCCCAGCAGATTCGCGCCATTGTAGATCGGCTACCGAGAGAGTTGACGACGGGGAAACTCGTCGATCGAGTGGGGGTGTTTCTAAACGCATCGCTGCCAGAAATTTGTGAAACGGTCGCGATCGCCCACCTCAACAGCGTCCAGCTTCACGGCGCTGAGTCACCCGAATTTTGTGACAAACTGCGGAGCGCGCTTCCCGATGTTGAAATCATCAAAGCGTTACGAATTAGGGTTCCTGAAGCATTAAGTCAGGCAGACGTTTATCAAAATTGGGTTGATGCCCTTTTACTTGATGCTTATCATCCCGATCTTCCAGGCGGCACGGGCGAAACGTTGGATTGGTCAAATCTGCAAAGATTCCGCCCCAGTTGTCCCTGGTTTTTAGCAGGCGGACTTAACTCGGACAATATATTGGCTGCGCTACAAATCATCGACCCCGATGGAATTGATCTGTCTAGCGGCGTTGAAAAAGCCCCAGGCGACAAAAACCTGGAGCAAGTTGCAAGGTTATTCGAGCGATTAAACCGTCGCGACAGTTTGTAGTGCCAATTTTATTTTTGAATGCGATCGGTCATGACAAAATCGGGTCGAGACGTTTCGGTGGAACGTCTCGACGACATCGGGTAACCGCGTCATTTTTGAATACGATCGGTTATCGGTAGATCGCAACGTTGGAAAAAAAGACGTTCCGGTGGAACGTCTCTACAGCATTGGGTAAATTCATGATGTTTCGGATGATTTTTACACCGATCGAATAATCATTCTTCTACCAAAAAGAGGGCTGGTGACGAATCAGATTAAGAAACTCTTCACGGGTTTTATGATCTTCTTGAAAAACGCCCACCATCGCACTTGTAACCGTCCAGGAACCTGGCTTTTGCACCCCGCGCATGACCATGCACATGTGACTCGCTTCCATCACAACAGCAACCCCTCTCGGCTCCAAAATCTCTTTCACCGCCTCGGCAATTTGACGAGTTAACCGCTCCTGCACCTGCAAACGGCGCGAATACATCTCGACAATTCGAGCTAGCTTGCTCAACCCCACCACTTTTTGGTTTGGGATGTAGGCAACATGCACTCGACCCATAAACGGCAGCATGTGATGCTCACACAAACTAAACGCATTGATATCGCGAACCAGCACCATCTCGTTGTGCCCTTCATCAAAAATGGCACCATTGACGAGATCTTCTAGCGATGTGTCATAGCCACTGGTCAAGAATCGCATCGCCTCCGCCACTCGTTTTGGCGTTTTGAGCAATCCTTCTCGCTCAGGGTCTTCACCCACGCCCAGCAGCATCGTTCGCACTGCCTCCATCATTTCATCTTGGCTAACTTGAGCAGAACAAGGCACTTTGGCTTCTTGCCCGTTGTGCGTGTTGCGATCGGGTCTCGGCTCCATGCTCTTCGCAGTTTTAGAAGACGAATCAGGCGTGTTAGAACCGTTTGGGGAAGCAATAGTCATAATGAATCCAGATAGTGTGTGAACGAAAGAACAAACCACGCCCATAACCGACTCGCGGCTTAAAAAGCGCCCGCGTTGGGCATTAAAATCAGTTCTTCGACGACGGCTTGATGGGGCACAAGTGTTGCATAGAGAATTGACTGAGCAACCGTTTCGGGAGTCAACATCAGGGAGCGATCGAAGTCAGCGTTTACAGTGTCAGTGTCCCAAATGGGCGTGTTGACCGAGCCAGGAGACACGGTAACTACCCGAACGCCGTTGGCACGCTCCTCTGCCGCCAGCGTTTTTGACAACGCCAATAAACCAAACTTGCTCACGCAATAAGCGCCCCAGTCGGGAAAAGTTTGATGCGCAGCGATCGAGGCAACGTTAATAATCGTCCCGTTCTTTCGCTCACGCATTCCCGGCAACACCCCCTGAATGCACTGCAAAACGCTGGTGACGTTCAAATCCATGACGCGCTGCCAGTCGGTCAACGACATATCCATCAAAGAGCCTGTATAGCCCATGCCAGCATTGTTGACGAGAATCGTAAGCGGACTGAACTCGGACGCGATCGCCTCAATTTGAGGTCGCACAGACTGAACGATCGAGAGGTCGATCGGATAGGTCTGCACCTTGACACCAAACTGACGTGCAGTGTCTGCTACGGCTTCTAGCTGAGGTTGAGAGCGGCTCACCAGTGCCAGATGAATTCCAGCTTCAGCAAACGCGAGGGCAGTTGCTTTGCCAATTCCGCTGCTCGCGCCCGTGATTAAAGCGCGTCGTTCTAAATTGAGGGTCATGCAATATTCGGTTAACTCAAAGGTGAGCAGGCGTTCCAGACATCAGCCGCTAATTTCAGACAACCAGTTTACGGAGGAGGCGCAAACCATTGCATGAATCGGGATACGGGAGCACCACAAGACACGAGATATGAACAAAAAACTTTCCGGGCGTTACTCAAGACTGCATTTCTACAGCTATTTGAAAAACTCAGTTGCCACCTCGATCATAATCCGCAATAGCGCTAAACCGTTAGTTCTAGTGAAGACCGATGAACCTAGGGAATTGTAAACAATTATTACGCTTAGATATAGTAACGCAAAAAGAAAGTTTTCTCTCAGCGTCACTCTGTTACTAAGCGGTCACTTCGGCAAACACGCCAATGCTGCGGAACTTTTGATAGCGAAGCTCGCGACGCTGTTGACCCGTCATCTGATCCAACTCGCTCAGATTTCTGAGAAGCGCTTTTTTGAGAATTTCAGCCGCTTTTAGGGGGTCAGAATGGGCACCTCCGATCGGTTCGGTGAGCAGTTCGTCGAGAATTCCTAAGCCTTTCAAGTCGGCAGCGGTGATTTTTAGCGCTTCAGCCGCTTGATGAGCTTTTGACATATCGCGCCAGAGAATCGCAGCACAGGCTTCAGGCGTGGCAACTGTATAGACTGAATGTTCAAACATCATCAAGCGATCGCCCACCCCAATCCCCAACGCTCCGCCAGAGCCGCCTTCGCCAATCACCGTGCAGATAATCGGCACATCAAGCCGAAACATTTCTCGCAGGTTGTAAGCGATCGCTTCGCCTTGTCCAAGTTCTTCGGCACTCAGCCCTGCATAGGCTCCAGGGGTGTCGATAAACGTCAAGATAGGCATTGAGAAGCGGTTGGCGTGTTCCATCAGCCGCATCGCTTTTCGGTATCCGCTTGGCGATGCCATGCCAAAGTTGCGCGTAATGTTGTCTTTGGTGTCGCGCCCCTTTTGTTGCCCCAACATCATCACAGGTCGCCCGTCAAGACGAGCTACGCCGCCTACGACAGCGGGATCATCATAGCCGCCGCGATCGCCGTGCAGCTCCATCCATTCGTCGCTGATGGCTTGGATATAGTCAAACGTGCTGGGTCGTCGAGGATGCCTTGCCACCTGCAATCGCTGGGCTGCCGATAAACTGCTAAAAATCTCTTGACGAAGCTGCACAGCCTTAGCCTCAAGGTGACGAATCTGCTCCGTCACATCTACGTCATTTTCTTCCGCAAGTTCACGAATTTGACCGATGCGAGATTCTAGCTCTGCGAGAGGCTTTTCAAAATCGAGGAGAATGGGTTTGCGATCGAGGGTCGGCATAGCTGAGAATCGCTTTGTGGGGGGTGAATAGAGTTGGGCTGCTCAACAAAAGCGTGAAGGTCTCTAGTATCGCACTCAGGGAAGGGCGTTTTTCGTGCGAAGAGCGGTTAAGCTTCAGCCTACCGATAAACTCAGGAAGATCACAGCCCAATTTTTAATTTAGCTGGTTTTGGAACGGGCAAATTAATTCTAGAAAGGGTAAAGCGATCGGATGAAATCGTAGACGATCGCATTGTTTCTAGACCCAGACTTGGCGTTGCTGTTTTATCAGACACGAAACAAAGTGTTCCTTGATAGCGATCGCCCAGCCACTGAATCAACTCAGCAATTTTGGGCGGCGCGTAAGGATTGGGATAATTTTGTGGTAGAAAACCCGATCGCCCATTAATCACAGGAACACTCGATTTCATGCCAATCCACATCGCAGTCGTGAGACACACTTTAATCAGTAGCGATCGTTCACAACTAATTGCGTTTGCTTGAAAGCGCAAACAGTAGACAGAGAATCCCGTTAATAGACTGAATATTATCCCGATAAATAGCTGATGCTCCCACGGCATTGGCAGGTCTTCAGGAATTTCAGGTCGGAGAAAATCCCACAGAGTTCCGGCAGGAGGAAAAAACCAGGAAGACAAGCGAGGCAGCATTGTTGCCACTTCTGCAAACGAGCGAACTCCGAAAGTATGACTAACTTTTAGATACGGCAAAAATAGTAAAACTGCGAATAATAACCACACTAAAAAAGTGCCTAAACAAGCCTTCCAATATTGTTTAACGAACTTGAATAAGCGAAGTCTTGAAAACGGGTCAAAGTAAAGGCTGACCGGAATCATTATCAACACGCTGAATAGGAATAGCCAGCCTAAATAAATTCCTGAAAGCACCTGTAGGTAAATGAATAGAGAAAATAGTCCAAGTGATCGGATCATCGGGCGGCGAAAAAAATTCCATAGAAACAGAAACGCGATCGAAGTCCAAAACTGCACGAGTAACTGTTCGTGGTTAAGCTGTCCGATTCTGGGCATCCCAAAAGCGAAGACAAAGCCGCCCAATGCCGAGAGAATTGGATTTACTTTTAACTGACGTAACAGAAAAACTAGAGAGAAAAAATTCAGAATCGTAACGGCGATCGTCCAAACTTGAAAGGATGTCTCAGGGGAATTAAAGAGTCTAAATAGCCAGTAGAGCGGACTGGTTCCTAGCAGATTTTCTGTCAGCGCGATCGTATTTTTTAGGGGATAGAAAAAGGTCGCTGACCAAAAATCTTTTGGGTAATTTGGGTTAAAAATAAACTGAAAAGAATGCTCTAAAATGTAATTATTTAATCGGCTGTCGGCAGGATAGCTTTGCATTCTAGAAAACCCACTAAAAATCGTGGGATGGAACATAGCTAGAGTTCCGATCGAGCAAACAATTAAATAAAAACCAGCAGAAAGTAGGAAGCTGAAGTTCATTACAGGTAAAACCCGATCAGCAATCTAATATAGCCCACCAGTCTACAGAGAGCCGCAAAAATGAAAACAGATGGATCTACTCACCCGTTTGCGTGACTAATGCCCGTTCATCGTGATTTTTTCTTTATTGACCTGATAGTTTTCAGTAATTCGTCGTTCGGGGTCAACACCGCTAAAGGTGGGCGGAAGCCAGACGCGCACGATGAGCAACACTGCCATCACTAGCAAAAACGCACAGGTCGCCAATACTTGAGTCCATTCGACTTCTAAGACTCCACGCACGATCACTTCTCGCAACACAGAGACGATCGCTACTTCGACCGCAACACCGATCGAGACTCGCTGTTCTTGCAGATAAATAATCAGCAGTCGAAATAGCTCAACCAAAATCAGCGAAAACAAAATGTCTGCGGTGACTTCTCGAAAGTTGAGAGGAGGCAGCAGAGAAATAAACATCTCTCTAAGCTGAATCACCATGACGCAAAACAGTCCGATGCACAGCGAGATGACAATTCCATCCTGAACGGTTTCTAACGCTCGAACCAGATGGCTCCGGTTCAGCGTCTTGATCCAGGAAGGTGATGAATTTGAATTCTGCATAAGAGAAAAGTCTCGATCTCTGGACATCTCTATTTAACGATGAGATCAACTTATTGCACAAGACCTAAGTCATCAGTCTATTTGATAGTTTCTATCGACAGAGAGTATTTATGACTGATTAATATCTTCTTCGCCTCGAAGATGCCCTGACCTAAACAACCGCGATTTGCACCCATTTGATTTTTGAACGCGACCAGATCGTCGATCGTCGCAAAATTGCTGTAGAGACGTTTCGGTGAACCGTCTCCACGCCATCGGGTAACCGCACAATTTTTGAATGCGATCCATCATCGGTCATGGCAAAATCGGCAAGACGTTCCACCGGAACGTCTCTACAGCGTTGGGTAGATTTGTTATTTGCCGTATTCAAAATGAAATTGGCATGATGCTCTTGGCGTAGATTGAATATAAAAATGGGGCAGACATTTTTGCCCACCCCGTATAACTAATTCTGCTTGGAACCCTCTAAATCATTTCAGAAGCGGTCTCAACCTGCGCTTGCGCTTGCGGCTGGAACTGGAACAGCGAGTACACAACGTCTCGACGGATGTTGATCATCATTTCCAAGAACAGTTCATAGCCTTCGCTCTTATATTCGATCAGCGGATCTTTCTGTCCATAGCCCCGCAGACCAACCGACTCACGCAGCGCATCCATTTGCTGAAGGTGTTCCCTCCAAAGCGTATCAATGCGGTTGAGAATGAAGAAGCGTTCGGCTTGACGCATTAAGCCAGGTTGGAGTTGGTCGACCTCGGCTTCCTTCAAGTCGTAAGCAATTCGTGCCTGTTCATGCAGGAAGGTTTTGATTTCTCCGATCGTCATGTCTTCTAACTGATTTGGCTCCAGGTCAGCCAGCAGATAGACAAACTCTTTGACCTTGCCCACTAGCTTGTCGAGTTCCCACTCTTCGGGCGGCAGATCAACGTTGATGTAAGCCGCCACAATGTCATCCATTGTTTGCTCGGCATATTTGACGACCTGCTCTTTGAGGTCTTGCCCCTCTAGCACTCGACGACGCTCGGCGTAAATGGCACGACGCTGATTATTCATCACTTCGTCATACTCAAACACCTGCTTGCGAATGTCGTAGTAATAGGTCTCAACTTTCTTTTGAGCACCTTCGAGCGATCGGGTCAACATCCCGGACTCGATCGGCATATCTTCTTCAACCCGAAAGGCATTCATTAAGCCTGCGACTCGATCGCCGCCAAAAATCCGCAGCAGGTTATCTTGCAGACTGAGGAAGAATTTTGTCGAACCGGGGTCGCCTTGTCGCCCTGCCCGTCCGCGCAGTTGGTTGTCGATGCGGCGTGACTCGTGACGCTCGGTGCCGATGACGTGTAAGCCTCCGAAGCCAACGACTTCTTCATGTTCGCGCTCGGTAAACTCATCGTATTCTTGACGAATCAGCCGATAGACTTCTCGCAGTTGTTGAATCACCGGATCGCTGGTTGGCGCTTTTTCTGCCGCCGTTGCGATCTTGTCTTCTGCTTCCAATTCGGGCAGGCTGCGTTCGCCATATTGCCTGACGGCGGTAGTAACGGCATCTTTGAGCAGTTGCTCAGTTTCACGAGACAAATTGGTGGGATAGATGTCAGATTTGACCTTCCAAGTCTTGATCTTTTGACCCGCGCCAAAGCCCTGTCCGCCGCCGCGCGCATCGCCAAAGCCTCTGCCGCCGAACTGATCTTCATCTTCGGGCTGGACGATTTTGGGCATAAAATATTCACGAATCTTCAGCCGCGCCATATAGTCGGAGTTGCCGCCGAGAATAATGTCAGTGCCGCGCCCTGCCATGTTGGTGGCGATCGTGACTTTGCCCTTCCGTCCGGCTTGGGCGATAATCTCAGACTCTCGCTCGACGTTTTCTGGTTTTGCGTTCAGCAAGTTGTGAGGAACGCCCTGATCTGCCAGCAAGCCTGAGAGCAGTTCTGACTTCTCAACGCTCGTGGTGCCGACTAAAACCGGACGACCATCGCGGTGCATCTCAGCACACTCTTCGGCGATCGCGTTCCACTTAGCGTCTTCGGCTTTATACACTACGTCCGATACGTCTCTCCGCTTGGTCGTGCGGTTCGTTGGGATAATCGTGACTTCGAGCTTGTAAATTTTCTCAAACTCAGCTTCTTCAGTCTTGGCGGTGCCCGTCATTCCGGCAAGTTTGGGATAGAGCAGGAAGAAGTTTTGGTAGGTAATCGTCGCCAGTGTTTGCGTCTCGTTTTGGATCTCGACGTGTTCTTTAGCCTCGATCGCCTGGTGCAAGCCATCACTCCAGCGACGACCCGGCATCACCCGACCCGTAAACTCATCGACAATCACCACTTCGTCGTTGCGAACGATGTAGTTTACGTCTTTGATAAACAGTTCTTTGCCTTTAATCGCGTTGAAAACATAGTGCGCCCACGGGTCTTCTGGGTTAAACAGATCCTTGACTTCTAGAAGGTTCTCGGCTTCGATGAAGCCCTCATCAGTCAGCAGAATATTGCGCTGTTTTTCATCTACCTCGTAGTGTTCATCGGGTTTGAGTGCACTGGCGATCGTCGAGGCTTGCAAATATTTCTCAGTCGGTCGCTCAACCTGCCCCGAAATAATTAACGGAGTTCGGGCTTCATCAATCAGCACCGAGTCTACTTCGTCAATCACACAGTAGTTAAATGGACGCTGCACGACCTCTTCCATTGAGGTTGCCATATTGTCGCGCAGGTAGTCGAACCCTAGCTCACTGTTCGTCGCGTAGGTGATGTCACAGGCGTAGTTCTTCTGACGTTCAGCAGGACTCATGTTTTGCTGAATCAGCCCGACGCTTAAGCCCAAAAAGCGGTGAACTTGACCCATCCATTCGGCATCGCGTCGCGCGAGATAATCATTAACCGTGACGACGTGAACGCCCTTCCCTGAGAGCGCATTCAGGTAGGCAGGCAGCGTCGAAACGAGGGTTTTGCCCTCTCCCGTTTTCATCTCGGCGATTTGACCATTGTTGAGCACCATGCCACCCAAAAGCTGCACATCAAAGTGACGCATTCCTAGCACGCGGCGACTCGCTTCTCGCACGACCGCAAACGCTTCGGGCAGCAAATCATCTAGAATTTGCTTCTGCTCGTTGTCGTTTTTTGCCTTGGCAAGCCGTTGCCTAAATTCTGTGGTTTTTGCGGTCAACGCCTCGTCTGAGAGTGCCTGGATTTCATCTTCTAAGAGTTTGATCTCAGTGATGTAGGGTTGATATTTTTTGAGCTTTCGTGCGTTGGGGTCGCCCAGCAGAGTTTTAAGCATGTCAGGAGGGATAAGACGTTTTTGAAACTTTTGGGATTTTTAGCCGTTTGAGTGAGCATCAAGCCACTGCAAAGCCAGCAAATTTAGCGTATGTCAATCCTATCACTCTGAGAGAACGGGTGAAGGGTGAGGAGTAAAGGGGAAACCCGTACTTTCGATCGTACAAACAATCTACAGCCTCTGCCTCAGTTTGAAACGCCTCCCATCTCCTTTTTTAAGGAGAATTCTCCCATTCAGCCGTCAGACTGCGGAAGTTAAATTGACTCGCCCCAGGGTGACAGGTGACACAACTCGAAAGATTTAACTTACGGGGTAACTCTACTTTGGGGTGCAGCACTTTGAAATATTGAGACTCAGACACGCGGTAAGGGATTTTTTCATCTGCTGCGACCTGGCGAGAGAAGGTTTGCAGATAGTTCCACACTAGGTAACGCGGAGGGTCAATGAGGGGCGTGATCTCAACGCCATAATGCTGTGAGTCTTGGAGCAAATTAAGCCAAGTTTGAGACGGCAAAACCGCTGGAGGCACCCCAATATGGCAGGTTGCACAGTTTTCTAGATAAAGCTCTTGTCCAAGCTTATAGCGATCGGGCACCACATCCACGGTGCCCACCACGGCTGAGGGTTTCGGAGCTTCGATCGCCTGTGCTAACCCCAATCCTAAACATAGGCTCCAGCCCAACAGCAGCAAGACCAGCACGATCGGAGAACGTCGGCGCTTGCGGAGTTTAGAGGCGTTGATTTTGCTACGACGAGGGAATTGGAGCATCGGTTTCAACCATTTGGACATAAACGCTACAGACTTCGTTGCCATCTAGACTCACTATTTCATCTGGATGTTTCTCTGTTCAGGAAAAGAGGCGCGTCAGTATTTTGCTGGACGACCAACCTCAATCAGAATAATTGAAATCGCCAGTGCTCAGAGTATAAGGTTAGGAATGGATTGTCATCAGATTCAGCTTTGCGATCGCCCACAGCAGATCGAGCTTTCGCAGCTTCAAGACTTGTTTCAACGGGCAGCATTTTGGGCAACTGATCGCAGATCGGAGGAGTTAGCGCTCGCAATTCGTCACAGCAATCCGGTAATCTCGGCGTGGGACGGCGATCGATTAGTCGGGTTTGCGAGAGCGACTTCTGACGGCATCTATCGAGCCACGATTTGGGATGTGGTGATTCACCCCGACTATCAAGGGGCAGGGTTGGGACGCAAATTAGTCGAGACGGTGCTGAGTCACCCTCACATGAGTCGAGTCGAGCGAGTCTATTTAATGACGACTCATCAACAGTCATTCTACGAAAAGATTGGATTTGAAGTCAATTCTACTACGACGATGGTGTTGTTGAATTAACCGATCGAGCCGTTGGGGGTGGGGCGCTCGATCGAAGTTGAATAGATTTTCTGTGCCAACTATTTGATTTTTGAATGTGATGGATGGTGGGTCATGGCACGCTCGTCTGGAGGAGAGACGTTCCACCGAAACGTCTCTACGGCATCGTGGGTTAAAATTTTTGCCCAAAACCAAATTGGACGCGGCTATCACCCTGATCGTTTAATCCAAAATCGGCGCGGATGATTCCTAGGGGTGATTTGAGCCGCACACCTGCACCGATGCCAAACCCTGATCCGGGTCTGCCGCGCTCGATCCCAGGTTGCCCTAAGACTGATGCACTCGATCCTAAATCGGAGGCAAAATCGGCAAACACCGCCCCTCCAATGATGCTGTAGATCGGAAACCGATATTCTGCTGATGCTAAGACATAGCTTCGAGAAATGCCCACATCGCCAGCATCGTAGCCTCGAACCGAGTTCGGTCCGCCCAGTGAATAGGCGTTGTAGGGAGGCAAATCTCCGATCGTGGTGCCGCCCTGCAAATTAAGAGCAAGCGTTTCTGGCTCGTTCTTGGTTTGCAGCGTGTTCAGAATATTGACGGGCACATATTGCGTGTAGTTTGCCTGAATGCGATTGGCGAGAATGCTGCCACTGCCGATCGGCAAAAATTGCTCGGTGCTCAAACTCAAGAAAGAGCCGCTGGTGGGGTCGATCACGTTATCTCGCTTGTCGCGAATCGCGTTGAAGTTGAGCGATACCAGATCATCAATGCCCGTGCCGCTAAACGAGAGCGGATTGCCGTTGCGATCGCGCCTCACCACATTGCCACTCGCATCGCGGAGGCTGACTCGGTTATAGTTCAACCCTAGCGACCCGTTCCAGTCTTGATCAATTGGGCGGTTGACCGAAACGCCTCCGCCAAATCGCCCTTCTCGAACTCGATCGTCGTTCGCCAATTTCACGTTGTCGTCAAACACGCGAGACAGCCCTCTTCGCCGGAAGGCATCGACGCTATAGCCGAGTTTGTCCGGCTCGTTAACGCGATAGGGGCTGACAAATCGCCCGTCAAATTGAGCGTCTTTCGTGCCGATCAAGACATTGGTGCTGAGTTGTTGTCCAATTCCTGCGATGTTGCGGTCTTGATAGTTGAGTCCGCCATACAGCCCCAAGTCTGTGTTGTAGCCGCCCGTTGCGTTGATAGCACGAGTGCGGGCTTCGGCGAGGTTGTAGACCACGATCGTGCGTTTTGCATCGCCTTCTAAACCGACACGAGCATTCGTGAATAACCCGGTTTGAACCAATCTTTGCAGGTCTTGTCGCGCCAGATCTTCTTGAAACACCTGTCCTGGCTTGATTTGCACCTGCTGTTTGATAAAACTCTCTTGAGTTCTGCCGCGAATCGGGTTGCCTTTGTCATCCACCAGTTTGCCCTGATCATCGGTAAAGCGAATCTGCACATCACCGATCACTCCTTCAGCCACCTCGATCGTCAACACTCCGTCTCGACTGGGTTGCAAGGCGATAACTCTTGCCAGGTTGTAATTATTTTGGGCATACCACTGATTGATTTGTCGCACACCTTGATTGAGAGCCGAAGGACTGGCGATCGTGCCAATCTGCGATCGGAAGATGTCGTTGACCACCGTAAGAGGCAATGCTTGAGCGTTAACTAATCGCACGGATCGCACCACGATCGGCTGCACTTGAAAGGTGACGCTCAACCCATTCGGATTTTCGCGACTGGCGACGCTGGCAGTGCTGAATAACCCCGTTTCTAAAATCGCCGCGACATCTTCTTGAAGCTGACTTTTACTCGTGCCTCCCCCCAATTGCGTGCGAATGGCGCGACGGATAATCTGCTGAAGTTCGGGGTCTGCTGCGCCGACGATTTGCACGTCGGTTGCCGTCACTACCAAATCCGACGAGAGCGGTGACGGATTGGCGATCAGTTTAGGAGTCGAAACCGCAGGTGGAGTCACCGTCGGCGGAGTCAGATTCTTTTGAGGAATCACCCAGACAGGTTGATTGATTGAGGCGGGTAGGGTTGGCTTAACCGAAGCTGTCGGCGCGATCGCAGTCGGCTGTGCAGATTCTACGGTCGGTGCAGCAGGCTGATAGTCTTGATAATAGCGAGACGTGTCTTCGATCGTCACCGTTGGCTTTGAAGAGGATGAAAATTGCTGAGAGACAATTGTTTCAGGAGGAGCGACCGTTTGAATGGGTGTAGGCTCGATCGCGTCAGTCGCCACCACCACATCGGCAGCTTTCTCAATAGAGGGAGCTTCTGGAATAGCCGCATTCGCGTTTTGGGAGACATCCCAAGTAGAAAGAGCGGCGAGAGTGCAGACTGTGACGGTCGAGAGGCGCATAAGGGTGAAGAGTCGAAGTGAGATATTTATAGTCTGAAATGGATGATTTGGACGTGAATTTAAGGATTAAACGCAGGACTCTGCTCTAAAAATTAATCAAATTACTTAAAAGAGTTTGTCTCAAAAAAATTAGTCAGAGCAGAATCAAACAATAGATCTCTTGATACCAGCAAGTCGCCCGTTGCAACCAATCCCATCACAACCCCAAAACCCTGTAGAGGCTTTTCGGTGGAACGTCTCCCCGCCATCGGGTAAACCAACCATCTATCGCATTCATTCATAAATTTGGTCTAAATTCGTAATTTCATGAACAGCACGAACAAGACATCTGTAGTAATCCATGAAGAGTGATCCCCAATCGGAGTTCCCCCAAGCCCCGATCGCCGCTTCCAATTCTTTCTCAATCACCCCCATGAACCCATCTCTCAAACCGCTAGGAGTTGCCCCCAACGCTTGGGCAGTCGATGCAGCAACCGCCGATATTACCCGTCCGCCGTTAGAACCAAAGCCGATCGTCGTTGCCACCGACACCAAAACGCTGCGCCTCGACTTGGCAAAAACCGCGATTCTGATTATCGATATGCAGAATGATTTTTGTCATCCCGACGGCTGGCTGGCGCACATTGGAGTCGATGTTATTCCGGCACGAGAGCCGATCGCGCCGCTCCAAAAATTCCTGCCCGCGCTGCGAAGTCAGCAAGTGCCGATTATTTGGGTGAACTGGGGCAACCGTCCTGATTTGCTGAACATTAGCGCGGCTTCTAGACACGTCTACAATCCAACCGGGGCAGGGATTGGGTTAGGCGACCCGTTGCCCAAAAATCAGGCTCCGGTGCTGACGGCAGGAAGTTGGGCAGCGGCGATCGTCGATGAGCTAGAGCAGACCTCCAAAGATATTCACATCGATAAGTACCGCATGAGTGGCTTTTGGGACACGCCGCTTGACAGCATTCTCCGCAATTTGGGCAAAACGACGCTCTTTTTTGCCGGAGTCAATGCCGATCAGTGCGTGATGGCAACTCTTCAAGACGCGAACTTTCTAGGCTATGACTGTCTCTTGATCAAAGACTGCACCGCGACGACTTCACCCGAATTTTGTTGGCAAGCCACTTTGTATAACGTGAAACAATGCTTTGGATTTGTGACCAAATCTCAGGCGATTTTGACGGCGATCGAGCCGTTCTAATTCTCAAGATTCGTGCAGTTTGTATCAGACGTGGCGGATAAGTTGGCTATAAGAGGGTGAAATCGGACTATTTGCCGCTTCTGGAGGATCTCATGCTTGATGACAGTTGTGTAATCGCCGTAGTCAAGTCTCCGCGAGACTATCAGGCTTATCGCATTAGCCCTCACGACTCAAACCGATTGGCGATCGTCTTCGACCCAGCGATCGCGAATTTCTCAATGACGTTTTGCGTCGAGATTTTTGACATCGGGGGCAAAACGCCGCCCAATCGTCACCAAATGGCGATCGAGATGTTTTTCGTGCTCAAAGGGCAGGGCATCGCGATTTGCGATGGCAAAGAAGAGCCGATTCAGGCAGGTGACAGTCTGCTCGTGCCGCCGACGGGCATTCATGAAGTCAGAAACACTGGCTCTGAGCGTCTTTATGCCCTCTGTTTTATGGTGCCAAACGAAGACTTTGCCGAACTGATTCGCAGTGGCGTTCCGGTTGAGCTAGACGACGAAGATATGGCGGTCTTGCAGCGCACTCCCATTCCTAAGTTGTCTCATGTTTGAGGTGTTGCCAAAACAAGCTCACTCGATGCACACTCGCGACGGGGCGCGGCTCGATGCGGACGTTTATTATCCCAAAGCAGACGGCACGTTTCCGGTGCTGCTGATGCGGCAACCTTATGGACGCGCGATCGCCTCTACGATCGTTTATGCCCATCCGATTTGGTATGCGGCTCACGGCTACATTGTCGTTATCCAGGATGTGCGCGGTCGGGGCACCTCTGAAGGAGAATTTCGGCTGTTTGAGAATGAGATTGAAGACGGTTATGACACGGTGAATTGGGCGGCGACGCTTCCGGGCAGCAGTGGCGTGGTTGGGATGTATGGGTTTTCGTATCAAGGAATGACTCAACTCTATGCAGCGGTGAAGCGTCCTGCTGCGCTCAAGGCACTGTGCCCTGCTATGTTGGGCTATGACCTCTATCACGAGTGGGCGTATGAAGGCGGCGCGTTTTGTCTCCAAGCAAATTTGGGATGGGCGATTCAGATCGCGGCAGAAACGGCACGACTCAAGGGCGACGAAGCGGCATTTCTGACACTCTCGAATGCGGCACGAAATTTGCCTCTGCACGATGCCATTCCCGCCCGTCCCAAAATCATGAGCGAGTGGGCAGCCGATTCGTTCTATCACGACTGGCTCGATCGTCCCGCCTCTGATCCTTATTGGCAACGGCTATCTCCTAAAACGTATCTCCAAGAGTTTGATCTGCCGATGCTGCACATTGGCGGCTGGTTTGACACATTTATGCGCGGCACCTTGAATTTATATCAAGCGATGAGTCAAAGCCAACATCGCCAACATCTGCTAGTCGGGGCGTGGGCGCATTTGCCGTGGGGGCGAAAAGTCGGTGCTGTTGACTATGGTTCAGAAGCCGCAAGTGTGTGCGATCGCGCTCAGATTCGCTGGTTTGACCAGTTTCTCAAAGGCATTGACACCGGATTGCTGGATGAACCTCCCGTCAAATTATTTGAACTGGGAAGTAATGAATGGCGATCGTTCGACGAATTTCCCAATCTCCCCAGAACGCCCTATTTTCTTAGCAGCAATGGACTCGCCAGCATCCGCGATTCTGATGGGATGCTCACACCCGATCGGGGTTCTTCCTCTGTAGATGTCTTAGTTCATGATCCTTGGCGACCTGTCCCCGCGTTGGGAGGTCACGCTTCTGCGCCGTCTGGCTCGTTCGATCGTGCCTCTCTCGATTGCCGCAGTGATGTTCTCACCTACACGTCTAAACCGTTATCTGAGGCGCTGCATTTGCTTGGAAATGTCATCGTAGAGCTTGACTGCACGGCTGATACACCCAGTTTTGATCTGTCGGCAGTGCTGTCCGAAGTTCGCCCTAATGGAGGAGTTTATAACTTCACTCAAGGCTATCTACGAGTCGATTCTAGTGATCCGCCCTTGAGAATCGTTCTTCAACCGATTTGCATTCAAATTCAAGAAGGAAGTGCGATTCGATTGAGTGTCAGTGGAGCCTGTTTTCCTGCCTATCCCGTCAATCTGGGAACCGAAATGCCAGGAGAAGGACGGGCGATCGAGGCTCAAATCATCACCGTGACCTTACAAACAGGCAGTTCTCAGATTTTATTACCCGTCTTAACCTAGAGCCTCGCAGGAGAAATCTCGACTACGATTGGCAGAACTCACGGATGCTGACACACTGTAAAAAAGTTGTGACTCGATCGCCATGAAGCAACTGACTGTCAAAATCGCCCAACTGCCCGACGATTGGGAACCCATTCGCACGATTCGGGCTGCGGTGTTTCAGCAAGAACAGGGAATCGATGAAACCTTAGAATTTGATGGAAAAGATGAAGAAGCGGTGCAATTTTTAGCTTATTTGAACGATCGCCCGGTGGGAACGGCTCGGATTCGCTTTGTTAATCAATCGATGGCAAAGATAGAACGCCTTGCCGTTTTAGCGGATGCTCGAAAACAGGGAGTGGGGCAGCAAATTATGAATGCCGCGATCGAGTTCTTAAGTAAAAAAGATATTCCAGAAATCCGTATTCATGCACAGGAGGCTGTAAAAGAGTTTTATCAAGCACTGGGATTTGAGGTCGAGGGCGATCGCTTTCAAGAAGCGGGCATTCCTCACCTGAAAATGAGTAAACGATTAGGGTTAACCAGTGGGCGCAACGAAACCAGATTGGATTAAAGGATTGCCGATTTTGGGGCTGATCTGGCTCACTGGAGCCGTGATCGATCGAGTCTGGTTTGCGATCGATCAATCCGTTCCCGGCTGGGACCAAGCCGACTATCTTACCGGAGCGCTGAACTACTGGCGAGTCTTGCAGTCTCCTGAGTGGTTTTCTCAAGACTGGTGGGCAACGTTTTGGACGCTATCCTCCAAAATTCCGCCGTTGGTCTACATCTCGACGACCCCGTTTCTGGCAATTTTTGGCGCTGGAGTCGAGCAGTCTACGATCGTCAATCTGTTTTATGGAGCGATCTTGCTTGGCTCAGTTTATGGATTAGGCGCACGTCTATTTGATGTCCAAGTCGGTTTATGGGCAACCGTCCTTTGTCTGCTGTTTCCAGAACTCTATAAAATTCGCTTAGACTTTTTGATCGACTATCCGTTAGTCGCCATGATCACGTTAAGCGTTTTTACTCTGACGATGTGGGCAATCAGCGATCGAGCCTCAATCCTATCCGATCAGCGTTCTGTCAAATCCGAAAATGATTCCGACTTTCGTTCATTCACGCCTCCTTGGATTCGTTCCTGGCTGTGGTCAGTCGCATTCGGAGTCTCGTTTGGCTTATCATTATTAACTAAGCAAACCACACTATTATTTTTAACCGTACCGATTATTTGGTTATTCGTCACCTTTCTTTGGCAGAAAGCGTGGATAAAGCTGATTCAACTGCTGTTAAGTTTAGCGACCGCGCTCTCAATCTGCCTCCCGTGGTATCGCATTAACTGGCTATTGATCTTAACGTCAGGTAAACGCGCCACGATCGACTCTGCGATCGCTGAAGGAGATCCGCCACTCACCACGATCGATGCCTGGATTTTTTACCTCAAACTGCTGCCCTC
The DNA here is from genome assembly GCF_001650195.1 of Phormidesmis priestleyi BC1401. Taxonomy (GTDB): domain Bacteria; phylum Cyanobacteriota; class Cyanobacteriia; order Leptolyngbyales; family Leptolyngbyaceae; genus Phormidesmis_A; species Phormidesmis_A priestleyi_B. The sequence continues at coordinate 16,887 of NZ_LXYR01000013.1, read as the reverse complement.
TCTCGTGTCTTATCCATTGCTGCTACTAGGATTAGTCGGGCTAGTGCTGTATTGGAAACGCTCGGTGATTCGAGGAGAATGGTTTGTCTCAAGCGGTCGGCTACGGCAAAAAATAGACTATGGTGGATTGCGAAGAAAAGGCTATCGGCAAGCCACCTATCGCAACTGGTGGCGATCGTTGAGGTGGTTAGCGATATTTTTGATAGGCGGTTATCTACTAAGTTCGCTCAATGTCAACAAAGACGATCGTTACATAACGCCGTTGTTGCCTGTGTTTGCGGTGCTGTTAGCGCAGGGATTAGTGCTATTTCCCGATCGGCTGCGTGGGTTTCGCTGGGGTGCCGTTGGGCTATCAACGCTGCTGATGGTCTTGAGCTTAATGCCGATCGAGTGGGTTCCAAAAGCGTTGTCAAGCCACGATTCTCATCGAGCAATGCTAGCAGAAGACTGGCATCACGCAGACGTAATTAGTGAAGTGATTCGCACCGATCCTTATCTCATCACCACGCTGGGAGTGCTGCCGTCTCTTTCTAGCTTTAATCAACATAATCTCAACTACTTTGGAGCGCTGCGAAACTTTCAGGTTTATGGGCGGCAAGTCGGCACAACATTAAAGCAAGTCGAACAAGATGCTCGATCGCTCTCCTGGTTTGTGACCAAAAGCGGCGATCAGGGTTCAATTCGTCAAGCGGCGGCTCAAACAGCGTTAATGCGAACGATCGTCCAAGATCCAGATCTTCAGCTCAAGAAAACCTGGACACTCCCCGACCAAGGCACCCTTGACCTCTATCGTCGTCAGGTTCCCACCGTGCAAGTTCAATCACTGGGAGCACACGGTCAGCCCGTTCGCTTGGAGCAGGTGCGAGTTCCCAATAAAGCAGCACCGGGAAAACCGTTGCCTGTCACTTATCGCTGGTCTGGCTCTTGGCAGCAGTTGCGATCGGGCGTGGTGCTTCTCACTTGGAGCCGAGCCGATAGCGGAGCCGAAAATCGCTGGCTGCACGACCACGCGATCGCGTTAGGAATGCTGCAACCCGGCGCAGCAGAAGACACGGCTCAGTTTCAAATTGTTGAACGACTTGCCATGTTGCCCCCCGCCAATGCCACAGGAATCTATACTCTAGCGGCAACCTATCTCAATCAGCAAACAGGCGAGACTTACAGAATTCCGCTGCCAGAGGTGCGGTTAAAAATTGATGCCCAGGCGATCGCGATTCCAAATGCGTCCATTGATCGGGTTACGAGGCTGCGATCGCTCTCTGCCATGATGCCCAGAGGAATCAGTTCTTTAAGTAACATCTTTGAGCAAATCAGCCGCATCAATCAATATGATCCGACTCAAAACTATGTCATTCAGGCGCGTCAAGCGTCAGATTATCGACTTCAGCAAGAGCCGAATAACCTTGCGTTTGCTTATAATCTGGCATTAGCCGACGTGTTGAGCCGCAAAGTCAATCGAGCGATCGCTGCATTCCAACGAGTCACTCAACTCGACTCAAAAAATCCTCATGCCTACGCCTATCTTGCCTTTGTAAATCTTTACGACTTCCGCCCTAAGGCGGCTCAAACTGCTCTGCAATCTGCATTAGCACTCAACCCCAATCTGCCAGAACTACACGCTCTTAATGGAGTTGCCGCTCTTATGCAGGGCAATGTGGTGCAAGCTTGGCAGGAAGTAAAGGCATTTGAACGACTCAATGGAATGCTGAGTTCTGGATAATCTCCATTGACGCTTGGTGCGATCGACTTTCTTCGCGAGATGATATTGAAATGTTGACCAAAGTCTGTAAAATACTCTGAGAGGTTCCGCCCAAACCACTCCAGAAATTATAGAAATTTCGATTCGACCTGGCAGCAGTTCAGCGCGTCTTCTTGACGGTTGTGGTAGTAAACGCCCAAAGCGATCTGCCACTGCGATCGACCTGAATTGCGCTGGCAGGGTTTTTTAGATTGACTTTGAGGTTGACCATGAGCTATCGCGCTTTAATCGTCACACTTTTGGCACTATGCATGAGTGTGTTAACCGCTTGCAGTGAGGCTCCCGCCAGCAGCACTGAAGCCATGACCTACGACCAAGTTAGAGGAACTGGTTTAGCCAACAGTTGCCCCCAAATTGAAGAAACGTCTCGTGGCATTATCCCCATTGAGAACGGTAAATCCTATTCCATCAATAGCCTTTGCTTGCAGCCGACTGCCTTCTTTGTGAAGGGAGAATCAAGCAACAAACGCAAAGAAGCCGAGTTTGTGCCCACTAAGCTCATGACTCGCTACACGTCTTCGATCGACGCGGTCTCAGGCTCTCTGACTGCAAATGCAGACGGCAGCTTGACCTTTAAAGAAGAAGACGGACTTGACTTTCAAGCAACCACCGTTCAGCTACCGGGTGGCGAACGGATTCCCTTTCTATTCACTATTAAAGGACTTGTTGCCAACAGCCAGCCTGGTCAAAGCAGTATCAGCACCTCGACAGATTTAATCGGGGAGTTCCGCGTTCCGTCCTACCGGACTGCTAACTTCTTAGATCCGAAAGGTCGCGGTCTGACTACGGGTTATGACAACGCAGTAGCATTGCCAGGTCAGGCAGACAGTGAAAAACTGCGAAAGGAAAACGTCAAGCAATTTCAGTTGGCTAAAGGCAAAATTGCTCTTAGCGTTGCCAAAATTGACAGCACAACGGGTGAAGTTGCAGGTACCTTTGAGAGCTTACAGCCCTCAGATACAGATATGGGGTCTCGTGAGCCGAGTGAAGTCAAAATTCGCGGGCTTTTCTATGCACGGGTTGCACCAAACACATAATTCCTTGATCAGACTCTGTAAAGCTTCTATGAAGCCCCTGAGTTTTATCTGACTTAACAAAATGACTAATTTAAGGGGCTAATGCCCCTTTTTTATTGAAAACAGGTCTTTTCTGAAGCATTTTTAATAGTTAAAAAAATCACTACGTGTCCGAGAAAAGAAAATTTTTGTTTAGGGATATCGGGATTAATATCGAAGCAAAAAAACTGCTAGAACTAGATTCAGTGGAAATGCCGTGGTAAGTAATTAGATGTAGAGAATAGGTTTAATCCAGCACTTCAAAAGATGCGTATTAGGAAATGAGTGATCAATCTCCGTCCGCTAGATAGAGAACTTGAAGGTTTATTACTACATTCAGTGAGATCTTTTCAACGATTCCAAATTCCTGTAGCCTTCTGAAAGTGGCGTTAACAATGACAGTAGTTTCTGAAAAACCCTCAGAACTGAGTCTGACGTATTTATTGACCCGCTCTACCCACTGAACTTCGTCATGTCAACTCTCATCGCCCATGAACTGAGGAGTGAAAGCTTACAACTCTTGCGGGACTACCAGAAGTCTCCGTCTTCACAGACCCGCAATCAGCTTGTCGAGCTAAATTTTGGACTGGTTAGAAAGGAGGCTCATCATTGGATTCACCAATGCACAGAAAATTATGAAGACTTGCTGCAAGTTGGCTGCATTGGGTTGATTCGGGCGATCGAGCGATTTGATATGTCTAAAGGTCACGCCTTTAGCTCGTTCGCGGTTCCCTATATTCGAGGCGAAATTCAGCATTATTTGCGTGATAAAAGCCCCTCAATGCGCATTCCTCGACGGTGGCAAGCGCTGCAACGTCAATCGGTTTGGGTGATTCGCGACTTGCAAGCGACGGCTCAGCGCAATCCTACCGATGCAGAGGTGGCAGCCGTTTTAGAAATCTCTCAAAGCGAGTGGCAAGAAATTAAAGTGGCGTGTCAAAACCGTGCGCTTCTGAGTTTAGATGCGCCAATTCGAGATGAAGATAACGGCAGCGCGACGATCGGAGACTTGGTGCCCGATCACCAATACCGGAGTTTCCAGCTTGCTCAAGAAGATCAAATTCGTTTACAGCAGGCGCTAGTTCAATTAGAAACGAGAACTCGACAAGTTCTAGAATTTGTCTTTTTGCACGATTTGACTCAGAAAGAAACAGCAGAACGTATGGGCATCAGTGCGGTTACAGTCTCCCGACGAGTAAAGAAAGGCTTAGAATCTCTGCAAATGTTGATGGTTGGAAGCGAAGACTAAAGATAGATTTTGTTAGCAGCCTCTCCCATTCTCTCGAGTGATCGGCTCTTTTGTCTAAAACAAAGTATGTCGATCACCGAAAGTTTAGGGCATACTGAACATATTCAAAGGTTCTCTTGTTCAAAGTCGAATGAAGAAGCCTTCGAGAGCGCAAATTATCTCTAAGAAGCGATCGACTTAATTCTCTTCAGCTTGAAGAGCTAGAAACATTTTGGTATGGAGTTTTGGAGGAGAGAAAATGCAGAAAAAGTCTTTGATTGCTTGTGTAGGAATGTTCGCTATCTTAGTAGGCGGTTGTGCCTCAGAGCAATCGAGTAATCCTCCTGCAAGTCCTTCTCCTGTTGCGGCGCAGCCTTTCTCAAAGCCTTTGGTCTCTGAGAAGAATGGCGACAAAAAAGCAAATTTAGCCACCACTCGAATTCCCGGTCTGCTGCAACTGACTGACCCTGATGAGCGGGCACGTCAAGTTCAGTCTGAAATTAACGTCAAAAAAAGTCAGACTGATCCCTTCGCGAATCTGGCTCCATTAATCACTTTTAGAACTCCTGCCGGAAATTCTGGCACACCAAGAGACCCCAATGCAACTGGATCAGGAACGGGAACAGGGGAGCGCACAGGACTGCCTCAACCTCCAAGTTCTCCTCAAGCATCTCAAGGTTCCCAAGCTCCTCAATCCAGAACTTCGCAGAGAGCAGCGTCTCAATCGAGTAATTCGCAGAGAGCAGCGTCTCGCTCATCCATTCCCACAACTGCATTTAGACCTTCTATACCGACGATCGCGGCACTGCCGCCACTGCCGGAACCAACTCTGGCTAGAGCCGTAGAAGTTTCTGGCGTTATCGTGGTCGGTGGCGTTGCAGAAGCGATCGTCAAAGCGCCTAACGAGGCAACCACCCGCTATGTCAGGGCAGGTCAGCGTCTCTCAAATGGGCAGATTTTGGTCAAGCGAATCGAGGTTAACGGTGGCTCTGACCCGATCGTGATTCTAGAACAAAACGGCGTTGAGGTATCAAGAGCAGTGGGGGATAAGCCCTCTGTGGCAAGCGGCTCACCGACGGCGATGGCAGCACCGACCTTTCAGTTTCGCGGTTAGACTCCCCCATGCGATTTACAGCAGTCTCATCTCCTCTGAACTAGGTAGACGCTAGAGTTAAAGAGTTACTTTAGCTGCTGGGTCTATCTACAGTGGAGCTATGCTATGACGACCACAGATTACGAAGCAAATTCTAACGTCTGGAGTGCTGCATTTCCGGCTCCTCAACCCAATCAAGATACTGACCTACTCAGACAGATTGGGTTTATTCCAAGGCTAAAGGAAGTTTTGACACTGCGACAGGTGCATGGGTTAGAGCACGCGACGGTCTGGATTTTGAGCGGCGCGGCTCATGCCTCAATTTCTGGAGACAACCGTAATCAGGCATCCAAAAACAGCGATGGGCTAGGTGGATTGTCTACCGAGCAAGGATTTTATCTCTATGGTCAGGTGAAAACGTCGGAGGTCAGCCGTGCTGTGAGTGAGGCGCTCAGACGAATTAAAAGCGAATGGAACCTAGCCGTTCATCCTCGCTGTGGCACCAATTTATCAGTAGAGATAGTTTTGACAGCAGGGCTAGCGTGGGGGGCATTTATGCTGTTGCCTAAAGGACCGATCGAGCAACTTCTTGGCTTCGGGGTTGCCGCTACCGCAGCCGCTCAACTCACACCCGACTTGGGTCGAGTGGTTCAGCAATATATCACGACTGCAATTCCATTTAACCTAGAAGTGCAGGATATTTCTGTTGTGCAAGATGCTTGGGGTCGTTCTGCTCATTTTGTGCAAGTGCAGTGGATCGAGTAAAAAAATGTAGCCCGATCGGACAGGCTACACCGATGATTTTTAGAAAAATTGAATCAATTAACCAATTTCAACCTGGTCGGCATCGACTGCCGACGCGCCGTTGACGTTATTGGCGATCGTGATCAGCTTGTTTAAGATCTCTTGACTAGGGGCTGTGCCCTTGAGAACAACCGTGCTGCCCGTCTGCGCTACGTAGACATGATCAACGTCGGCGACCTCAGAATCTTGGTCAAATGCTAGAGCCACTCGTTTTGCGAGTCCGCTTTGATCATATTCGCCATTTAAGCCCACTCGCTCGATCGGAATTTCTTCGGCAGCCGGGGCATCCGCAGGAACACTCATCGGGGCTTGAGCCACTGCTTGTCCACTGATTGCCTGCTGAGGGTCTTGGGGTTTTTCCTGCCCAAATAGTCTTTGTAACCAACCCATAAAAGCCTTTGCTCCACGTAAAGTCTACACAGCTTGATTAAAGTGGCTAGATCATTAAAGCGCATCTACCCATAGCGAGAATAATATCTGGTAGAAAGGATATCAGGCGGTTTGGCTAAACACATTTGTTAGTCAGGGCGCTCGATCGCAACTCGTTCCCGGTATTCGTGAGGTTGCGCGATAGAATGAGAAAATGCAATTTTTCTATCGAAAAACACGGTGATGAAGCACACCCTTTCTGTTTTGGTTGAAGACGAAGCCGGGGTTTTGACTCGGATTGCGGGCTTATTTGCCCGTCGGGGGTTTAATATCGAAAGTCTGGCGGTCGGTCCAGCAGAGCAGATGGGCGTTTCGCGGATCACGATGGTGGTACCAGGAGACGATCGCAGCATTGAGCAGTTGACCAAACAACTCTATAAGCTAATCAACGTAATCAAGGTGCAAGACATCACCGAAGTTCCATGCGTGGAGCGGGAGTTGATGTTGCTAAAAGTGAATGCTGGAAGCACGAGTCGATCTGAGATTGTCGAATTGGCTCAGATTTTTCGCGCCCGCGTGGTCGATGTGTCAGAAGACTCACTGACATTAGAAGTGGTGGGCGACCCAGGCAAGATGGTGGCGATCGTTCAAGTGCTCAACAAGTTTGGGATTCGTGAAATCGCCCGCACCGGAAAAATCGCGCTGACCCGCGAGTCAGGCGTTAACACTGAGTTTCTCAAACTGCTGGAAGCCAAGGTCTGATGCAGATGGCTGTAGAACCCGTGATTGATTAAATCGGATACGCGATCGTCACTCCAGATCCGCCATCTTCAGGAGGAGCCAACTCAAATCGCTGAATGCGCGGATGCTGCTGCAAAAACGCATGAACGCCCTGCCGCAGTTTACCTGTGCCATGACCGTGAATAATCCAAATCGCTCCACCGACTTCCGAAATGGCTCGATCGAGCAAAATTTCGGCATCGGCAACGCGATTGCCGCGAATGTCAACGGTGTTGCGCGACGTGCGAATAACGGGAGCAGGAGAAGGCGGCGGAGTTTTTTCCTCGGAACGGCGATCGTCCGGTTTACGCTCTCGTTTGGCAGGTTTCTCGCCCGTCAACGATTCAACGTCTTGCATAGGAACGGTCATCTTCATCAAACCAAACCGCACGACCAGTTCTTCATCGTCTGAGACGTTAATCACTTCGGCAGTTTGCCCCAATCGAGGAATGCGGACTTTATCGCCCACCTGCGGACGAAATCCCGGTTTAGGTTTGGCAGGCTGACGAGACGGAAGCTGTTTTTCAGCAATGCGGTTTAGGGCATCGGTGGCTTGCTGGGCATCTTGAGCAGTGACATTGCCCTTTTGCAATTGGCGAATCACCGTCGCGATTTCAGCTTTTGCCTGCGTGATCGCCTCCTGAACGGCTTTTTCTTGCGCCTGTTGCAGCGATCGCTCCCGTTCATGTAGATTGGCTGCTTTTTCGGAGACTTGCCGATACAACTGCTCGGCGCTCTCTAAGATTTTTGCCGCTTCTTGGGCTTTGGTTTCCTGTCGTCGCCGCTGAGATTCTAATCCGGCAATCACCTGGTTGACATCTTCAGACGCGCCACCCACCTGTTCTTGAGCGCGTTGAATCACGTCTTCGTTGAGTCCGAGGCGGCGGGCGATCGTCAGCGCATTCGATCGTCCAGGAATGCCCCACAGCAGGCGATAGGTGGGAGACAACGAGACATCATCAAACTCAACCGAGGCATTCTCAAAGCGATCGTCTTCATATTTCAGCGCCTTGAGTTCGCCGAAGTGAGTCGTGGCGATCGTCAGTGCCGCGTGTTCGGCGAGATATTTGAGAAGAGCGATCGCCAGAGCGCTGCCCTCCGTCGGGTCAGTTCCGGCTCCGACTTCATCTAATAGAACCAGAGAATTTGAGGCGAATTTTGTATCAGAATCTTCTGACTTCAGTGAGTCCGAATCGATGGTCAGCGCATCCAGAATGCGACTAATCCGCCGGATGTGACCCGAAAATGTGGAGAGGCTTTGCTCTAGGGATTGTTCGTCGCCAATATCGGCAAGAATTTGGTCAAACCACGGTAATTCTACAGGCTCACGAGCCGGAATAAATAGCCCGACTTTTGCCATCAAAATCGCTAGAGCAAACGTTTTGAGCGTAACGGTTTTTCCGCCTGTGTTAGGACCTGTGATCGCCACCACTTTAATATGAGGCTGGATCAAAAGGTCGATCGGAACCACCGATCGACCCTGTTCGTGCTGCTGTTGCCAAACCAAAAGCGGATGGCGCAGTTGACGCAGGGTAACGGGTTCTGAAGCCGCGTTTTCTGTCGCGACGTAATTGATAAATCGCGGCGGATTGGCTTCCAGCCAAAGGCTGTAGCGCGCACGAGCTGTCGCCAAATCCAGGGTAGTGCAGATTACAAGCAGTCGTTCTAGATCCTCGTTGACCGCAGACACCTGTTCGGTCAAAACTCGTCGAACGGCTTCTTCCTCAACTTGTTCTTGACGCTGTAATTGGCGAAGTTGATTATTAAACTGCACCGTCGAATTTGGCTCAATATAAAGCGTTGCTCCACTCACCGACGTGTCGTGAACGATGCCAGGAACCGCATCTTTTTGAGGTGCCTTCACCGGAACAACATATCGCCCGTCTCGCTGCGTGATTAGCTGCTCTTGCATCGCATTTGCCTGACGCTGAATCAATCGCTGCAAGACATCGTAGACCCGATCGCGCAGTTGCTTTTGCTTTGCCCGAATCTCAGCCAGTTTAGGACTCGCCCGCTCACTCACCTTGCTGTCATCATTGATGCAGCGATAAATCTCTTGCTCAAGGTCAGGATAGGTTCGCAGCTCAGACACGAGGGCACTTAAGACAGGAATCTCGTCCTGGTTGTCGATCGTGCGTCGCAGTGTTCTAGCACCGGATAAGGTTTTGGCGATCGCCAGCAGTTCGGCTCCTGACAAAATTCCTTGCAGGGCGGCACGTTCGAGCGCTTCGCCAATGTCATCAATGCCATCAAAGCGCAACCCACTGGGCAGACGACTCTCTAAGCTATAGACTTCTTGAGTTTGCGCTAACAGCGTCAAAGTGTCTTGCTGACGAGCCGGAATTTTGAGCCGACGAGCGGCGATCGCACCGAGTTTTGTGGCGGCAAAGGTCGCTAAATGCTGACAAAGGCGCGACCACTCCAATAGTTCTAACGTCTCCGATTGGATCAAAGCTTAAAATCTGTAAAGGCTACTGATCTCATTCTAGAAGGCTGCGGGAGGAAGATTGAGGGAGGAATCCGACAATGGATAGATCTGATTTTTTAAGTAGTAGATTCTGCTAAAACTTACCTTTATATTTTTGGTAGATTAAACTATAAGTATTAGAATAGAGATTCGTCGTTTTCGGGCTGCCACTGTGTTTACTACTCTTTCTTCTCCCAAGATTGGCTTGCCTCGTGATTTGTTTGGCGCGATCGCCGATCTCAAGCGCGAACTCAATGCAGTAGTTTTGGCGCACTACTATCAAGATCCTGATATTCAAGACATTGCCGATTATTTGGGTGACTCTTTGGGGCTTTCGCAACAAGCCGCGAAGACTGAGGCAGACGTAATTGTCTTTGCAGGCGTGCATTTCATGGCAGAAACGGCGAAGATTCTCAACCCTAATAAGCTGGTGTTGCTGCCAGATTTAGAGGCGGGTTGCTCTCTAGCCGATAGCTGTCCGCCCGATGCGTTTGCTCAATTTAAGACAAATCACCCCGACCATTTGGTAATTTCTTACATAAATTGCACAGCAGACATCAAGGCAATGAGTGACATCATTTGCACCAGCGCGAACGCTGTGTCGATCGTGCGTCAAATCCCCGCCGAGCAGCCGATTATTTTTGCGCCCGATCGCAACCTCGGCAAATATGTAATGGAGCAAACCGGGCGAGAGATGGTGCTTTGGCAAGGAAGCTGCATGGTACACGAAACCTTCTCTGAGAAGAAGCTGGTGCAGCTTAAAGTTCAGCATCCCAACGCGGAAGTGATTGCTCACCCAGAATGTGAACCCGCGGTGTTGCGCCACGCAGACTACATCGGTTCTACAACGGCTTTGCTGAACTATTGCCAGAAAAGTTCGAGTCAGGCTTTTATCGTAGCAACCGAAGCAGGAATTCTTCACCAAATGGAGAAAGCTGCACCGAACAAGACCTTCATCCCCGCTCCGCCGATGCAAAACTGTGCGTGCAACGAATGCCCTCACATGCGGCTCAACACGTTAGAAAAGCTGTATTTGGCAATGAAGACACGATCGCCAGAAATCACGTTGCCCGAACACACTCGTCTCGCTGCCCTACGTCCCATTCAACGAATGCTAGAGATGAGCGTTTGACCTCCATTTTATGCAACCTCACCGAACTCTTACAAACCCTGCCTTCGCGATCGCGTCCTGCCCCTGATCTGACAGCAGCAAATTTGCGTAGGCTTCTCCTGCCTGTTGTTCGGTGCCTCCGTTTTGCTTCACCACCACAAATAAATTGTGGATAATCGGGTAGCTGTCATCCTGAAACGCCTGAATATTTAACTGATTGCGTCGCGCTGGGCACTGATTAACTAAAGGCTCTTGATAAGGAGTCACTAGCTTATCTGCCGTTTGCCCGATCTCCAACGGTTCAACGGTGCACTGAGGCACCAATTCGGGCGCAGACGCAAAATAAATTCCGCCGGGCGTGTTGGCGAGTTTTTACAGCGCCTGAGTCGTCGAGACAATTTAAGCGTTGCTGAATCTGGCTATGAAACAATTTCTGAGAGCCGCTCTGTCCAGAATCTAGCGAAATCATAGTGTCATTCAGCAACGCCAGAAAATTCTCATCGTTGAATCGGAACAAAATCGAAGCCTGAACCAAACCGATCGCCCCGTGACACTTTCACAAGCTGAATTCCTACATTACGATCGCCCGATGGCAAAAATCGCACCGTCTCTGCCGCACCCGTCGCCGAAAAATCTGGAGACAGCAGCGCTTGCTGAACTCCAGATCGAGTTGGGTCACGCTGAAGGGCTGCCGCCAAAGCCTGCACCGCATCGTAAGAGATCGCCGTCCGCCAGTTGACATCGCCGCCCCACAGCGATCGAGACTTTCCTGCAAAGACAGAACTAGGATTGCCATTAATATGCCACGGCACTGAGATCACCATATCGACGGCTTGCTGTCCACCGACCTCCAAGGTTTTGGGCGCATAGACATCATCCCCTGCCAGCAGACTCATCCGACGCTGATTGACCTGAACGACCTGAAGCGCCTTGTCAAGCGTGCCCGTATTAGGTGCCAGCATTAGCGCTTTTACGCCTTGTTTCAGCGATCGATCAACGGCTGTCGCCGCGCTAAAATCAGGAGCCGACAGATCATATTCACCTGACACCTGCCCCCCGGCTAACGCGATCGCTCGACTGAATTCCGATTTGAGCGATTGACTATAAGCGCTTTGAGAATTGAAAAACACCGCTATGTTCTTCTGCTGTAACGTTTTGACGGTGTAGTCTGCCAAAGCTCCCGCCGCGATATAGTCGCTTGGCACCGTGCGAAAAATATATTTCCCGAAGCCAGAGAGCTTGACGGTGGTGCTGATTGGAGAGATGCACACCAGCCCTCCCGTATTGTAGACACTCGCGGCGGCAAGAGTAACATCACTGGCATAGTGTCCCACGACTCCCAGCACTTCGGGCTTTTGCACCAAGATGTTCGCCATTTGTTGGGCGATCTCAGGATTATTGTCATCGCTGACGATCGCCACTTTTAACGGCACCCCTTTTACACCTCCTGCCTGATTCACCTCGCTTTGTGCCTGAGCCACTCCGCGCAAAATCTCTAAACTCCCGTTGGGGTCAGCGCTCACCGGAACGGCAACAGCGATCGTATAGGATTTGTTCGTTCCAATCCGAGCGTTATTGAGATAGAGCAGCGTTTCGGGCGAATTGCGAGACGTTTGCAGCGCTGACTCAAACTGGGTCACAGCTTGACCATATTGTTGAGCCGCCATCGCTGCCACCCCTGCCTGCTTTGCTTGAGCAAACGCGGGATTATCCGCCCTACTTTCGACCGGAACTAAAATTCGTTCACCCTGACTAAGGCGATCGCTTGTCGAACCCATCTGGCTAGCGATCGGATTATTGAATGAAATGGGCGATCGTGGCATCAACAGCCAAAAACCTGCTCCCAGCAATCCAGCCGTGATCAGAAGCGAAAGAACAAGAACTGGAGTTTCGTTTTTTTGAGACATAAGCAAAGAGGTTAGCAACCTACACGATTTTCAGCCACAAATGCAATATCGCCAATCAATTGCCTATAGATTAAGGCTTCACGGGCTTAAGCGTAAATTCCTCAAGACTATTTACCGAATTCTGTCGGCTTCAAAAAAATCTAGCGAGTAGTTTGTAGATTAAGCGAAACAGAGCCGTCACCGCGATCGCACTCAGTCCTCCAGAAACCGCTAGCACTGCAACCGCTAAGAATCCGTTCCCTAAAGCCAGCCCCGCCACCACTGCATGAAGTGCAGGGAGGAATCCAATCACTGCAAACGTGATGCCTGCCAAAATTACCAGGTCAACTTTCTCGATAATGCGGCGAGACTGAACGACCACCAGCCCGATCGAGAGCGCCAGCCAAAGCCCTGCACTGATCGGGGCGGGAATCGGGAGGCTAAATAGCGCGATCGCTAACAATGCCCCTTCGCAGCCCGTAAATGCGGCGGCTCCCAATAGCTCTAAAATCGAAAACGGATGCACCGATGCCCGTTGTGGAATCTGCTGAGACTTTGAGACCGCAGCAGGTAGAGACGTAGTGGGAGTGGGTAAAGGCGCTGGCTGAGGTGGCGGTTGGGGTCGCTGTGGGCGAACGACAAGTGCCTCTAATACGTCTATGGCAGACTGGAATCGCTGATCGGGAACAGGCAGCAGCATTTTATCGAGCACATCAGCAAGCTGTTGGCTCGTCTGCACAAAGCTCTGCCATTTCCAAGAATTGTTGTAGGCATTAAATAGCTCTGGAGGCTGCTTTCCAGTTAGCAGCATAATGCAAGTGACTGCCAGCGCATACAAATCGGTAGAGGGATAGACTTCATCGCCCGACACCTGCTCTGGTGGGGCAAATCCTAAAGAATAAATGCTCGTGGATGCTTTCGAGCCGCCTGCGGTGGTAGCATATTTTACCGCACCAAAATCAAGTAAATAAAGCCGTCCGTTGAGGTTCCACATGATGTTAGATGGCTTGATATCGCGATGGATCGAGCCGTTTTCATGAACAAACTGCAAGATCTTCAGCGTTTCTCTCAGCACGTCCAGCACGTTAGACTCAGAAAATTTGCCCTGCCGAATTAGCCTTTCTTCTAACGTCTCACCATCAATAAACTCTTGAACGAGGTAAAAGAATTTATCCTCGGTCGCCTGATGAGGGCTAGGAATCGACAGCTCGAAAAAGGCAAACAAATCAGGAATTTGAGAATGCTCTCTGCCCAACTGCTCAAGCGCTTCTGCTTCTCGCTCAAACAGATCTTGAGCCATCTGCAACTGATTAGGCGTGAGCCGACCCGACGGCTGAAACTGCTTGACCACACACTGCCGCAAACCGGGAGTATAGCGATCGCGCGCCAAAAATGCGGCTCCAAAGCCTCCTTGACCAAGCAGTTTTGTCGTCAGATATCGGTCAGCCAAAATCAGCGACATGCCGCAGTTAGTGCAAAACTTTTGCTTGACTGTTTTTAGCGTGGTGAGATGATCGAGATCGTTGAAGAAGTTAGTCGGTTTTGAGCAACCCGGACGGGTGCAATAAAGCTGCATACAGACGATCGAGGGGCGTTTAACGTTTAAATTAGCCTATGATCGCCCGTCTCAGGCGATTTTTTGAGATCTCTAATCACCGTCGGGGGCAACTCGACTGAGATTTGACGCGTGCAGCATGGCTCTCAGGTTTTGTGGCTCTACAGCGTTTGGTGCCTGTTTACGCTCAAAGCTGACGGGCTGATTGGTAAATCGGGGCAAAATTTCTCGACAAAACGCCTCGGCTGCCTTCGATCGATAGCGATTGGGATTGATAATTACCGATAACATCCGTTTCACCACCACATCATTGATCCTGGCACGATGCAGCAGTCCCATTTGCAACTCCTTCTCGATCGCGGAGACCGACACAAAAGATGCGCCCAACCCAGCCTGCACTGCATTTTTGATGGCTTCGATCGAGTTCAGTTCCATCTCGATTTTGAGGCGACGGGTTTCAATCCCACAGCGAGCCAGAACCTGATCAATCACCTTCCGAATCGTCGATTGAGAGTCAAGCGCGATGAATTGCAGCCGATACAAATCATCTTTTTGAATCACTTCAGTCCGCGCTAACGGATGCAAGGTGGGGAGAATCAGTGCGAGTTCGTCTTCGGCATAGGGAATGATCTCTAAAGAATCTTGCAGTTCGGGGGAAATCTCGCCGCCGATAATCGCCAAATCGATTTGCCCGTTTGCCACACTCCAAGACGTTCGCCGTGTGGAATGCACATGCAACTGCACCGCCACGTCGGGATATTGTTGTCGGAACATCCCAATCATTCGGGGGAGTAAATAGGTTCCTGTCGTCTGGCTTGCGCCGATAATTAGAGAGCCACCCTGGAGGTTTTGCAAATCTTCTACCGCTCTGCATGTCTCTTGACAGAGGGTGAGAATCTTCTCGCCATAGTTGAGGAGCAGATGTCCGGCTTCTGTCAATTGCGCCCGTCGTCCGCCCCGATCGAACAACGGCACATCTAACTGTCGCTCAAGATTTTGCACCTGCAAACTCACGGCAGGCTGCGACACATAGAGGCTATCAGCCGCACGCTTAAAGCTGCCCTCGCTGGCGATCGCTTTGAGAATGCGTAACTGATCCAAAGTAAACGGAAGGTCAGACATACGGCTAAACCTAAACTGTGTAAGGAGCTTCGAGTAAACATCAACGCAGGAGGGCAACCGATTAAAGGGGCAACAGAAACCATTACCGATTTATAGAATCTCCTTAAATGCAAGATGTGACGCGGATTGTAGAGAAACGTAACTTAAAGAATCTATGAAACAGGAGGGAATCGAAGACTTTCTGAATCTACCAGGAATCGTGAGCGTTGCCCTAATAGATGGGCAATCGCAACCGTTTTTTGCTGACCTCGATCGAGCATTTAATCTTCAGCAAAAGGAAGCCCTTTCTCAAGGCGTTCTTCAAGTGATTGAAACGATCCCCGAAGGCTTTGAATCGTTTGAATTTCAATTTTCAGCCTATCAGGTTTACATTTATAAAATAGTGTTTGGGCGAGTTCTTCTGGTTTTAGCTCGTCAAACTTTAGATTATTCAGATTACTTGCAAAAGATTGAATTCGTTCGAGAGGCAATTCAAGCCGATTTTGAGGGCGTGATCGCCACTCTGAGAACGCTCACCGTCAGTCAAACTCCTGACGAACCGATCGAGAAACCCAAACCTCAGCCCCCATCTGCAACGCTTCAAGATCTTTTAGCTGCCCTTAACCACCTCAGCAGGTTCACCACTCAATATTTGGGGATTCCGGTCATCGTCAATTATCTCAAGTCCACCCGTCCTGATCAGGAGTGGTTGCAGCAATTTCAGATCGATCGAGCGGCTCACATCAGTTTCTCTAGTAAGTAGGTAGGCACAATTAAACTGAAGACCCTTATCCCCTAACCCCTTCTCCTCAAGGAGAAGAGGAACTAGATTCTGGCTCCCTCTCCTGCGGGAGAGGGCTGGGGTGAGGGCATCTCCGGCATTTTATGTTTAATTAAGTCTGTCTACTTTTAGGAACCGATATCTCTCTCAGCACTGAACAACAGCAGTGGATTCGAGACTGGATAACGGGATTTATTCGACGCTGTTCGCAAGTGGTGCGCGACTTTGCCGTGATCGTGGAGCAAAAAGCGCTCAATCCTCAGCAAATCGCGCTGCTGCTCCCCTAATGTTTCACCTACTTAGATAGAAATCATCATGGCTAAAACTGTCAGACTCGAACCGATCGCTCAAGAAACCTCCGTCGAGACCAACGGAAATCTCCTCTCCATACTTGATCAACAAAGACTTAGACGTGCTGAGAGAATGTGGCGGACGTGGAATGTGTGCCACCTGCCACGTTTACGTTCAAAGCGGCATGGAGTCGCTGTCGACGGTTAATCGGCGACAGCAACGCACTTTAGAAGTGATTACTTCCTGCAAGACAAATTCTCGCTAACTCCTAAGAAACACACTCCGGAGCAGTGGATTTAGGAACAAGGTCAAACCCCAGAGTTAGCGCCTTTTTCTTCAGGTTTTTAACGATCCGTTCTTGATACTTCTGCTGGGCTGCGTCCATGCCCGGATCGACATAGGATTGGTTCGATGTCCAGAGGTGATAGAAAATCCGTGCCAGTTTGTGCGCCGTTGCGGTAATGGCCTTGGGGGTGCCCATCCGAGCTTGCATTCGACGATGGAAAGCGCCTAGGGCAGAATGGGAACGACAGAGCGTTTGGGCTGCGATGCGGAGCGCGGTAGCGACCCGATTAGCCACTTGCCGAGTTTTAGAGCTTTTCCGCTT